>NZ_VAUV01000009.1 GCF_005780165.1 Phragmitibacter flavus | reverse complement strand
GAATGCAAAGCGCCTCCAGCCAGGGGCGCGAGGTGCAAAGTCGTTTATGTAGAGCCATGGCATTGAGGTCGGCCAAGCCTCGGGCGCGGGCACGCGCTGAAGTTTGCTCAAGGGACAAGCCTCCACCTACATGCATAAGTAGCACCCGCAAGAGCTGCTCTGCCGATGTGATCTGACCTCGCCGTCGGCGCATTGCACCGTGAAGCCGGGCATCTTCATCCAAGTTTTCAGGAAGAAAGTGCCGCAGCACCTCCCACTCATCCTCGACCAAAGTTCGCGGTTGCATCAGCCAACATAGCCAGCTCAATGCATACTTCAACCTTTAGGTATATGCTTATGGGCTGCAAGCCTGTGTCACGTCAGGGGCGGAGGGCGGCGACTTCACGGACGAGGGCGGGTCCGCGATAGACGAGGCCGGAGTAGAGTTGCACGAGGGCGGCTCCGGCGGTGAGTTTTTCGCGGGCGTCGTTGGCGGAAAGGATGCCTCCGACTCCGATGATGGGGATGGTGGTGGGCAGAAGCTGGCGAAAGGCGGCGATGACTTCGGTGGAGCGCTGACGCACGGGGGCACCGCTGAGGCCGCCGGTTTCCTGGGCGCGCGGGTGGCCTTCAACCCCGTTGCGGGTGATGGTGGTGTTGGTGGCGATGACACCGTCGAGAGAGAACTCGGTGAAAACGCGGGCGAGGCTGGCGATTTGATCGGGTTCGAGATCGGGGGCGATTTTGACGAGGAGGGGGACGGATTTGCCGTGTTGGGCTTCCAGTTTGGCCTTTTCTTCGGTGAGGGTGCCGACGAGCTGGCGGATGGGTTCCTCAGCCTGGAGGTCGCGCAGGCCTTTGGTGTTGGGGGATGAGATGTTGACGGCGATGTAGTCGGCCACGGCGTAGGCTTTGCGCAGGCAGATGAGGTAGTCGTCGACGGCGCGTTCGTTGGGGGTGTCGAAATTTTTGCCGATGTTGACGCCGACGATGCTTTTGTTTTGTCGGGTCTTCAGTTTGGCAACGGCGGAGTCGATGCCGGGGTTGTTGAAGCCCATGCGATTGATGATCGCTTCGTGAGGGATAAGGCGGAAGAGGCGCGGTTTGGGATTGCCCGGTTGGGGACGCGGAGTGAGGGTGCCGACTTCAACGAAACCGAAACCCAGGGCGGACCAGGCGTCGACAGCGGACGCGGATTTGTCCATGCCAGCGGCGAGTCCGACAAGATTGGGGAAGTTGAGGCCCATGACGGAATGGCCGGGGCCGGTGGTGGGGGGGGCACCGAGAAGGCCGAGTTGATGGCCGATGCGCATGAGATTGACGGTGACGCCGTGGGCCGTTTCGGCGTCGAGTTGGAAAAGAAGCGGGCGCAGGATGGGGTAAAAGGAGTCGAGCAGGGCCATGGTGTTGAATGGGTGCTTACGGCGGGAGGCCGAGCCGTGCAAGGAGGTTGGAAGTGGGATTTCTTGCTTAAGCGTGGGGACGTGATAACATGAAATTTAATGTTTTATCCGAGTTTTGTATGCAGATCCACGTTGAAGACATCCATGCGCTGACTGAATTCCAGCGCAACGCCAAGGCTCATCTTGCGAGGGTGAATAGAACAGGCAGGCCGGAGGTGTTGACGGTAAACGGCAAGGCCGAGGCGGTTTTGCTGGGCAGGCGCTCCTATGAGCAAGTTTTGGAGGCGTTGGAGGAACTGGGGACGCTCAAGGCCATCCGCCGGGGGATTAGCGAGATGGAAGGAGGGCAAACGCTGGATGCGGCGACGGCTCATCAACGGTTGAGGGAGCTATGAGTGACCATCGCGTTGAATACACCTTTGGCGCACTGGCAGAGATTGAAGAGATTTACCTTTGGATCAAAGAAAGGGCACCGAATGCGGCGGCGAAATGGCGGGATGATCTGATCGCCGAGGTGGAAAATTTGGGAGAAAATCCGCTCCGCCATCCAGTGGCTCAGGAGAGTGAGAAGTTTTCCATCGAGATTCGGGTTATGCTGTTTCGAAAGCGACGAAGCCAGTTGAGGGTTTACTACACCGTCAGGGGGAGTCGGGTGGTGATTCTCACCGTGAGACGAGCCGCGAGAAGACCTCTGGATGAGGTAGATTTGCCGATAGAGGAGTAAGGGAGGAAAAGAAAGTCAGTTGGGGAAAGTAGAAGGCTCGTCCCGAGCCTTGTTGTGGGAATGAAAGGCCCGGGACGGACCTTCTACTTTGGTTTGCGGTCGTTGGGGTTTGAAAAGGAGTTGATGAATGGCGGTTCCTGCGGGATGGAATGGCCGTTTTTCATTTTTTTACTTCTTATCACCATGTCTGTTTCCAGCCTTCCTGCCGTCCGCGTGAATGAACTTGGGGAACCGTTTTATGTGGGGTCGGTGCAACGGCTTTATGCGGTGCCGGATCGTGAGGATTTGATGGTCACGGAGACGACGGCGGCGGGTTCGGTGTTTGATGTGGGCAGCATTTTCGACATTGAAGGTTCGGACGTTGCACGGGCGACATTCCGTCATGCGCTCTACACGCGGATGGGGTTGCCGCAGACTTGGGTGAAGGTGCGCGAGGCGATTCTGGCGGCTCCTGATATGGACGAAGAGTT
This sequence comes from Phragmitibacter flavus, assembly GCF_005780165.1. NCBI lineage: Bacteria > Pseudomonadati > Verrucomicrobiota > Verrucomicrobiia > Verrucomicrobiales > Verrucomicrobiaceae > Phragmitibacter > Phragmitibacter flavus. The sequence goes on along the minus strand of NZ_VAUV01000009.1, from coordinate 307,264 downwards.
CCGCGCGGAAATTTTGCAGGGGCCGTTGGAGAGCATGGTGAAAGAAGGGGCCTGCACGCACCATATGGGGATGCTGGATGCGGTGAGTGGCGAGGTCAAAACGGGCGATGCACCGGTAAATGCGAGTGCATTCAACGTGGTGCGCCGGTTCCCGGTGATGAAGCCGGTGCAGAAGTCGTTCTTGGGATCGCATGTGTATGATTATGCGATGTTTTACCAGGCATCGACCTATGTGATTCCCCTTGAATATATCGTGCGTTTTGGGATCACCGGCGGGTCGTCGGTGCTGCGCAAATACAGCGGGTTGAGTGACTCCGAGAAACGTGGGTATGAAGCGGAGTTGGGGCTGACCAAGCCGATGGAGGCCTGGCAATTTTTGCCGAATCCGATTTTTGATCTGACGAGCAAGCATGAACCTGAAGATCGCAGCGTGACCAGGCAGGAGGCATTGCTGATGAGCGGTCTTGAGGCCGAGGCGTTTTTGAGCACGGTCAAGATGAGCATTCTTGGCGCGTGGGCGGTGCGTCAATTGCTGGAAGAAATTGGATTGCTGCTTTGGGACATCAAGTGGGAGTTTGGGGTGGATGGTCTGGATTTTTATTATGTCGACACGATTGATACCGACAGCTTCCGCGCCACGGGTTTTCTTGAGACGGATGGGAAGAAACTGGTGCTTCATTACAACAAGCAGTCCATGCGCGACTACTACAAGATCGTGCATGCCGATTGGTTTACGGGCGTGAATGACGCGAAGAAAGAAGCCAAAAAAACGGGGGTGCCGTTTACGAAATTGTTGAAGGAAGGTCAGGCAGCGGGCAAGTGGCCAAACACGCCGGTGGTGGATGCGGAGTTTTCCGCTTTGCAGTCACGCAAGATGGATTTGATCCGTCAGCATGTGCTGGGGAAAACACCTGCGGAAGAAGTTAAATCGGCGTTGCGCGAGGTCGGGATTGCGGAGGTGGAGTTTTACCGGGCGCGGGGGTTGTTCGAGGAGTATGCGAAGGCGAATGCGATTGGGTGAGGAGGGGGGAATGGGGGTTGGGATGACGGGCAACTGCGCAGTGTCGGTCGAAGTTAACAAGCCCTTCATCTAATCCTTTTCCGCCAGTAGCCCGGTTGTTTGTGGAGATGCATCATTGCGACAATCCGGATGGTATCAGAGTTGAGCAAATAGACGATGGCATACGGAAACCGCCTGAGCCTAGCTTTGCGCACTTGACCGTCAAACTTCCTAAAGAGTTCTGGATGCGCGGCTATTTCAGCCACGGCCACCTCTGCGCAGGCGGCAAACTGTTCTCCAAGATCAGAGTCGATGCTGCCATAATAGAGCGCCGCGTCGTAGAATTCACATTCAGCGGATTCAAGCCAGCTGACCTTCATGGAGGAGAGGTGGCTCCGCGTTGCTCGGAAAGCTTGTTCTTTAGTGAGGTAATGACTTCTTCGTGCGGCACCAGTTTGGCAGTGCCGTTGCGCACGGACTCCACGCGACGGTCGATTTCGGCCTGCCATTCTGGGCTGAGATCTAGATCGTCTTCCTCGTCCACGCTCTCAATAAGACGAGTAGCGATGCGGCAACGTTCTTCCAGAGGGAGTCGAAGGGCGTTTTCCAAGAGCGTTTCTGCGGCGGAAGTCATCTCACCACAGTTTAGTCGGAGATGGGCTTGGGTTCAAGTCCTGAGCTTAGAGGGGGGTTTGGAGTGCGCGTGGGAGGATTCGACTGGAATGGCGCGAGGGTGAGGTGGTTCGAATAAGTGTGGAGACGTTCGGGATGACAGGCAAAATGCCTGTCACACCCACAGGCTGCAAGCCTGTGTCACGGGGGAGCTAGGAGTCGATGATATTGCCGAGGATGGCGGTTTTGTTGAGGATGAGGCCGTTGGAGGCGCGTTCTTTGAAGAGGATGAAGTGGGGGGTGTTGCGATGGGCTTCGAGGGCTTCGAGGTCGTCGTAGGCTTCGGCCAGGCTGAAGTGGTTGGGGGTGTCGATGCTCTGGCTGATTTCAAAACGGCGGCAGCCGGGTTCCTTGGTGCGTGCGTCGGCGGCTTCTTCGGTGATGTAGGCGATGAATTCGTCGACGCGGGTGGGGTCGACTTCGACGGTGATGAGGAGGGAGATCATGGGGTTACCTTGAACATTGGATGGGGAGGGTGGCGAGTTTTTTTATTCTCACACGAAGGCACAAAGTTGGGAACAGATCAGTTGATGCAAGTGATGGGGGTGCTGGGGCGTTGAGTGTTTTGATGATGAAGATTTTTTTCGCGTTGATGTTGATGGTAGGGGTGGTGGGTCCGGTGCCGGGGGTTTTGGCGGAGACGGCAGGAGAGAAGAACAAAAAGACGGTGCGGTTGTTGACGATTGGGAACAGTTTTTCGCGGGATGCGACGATGTTTTTAAAAGACTTGGTGAAGGCGGGCGGGCATGAGCTGATCCATGACTCGATTGTGGTGGGCGGGGCAAGCCTTGAGCTGCATGCAACGAAGGCGCAGAAGTTTGAGGCGGATGCGAATGATCCGGCGGGTCTATACAAAGATGGCAAGAGCTTGAAGGCGCATCTGCTGGCGGAGAAGTGGGAGGTGGTGACGATCCAGCAGGCGAGCATCAAGAGTCATGACGTGGATACCTTCCGGCCCTTTGCGCGAATTTTGTTCGACTACATCAAGAAGCACGCACCGGATGCGCGGGTGGTTTTTCATGAGACGTGGGCTTATCGAAGTGATGATCCGAGGTTTTCGGTGAAGAACAAAAAGGTGGGGGAGCCGTTGACCCAGCAGGCGATGTTTGAAGGGTTGAAGGGGGCTTATGGTGAGGTGGCGAAGGAGTTGGGAACCGGGATGATTCCGACGGGAAACGCGTTTTATCTGGCGGATACGGATGCGGTATGGGGGTATCGTCGGGATGAGAAGTTTGAGGTGAAATCAGCGAAACCTCCGGCTTTGCCTGATCAGACGCATTCATTGCACGTGGGCCGGGTTTGGAAGAAGGGTAAGGATGGCAGGCTGACGCTGGCGATGGATGGTCATCATGCCAGCAAGGCGGGACAGTATCTGGGGGCCTGTGTGTTTTATGAGTCGTTGTTTGGCGGGGTGGTGGAGGTGGATTTTGCTCCGAAAGGTTTGGAGTCGGAATATGCGGCGTTTCTGCGCAAAACGGCGCAGCGGGCGGTGGAGGAGATGAAACCTTAAATTAAGGTCGGGTTTGTTCGCTTGCACAATGGGCAATCGGGTGTGTGATGAGCGTGGGTTATGAAAGCGAGTCGTGTTTATGTATTTTTGGTCGTCGCCGCTTGTCTGGCGTTCGGGGCGTTTTGGTGGCTGAACGAACGGCGGGAGGGGGCGGTGGTGGAGCCGAAAGATCGGATCGTCATCTTGGTGGGGTTGGACGGGTTTCGGTCGGATTACCTGGAGAAATACCAGCCACCGGTGCTTTCGAGGTTGGCGAAAGGCGGGGTGACGGCGGAGAAGATGGTGGGGAGCTTTCCGACGCTGACGTTCCCGAATTTTTTCACGTTGGCGACCGGGCTCCGGCCGCAGAAGCATGGGATCATCAACAACAACATGTATGATCCGGTTTTTGACGCTAGTTTCGCGTTGGGGAGTCCGGCGGTGGCAGACGGACGCTGGTGGGAGGGGGAGCCGGTGTGGCTGACAGTGCAGAAACACGGAATGAAGTCGGCCTGCATGTTTTGGCCGGGGTCTGAGGCGGAGATTGGCGGTCGGAGGCCGGATGAATGGCGACGCTATGACGGCAAGGTGACGGCGGAGGAGCGGGTTCGCACGGTGCTGGACTGGCTGCGTCGTCCCAAAGGGGAGAGGCCGGGTTTGGTGACGTTGTATTTTCATGAGGCGGACTCGGCGGGGCACAAGTTTGGCGTGGATTCGGCCCAGGTGGCGGAGGCAGTGCAAGTCGTGGACGCCGCGCTGGGCCAGTTGGTGAAGGGGATTGACGAGCTGAAGTTGAGTCATGTGGTGCAGCTGGTTTGTGTATCGGATCACGGCATGACGGATCTTCATCCCGACAGGACGATCGCGATGGGGTCGTTGATGGACACCGAGAAGGTGGACATCGATTTTGCCGGCGCGGTGGCGGGGGTGCGTCCGAAAGAAGGCGGGGAGACGGCGGCGGCGATGGTGGAGCGTTTGCGCAAGGAGCAGAAGCATTTTCAGGTCTATTTGAAAGAAGAGGTGCCGGAGCGGCTGCATTTTCGAGATCACCGGCGCATTCCTCCGGTGATTTTGATCGCGGATGAGGGGTGGTTTTTTGTGAAAAGGCCTTTGATGAGCGAGGGGCTGCGGAACTCGTTTTTGAAGGCCACGCATGGATTTGATCCGGATTTGCCATCGATGGGCGCGGCGTTTGTGGCGTCGGGGTCGGCGTTTCAATCGGGAGTGAGGCTGGCACCTTTTGAGAACGTGGAAATTTACGGGCTGGTATGTGCAACGCTTGGAATAGAACCTGCGTCGAATGATGGCAGCGGGGTTCTCGCCAGCCAAGTGCTCAAGCCTTAGTTTATTGCAATGCAATCCCTTGGAATTGAATTGAATTGAAATGAAAAGGTGACGCGGACATTGGTTGCGGTCTTCGTTTCGCTTGATAGGATCATTAGCCATGCACGTTCAGGATATTTTTGCCACCCAACGCCCGACTTTTTCCTTTGAGTTTTTTCCGCCGAAAACGGAAGCGGCTTCACTGGCGTTGTATGAGACGATCAGTGAACTGGAGGCTTACAAGCCGGCATTTGTGAGTGTCACTTATGGCGCGGGTGGAACGACGCGCGAACTGACGCATGATCTGGTGGTGCGCATCAATCAGTCGACCACGCTGGATGCGGTGCCGCACTTGACCTGTGTGTGTCATGGCGATTCGGACATCGAGGCGATTTTGGAGCGATATGCGGAGGCGGGCGTGAGCAACATTTTGGCGCTCGGGGGTGATCCGCCGAAGAATTTGGAGGGGTATGTGCGGGCGAACGATGCTTTTCAGCACGCGGCGGATCTGGTGAAGTTCATCCGCAATTTTAAGGGGCATTCCGACAGCCGTGGGTTTGGGATTGGGGTGGCGGGATTTCCTGAGGGACATCCGGGGACGCCGAACCGCTTGATGGAGATGGACTATCTGAAGGCAAAGGTCGACGCGGGAGCGGACTACATTTGCACGCAATTGTTTTTTGATAACCGCGACTTTTTTGATTTCCGGGATCGGTGTCATCTGGCGGGCATTCATGTGCCGATCATTGCCGGGATCATGCCGGTGACGAGTGCCTCCGGGATGCAGCGCATGGCGGAACTGGCGGCGGGTGCGCGGTATCCCGCCAAGCTGCTGAAGGCGATTGCACGTTGTGGCAAGGATGAGGATGCGGTGCAGCGGGTTGGCGTGCATTACGCGACGGAGCAATGTGCGGATTTGCTCGACAACGGTGTCGACGGCATTCATTTTTATACGCTTAACAAAAGCGGTGCCACCCGTGACATCTATGCGAGCCTTGGTTTGAAGGATTCGCATTCGTTGCAGGCGGTCTAATTTTTTTCTCTCCCCACATGAAAAACGATTTAATCGCCGCCATTGAAGCGGGCGGAACCAAGTTCAATTGCGCAATTGGAACGGGTCCGGATGACATCCGCCTGAGCACGCGCATCGAAACCACTACACCGATGGAGACGATGCGGGAGGTGATTGCGTTTTTTGACCATGGGGCGCGTCAGGTTGGCAAATTCAACGCGCTCGGCATCGGTGCCTTTGGGCCTTTGGATCTGAACAAGAACAGCGACACCTACGGCTACATCACGACGACGCCGAAAGAGGGGTGGAAGTATACGGATTTATTGGGATCGTTGCGGGATGTGTTTCATGTGCCGATGGCGATTGATACGGATGTGAATGCGGCGGCGCTGGGCGAATATACCTGGGGCAATGGGCGGCAGTGTGATCCGTTGATCTACATCACGGTGGGCACGGGCGTGGGTGGCGGGGTTTTGATCAATGGCAAGCCTTTGCATGGCGCGATGCATCCGGAGATCGGGCATTTGTTCATTCCGGCGATCATGTCGGATGCGCCGGAACCGGACGGCGTTTGCCCTTTTCATGGCAGCTGTGTGGAAGGTTTGTTGAGTGGTCCGGCCATTGCGGCGCGATGGGGGGCACCGGCGGAGAATTTTCCGGCTGAGCACGAGTGCTGGGGCGAGTTTTCCACCTTGATGGCGCTGGCGCTGGCGAATTTGACGCTGACGTTGTCGCCGCAGCGGATTATTCTCGGTGGCGGAGTGATGCATCAAACGCAGTTGTTTCCGATGATCCAGGAGGAGTTGCAGCGGGTGCTGAACGGGTATTTGCAGACCTATGAACTGATGGAGGGGGTTAGGGATTATGTAGTGCCTCCGGGTTTGGGGGATCAAGCAGGGATTTTGGGGGCAATGGCGATGGCGCAGCAGTTGTTGTGAGAAGCTGAGTGGGGGAGTTGCCAGATTGGCTGCCGAAGTTCAGTGCCCAGGTGTTTTTGGGATTCGTTTTCCAGAGGGTAATACTGCGAAGCGATCACTTTGTTGAAAATGTCAGCATGCAGACGAATCCAACAGTTTCCGAGATCGATTCTGTTAGGCTCGGACGGATTCTAGCCCAGAGCTCAGCCACATCTGAAAGCTGAGCCTATTCATCTTTGGACTCTTGATTTTTCTCCTTGTGAACTTGTAGTGCACAAAAGACTATTTGAATTACTGAGCATACAAGCATCGCAGGAGGGCGCAAAACCGAGGGCTTGTCCCTCTTTAAAATTCTGTTTGCGATCCAATAACAATCGCGTTTTGAAATGTATTCTCGCATTTCGATTTCTGTGATCTCTGCAAAACGCTTGTCGGCCCATTCAACAGCGGTAATGACAAAAACTTTTTGGTCATTTCGATTGTTGATCGGATCCAAGTCCGAAACCTTGCTCAGCCATTGGTCGGCGTCCGAGTCATCGATGATCATAGGTAACTCCTCTCTCTTAGATTGCCTTCGACACATTGCTTCATGAAGTCGCTTTGTTCCTTATCAGAATAAGTGTCTTGGATACACGGCATTTCAGCAAGTCCATCGGCGCATTCCTGAATTGCCCTTTTCTATAGTGTCCCCCATTTGTCGAAATTATGACATCAGCGACTCCAAAGCGCGCGCATTCGTCATACCACATAGCTGCCGCCAAGTGCTGCGATACGAGCATCTAACAAATTTTGGAGGATCGTTGGCCAGGCCGAATATGGGAAATTTTAATGCGGTATCGTAAAAACCATCGACTATTTTATGTATGATATAGCGCATTTCCTGTTCTGGAAGATTCCATCCTCCAAGCTGGAGTGAGCTATTGAAAAACTGCATTAATTCGTTTTCTAGATCGATCAAAAGCTCAGCTTTAACCTCGCCACTATTGCAAAAATTATGCGCGAACAGATTCGGTGGATCGTATGAAATTGGCCATGTGGGTTTCATCAATGATAGGATTAAATGAAAAGTGTGGCAGAGCTAAAATTGATTCAATTTTTTCACGGAACCATCTTCATGATATTCCACCTTGGATATGATTCGCGACTTTGGGGGTTCAAACTTTGATAGGGATTTTAAACTTCCGGTTCTGGAAAATATTCTCTGCTCTATGCGGATTCCATCTTTGTATTCAGTGATGACGTAAGTTGAGCCATCATCATGATAAACAACGGATTTTGTTAAAACGTTGTTTGTTCTAAATTCTTTTTTATACGTTTTTTCCTTTAGCGTATAAACGGAGATGATGCTGTCGCCATCAAGCTGTATTGACTCGAGTTTTGGAGGGCCTTCATTGATCAATCTACTGGTAATCTCCCCAAGTGAATGACAAGAAACAAGAGGAAGAAACGCACTAAATACAAGAAAATATGCGGAATATCTATTCATCTGAACGAGTGCTTGTGGCTAGAAATGGTCAGCTGTCGAACTTGTAATCATCAGCGCTTTTGCAACAACCCTCTCGGTCATTCCTTGCATTTGCACACGCTCTTCTAAAAATACAAGGCCGAGGTGAATTTTGCAATGTTGTCTGGACAGACTGTGGTCCTGGAGGCGGAGCCTGCAACGGATGAGCAGATTGTCGAAGAAGCCGACGGTGAGGGTCTTTGTCACAGCATCCCTGATTTTATCCTGCCGTCGGGAGGTGAGTGAGGGTAATGGGCGATGAGAACCGGCACCCATGAAGCGTCCTGACAGGGCGCGGGGTTCTGTGGATTAGGACCCGGCACCTTGTGCCGGGCTCTTATGAGTTGTCCCGATGGGACGGATTTGATGGAATACTACTTCGGGGCGGCGATGAGGAAGTCGCTGGTGATGAGTTCGACATGACGGATGCCGCTGGCGGTTAGGGTGCCTTTGCCGCCGCTGCCGCTGACGTGTTTGCGGGTATGATAAACGTGAGGGATGCCGGTGTCTTTTACCCAGCTAACCTGGGGCTGGGTGACGGACTGGTCGACGGGGCGGATGTGGAGGGGAAGGCCGGAGCCGCTGAGGCTGATTTCCCACGAGGGCGAGGGGCGGGCGGTGTCTTCGCCGAGCCAAGGGTAGTTTTGCAGGAGTTCGAGGGTGGTGTTGCGTCGCGGGACGATGACCTTCCACTCGGGCTCTTGGGTGCGAACGAATTGGGAGACGCTTAGGGTGGGGTTTTTCTGACGCTCAAGATAGAGGCGGGCGAGGTCCATGCCGGCGAGGTTGAGCCCGTTGTAAAGGCCGTGGGCGTTGGGGCTGGGACGGAAGTTTTTTTCGTGCCATTCGTTGAAGCGGCTGCTGAGGAACAGGTTGAGCTCGAGGTGGAGGTGGGAGCGGCGTTTGTCGAGTCCAACCCCGCTGTAGCCGAGGATGCCGATGGGCGTGCCGGGGAGGACGGGGCGACCGGGTTGAACGTCGACGCGGGCGAGGTGGGCGTAGAGGGAGTAGAAGGCGCCATCGGTCCAGTCGTGACGGATGACGACATAACGTCCGTAGTTGCTGGCGCCGGGCTGATCGCTGACGTGGACGACTTCGCCGTGGGAGATGCTGCGCACTTGGTCGAGGGGGGTGCCGTTGGCATCGCGCTTGAGCGGGGCGATGTCGAGTCCTTCATGGAAGGCCATGAGGACCACTTTGGAACCGAGTCGGACCGGACCGCGAACGTAGCCGTATTGTCCGCCTTCCCACGGGGTGGAGGTTTGTTTTTCGAAGTTACGGTCGACGAACATGTAGAATCCCGGTTCGTCGCTGCGCAGCAGGCCATCGTTGTCCGTTGGTAGGACAAGGGCCATGGGAGTTGGGTTGGGCTGTTGGGCGTGAACGGACTGGTTTGACAATGACAACGCCAGCAGGCAGAGGAGGAGGCAACGATGCATGGTGGCGCCCGAGTTTAAGAGAGGATCCTTATTGAGGGAGGGGCAACTGACCTTGAGGGGCCTCACCAGGAAGCGGAGTGACACCTTCAACGGGCATCTGACTGCTGGTGGGTGCGGCGGGGACGCCTGGTGCAGCAGGGTCAGGAGTGGAGGTGGGTGCGGTGGGAAGGTTGAAGCTGGGGATGGCGGGTTTCTCTTCTTCGCCGGCTTTTTTGCGTTTTTCGGCTTCACGTTCTTCTTTCTTGAAGCGTTGAAGAAAGCTCTTTTTCTCTTTGGGAGTGGTGGGCGACATTTCGAATTTGTCAGACATGCTGGGTGCACCGGAAGAGGTGATTTTCGGGTGCTTTTTGGCAAGGGCGGCGATGACGCTGTCGGGAACGCCCTGCCAGATGGTGATCATGCCGTTGGAAACGACCTGGTCGATGCGCACGTAGTCGACAGGTTGACCGTTAACGAGAGCGAGGAGGTATTCGCCGTTGCGGGTGCGGGTGATGAGGTCGAGGTTTTGTTTGCCGCGGAAGTCGAGTTGCAGGGTGAGTCCGTTGCCTCCGGTGGGGGCGGGGAAGGAGTGGTAGGCGGCAACGTTTTTCTGGCTGATTTCAGGAAGGATTTTGAAGATCAATGAGCGGCCATCCAGCACAAATGGGAAGATGGTTTTGCGCATGTCGGTGTCGTTGCCCTGGCTGTGAAAGGTGATGGAGAACTCTTCTTTTTTCCCCATGCTGATCAAGAGGGGGGCGAGCAGGATGAAAATCCAAGGAGCGAAACGTTTCATGGGTGGGATTGAAGGGGATTTGGGTGGGGATTGCAAGCTTCAAAGGAAGGGGGGGCGGGGAATTGGGCAACCACGAATGGACACGAATTGACACGAATGGGTCTGAATATGAAAAGAAGCTTTCTGGGGCTACCTGTGGGATCTGAGGCCATAGGAGTAATATTTTTTAACCACAGCCGAGCGAAGCGAGACAGCCAGCCGCAGGCTGCCCGGAGGGTGAGCGCAGCGAAGCAAATGGACACAGATGAACGCAGATGGGGTTTTTTGTTGCAGCGGGAGGGTGAAAGCTGGCATCGTGGTTTGATCCACTATGAATCGCCGCACTTTTTTTACCGCCACTGTGTCTTTGCCTGTTTTGCCGTTGATGGGTCAGCAAGGGGCTGCTCCTGCGGAGCCGATTTCGAAGTTGGACAAGGAGATGGCGGCTTCGAAGGCGGGGGCGGGCGGGAAAGGGGTGACCTGGCAAAATCCGGAGGACTGGGGGTTGGAGGGGCGGGTTTGGGGAGATTTGCCTAGGAAGCGGTTTTATGATCGGTTGCCAGCGGAGGCAGAGGGCAAGGTGACGGGGCCGGTGTGGAATCTGAGCCGGCACAGTGCGGGCATGGCGGTGAGATTCAAGACGGACGCCACAGCGGTGCATGTGAGGTATCAGTTGTCGAACCCGGGGTTGGCGATGCCGCACATGCCGGCGACGGGGATGAGTGGCACGGATCTTTATGCGCGGGATGCGTCCGGTCGCTGGCGCTGGGTGAATGTGAGCAAGCCGGAGAAGCAGAATGTGGAGGCGATGTTGATCCAGGGAATGCCGTCGGAGGAGCGGGAGTTCATGTTGTATCTGCCGTTGTATAACGGAGTGGAGAAGCTGGAGATTGGGGTGAATGAGGGGGCGAAGTTTGAGGGATTGGCACCGCGCGAGGAGGAGTCGGCGGTGTTGTTTTATGGAACTTCGATCACGCACGGGGCGAGCGCTTCACGGCCGGGGATGTGTCATCCGGCGATATTAGGACGGAGACTGGACCGACCGGTGATCAACCTGGGATTCTCGGGGAATGGCAAGATGGATGAGGCGGTGGGGGTGTTGCTGGCGAAGCTGAAGGTGGCGGTTTTGGTGATCGATTGTTTGCCGAACATGGATGCGAAGCTGGTGCTGGAGCGGTGTGTGCCGCTGGTGAAGCAGTTGCGGGCGGCGGATGCGACGGCGGCGGTGCCGATTGTGCTGGTCGAGGATCGGCGCAACACGAACTCGTGGATTCAGCCGGTGCGGGCTGCGCATCACACGGCCAATCATGCGGCGTTGAAGGGGAGCTTTGATAAGCTGAAGTCGGAGGGGGTGAACAATCTTTTCTACGTGGAAGGAGATGCGTTGTTGGGGGACGATGCGGATGGGGCAACGGACGGGTCACATCCCAACGATCTGGGTTTTTACCGGCAGGCGGACGTGATCGAGCCGGTGCTGCGGGCGGCATTGAATCAGTCAGTGTAGGCGCGCGTTTGCAATGTGGTGAAGTGCTTCCATAGTCGGCGCAATTGGTTGTCTGTATTGTCATGCTTGCGCTGCTGAAAATTCAAAATCTTGCCCTGGTCGAAGATCTCTCCTGGGAGCTTGGGCCTGGACTGGTGAGTGTGACCGGGGAGACGGGGGCGGGGAAGTCGATCATTGTGGGGGCGCTGAAGCTGATTCTTGGGGAGCGCGCGGATCGTGGACTGATCAGGACGGGTTCGGAGACGTGTTCGGTGGAGGCGGTGTTTGATTTGAAGAGGCCGCAGGCGGTGGATACGGTGCTGGTGGAGAATGGTTTGGATGCGCTGGATGGGGAGTCGTTGATCATTCGCCGGGTGATTGGCGCGAGCACCAACAAGCAGTTTGTAAACGGGTCACCGGTGACTTCGGCGATGCTGAAGCAATTAGGTGAGCATTTGGTGGATTTGCATGGTCCGCATGATCATCAATCGTTGCATTCAAAAGAGCGGCAGTTGGAGATGCTGGATGCGTATGCGGGGGCGGAGGAGTTGGTGAAGGCGTATGGTGAAAGCTATCGGGCGTGGCGCAAGGCGTCGGTGGAGCATGATGAGCTGGCAAATTCCGAGCGGGCCAGTGCGCAGGAGATCGACATGCTGCGGTTTCAGATTGCGGACATTGATGAGGCACAGTTGCAGCCGGGTGAGGAGGAGGAGATCGAAACGAGGCATCGGCTGGCGGCGAACAGCACGCGCGTGGTGGAGCTGGGGAATGGAATTGTGGAGCGGCTGGCTGAGGGGCCGCACAGTGTGTTATCCGAATTGCGCGAGATCTCACGCATGATGCATGAACTGGAGAAGTTTGATCCGCAGTTGGCGGAGACGTTCTCGGGGTTTTCTTCGGCGCAGATTGAGTTGCAGGAGATGGAGGATGCGGTGCGGGATTATGCGGCGGGCATTGAGTTTGAACCAGGTGAGCTGGACACGTTGGAGCAGCGCATTCATGTGATTCAAACGCTGAAGCGCAAGTATGGGGCGGATGTGAAAGCGGTGTTGGAGTTTCGCGAGCAGGCAGCGGGTCGACTGGCGCGGATGGAGAACCGGGGCGAGGAGCTGGAGAAACTGGCGGCGCTGGTGCAGAAGGCTTTGAAGGAAGTGGGGAAGGCGGGCAAGGAGCTTTCGGCGGCAAGACGCAAGTCGGCTCCGTTGCTGGCCAAGGACATCGCGGCGCATTTGGTGGATCTGGGATTTCAGCAGGCGGTATTTGAGGTGCAGTTGTTGCCGCGCGAGGTGCCGGGGGTGGATGGTTTGGAGGAGGTGGATTTTGTTTTTGCACCAAACGTGGGCGAGCCGAAGAAGCCGTTGCGGTTGACGGCGTCGTCGGGCGAGATGTCGCGGGTGTTGCTGGCGGTGAAGAGTGCGCTGGCGAAGCAGGATGCGATTGCGCTGATGGTGTTCGACGAGATTGACTCGAACGTGGGTGGCAACATCGCGGGGGCGGTGGGACGCAAGATGGCGTCGATTGCGGAGCGACATCAGATCATTGCGATCACGCACATGCCACAGCTGGCGTCATTGGCGGACCGGCATTTTGTGGTGAGCAAGGAGCTTCAAGATCAGCGCACTCGGTCGACGTTGCAGGAGGTTCGGGATGCGGACCGGGTGGAGGAGCTGGCGCGGATGTTGGGCGGGAAGAGCGATAGTGCGAAGGCGCACGCGGAGAGTTTGTTGAAAAGGTAAGAGTCGAGTTCTTGGTTCTTGGTTCTTAGTTCTTGGTTATTCCGCCGGTCATTCCCAAACCAAGAACCAAGAACAAGGAACCAAGAACTTTTTCACGCTCTCTGGCGGTCGCGGTTGGTGGCAAGGCCGGCGGACGAGGCTTGGAGATGGGCGAGTCCGACGGCGAGGGCATCGGCGGCGTCGGGGGGAGGGGTTTCACGAAGACGCAGGATGGAGCGCATCATGAAGGCGACCTGGGTTTTGTCGGCTGCGCCTTTGCCAACGGCGGCTTGTTTGACCTCACGGGGGGCGTAGTCGTAGATGGGGAGTCCGTGTTCGGCGGCGGCGATGAGAACGGCTCCGCGCACGGCACCGAGGGTGATGGCGGTGCGATAGCTTTGGACGAAGATGGTGGACTCGATGGCGCACTCGGTGGGGCGAAATTCGACGATGAGCTCGTTGAGTTTTTCGCGGATGGCGACGAGGCAGCCGGAGGGCAGGAGTTTGGCGGGATTTTGGATCACGCCATAGGTGATGGACGTGATGGTTTTGCCGTCGCGCTGGAGGAGGGCGTAGCCGGTATTGCGCAAGGCCGGGTCGACCGCCAGGATGCGGAGGGACTCACGCTCAGGCTTGGGCTCAGACATAAATGGACTTTTTGCCGCGGCGCATCTTGAACAGGGCGTCGAGGGAGCACCAGCCGGGACCGCTGATCAGCAGGCAGAGGGCGATGAAAAAATAGAGGGCAGCGGCTTCGGCGGTGGGGGTGCTGATGCCGGTGCGGTTGGAGATGAGGACCGCCAAGGCCATGACGGGAAGGAGGATCACCGAGGCAAAGCGGGTGACGAAGCCAAGCATCCAACTGACGGAGCTCAGGACGATGACGACGGCCATGACCACCGCGAGGATTTTGGGAAGAGGCAGACTTGCATTGGCGATGGTGTCGATAAAACCCCAGGGGGCTCCGTGCCAGAGATGTTGCCAGACGCGGATGGCGAAGTTCCAGCCTTCGACGTAAAAGAGCACAAATCCGGCACCAAAGCGCAGGAGAAAGAGGCCGAGGGAGGCAGCGAGACTGGACTCGTTGCGAGGGGGGGAATAGCGGTCGAAGTTGCTGGGCATGGGGCGAATTAAAGGTCGCTGGTATAGGTCACGATGTCCCCTGCCATGAGCGTGCCGCTGCTGGCGGCGGCTTGCAGGTTGGGGTAGAAGCGGCGGCGACCTTCGCGAGTGATATAAACGGCGGAGCCATCACCGATGCGACCGCCAACATACGGAAGGATGTTGATGGGGGAGGCGGTGTCGAACCAGCGCACGACGGCGGGTTGTTTGACGGAGCCGTTGATGGTGAGGAGCGGGAGGTCTTCGATGTTTTTCAACTGCACGTTGAGGATTTTGTCGCCGCGCTGAGCGTTGAAGAGGGAACTGATGGCGCGGACGGCCTGGGTGGCATCGAGTCCGGCCAGGCGGGTTTTGCCGATTTTACCGAAGTCGCCGTTGCCTTCTGGATCAATGAGCACGTTGCCGCTGAAGATGCGATCAGGAGAGCGCTGGCCGGTGTAGATGTCAACGTCGAGGGTGTGGCCGGGGGTGAGTTTTTGACGAATGTCGTAGGGAATGAAGGGATCGTTGCCGGGGGAGGCCGAATCGTCACCGATGAAGGGAACGTTGATGCTGACAGAGGGCAGCTTTTTGAGAGTGCCACAGCTGCTGAGGAGCGCCGCGATGCCGATGGCGCTGAGGGCGGAGAGGAGAAGGGGTGTTGTCCGGAACATGACGTAGCTCACCATTGCCAGCGTTTGCCCGGTGACAAGCGAAAGGATCAAGAGAGCGGAGGTGTCAGCGAAGTGCAATTTGCTGTCGGCTTGGCTTGATTGAGGGTGAATTTCTTTGATGGTGACGAGACATGAACGCTCTCAAGATTTTTTCCGACACGCTTTTGGCTCCGCAGGTTCTTGCCTTGTTGAAGGAGGGGGTGGCCCCGCATGAGATTTTGCTGCCGGACAAACCGGTGACGTCGGTGCTGGCGAAGGCGGACAAGGATCCGTCGTTTGGTCTGGCTGACATTGCGTTTGGCCAGCCGGATTTGCAGAGCGTGTATGAGTCGGAGAAGTTGAAGTGGATTCAAGTTAGCTCGGCGGGGTTCACGCGATATGACACGGCGGAATTTCGTGAGTTCGCGAAGTCGCGGGGGTTGTTGGTGACGAACAGTTCGTCAGTGTATGCGGAGGCTTGTGCGCAGCACGTCGTGGCGTTCATGCTGGCACATGCGCGGAAGCTGCCGATGGGATTGAAGTCCCGGGTGGCGAATGGAGCGTCGGAGTGGAATGCGTTGCGGCAGCAGTCGGCGGTGCTGGGGCCTGGACAGAAGGTGCTGATTTTGGGTTATGGTTCGATCGCGGCGCGGGTGGTGGAGCTGTTGAAGCCTTTCGATATGGAGGTGATTGCGGTGCGGCGTCAGCCACGGGGCGATGAGGAGGTGAAGGTGGTGACTTTGGAGGCGGTAGGGGAGGAGTTGCCGCTGGCGGATCACGTGATCAACATCCTGCCGGACAATGCGGAGTCGGTGAATTATTTTGATGCGTCGCGCTTTGGGCGCTGCAAGGAGGGGTCGGTTTTCTACAACATCGGGCGCGGCACGACGGTGGATCAGGGGGCGCTTTATGCAGCGCTGAAAAATGGTCCGTTGGAAGCGGCGTGGCTGGATGTGACGGTGCCTGAGCCGCTGCCCGATGAGCATCCTTTGTGGACTTTGGAAAATTGTTTCATCACGCCGCACACGGCGGGTGGGCATCGGGATGAGGCGGGCACTTTGGTGCGGCATTTCCTCGGCAACTTCCGGCGCTATTTGCAGGGGGAACCGTTGAAAGACCGGATCATTTAAACGGTTGGCGCGTATCTCTCGTTACCATGAAAGCTGTTGGATATCGTCGTTCGTTACCGGTGAGTGATCCGGATTGCCTGTTGGATGTGACCTTGCCTGATCCGGTGGCGAAGGGACGGGATTTGCTGGTGCAGGTGAAGGCGGTGTCGGTGAATCCGGTGGATGCGAAGCAGCGCAAACGGGCGGAGCCGGCGGAGGGCGAGATCGCGGTGTTGGGTTATGATGCGGCGGGCGTGGTGGTGGCGGTGGGGGATGAGGTGACGCTTTTTAAACCGGGGGATGAAGTTTGGTATGCGGGCAGCATCGCGCGGCCGGGGACGAATTCGGAGCTGCATGTGGTGGATGAGCGGATTGCGGGCAGGAAGCCGAAGTCGTTGGATTTTGCCCATGCGGCGGCGTTGCCTTTAACGACGATCACGGCTTGGGAGCTGTTGTTTGACCGGTTGCGGATTCCGAAAGATCGAGAGGATCATGGGCAGTCGCTTTTGATTGTCGGAGCGGCGGGTGGGGTGGGTTCGATTTTGACGCAACTGGCGCGGCGGTTGACGGGGTTGAAGGTGATTGGCACGGCTTCGCGGGAGGAGACACAGGCGTGGGTGAAGGAGCTGGGGGCGCATGAGGTGATTGATCATCGCAAGCCGTTGTCGCAGGAACTGAAGCGGGTGGGCATCGATTCGGTGACGCATGTGGCGGGGTTGACTCACACGGATCAGCATATCGGGGAAATTGTGGAGTCGCTGGCGCCGTTTGGGAATCTGGCGTTGATCGATGATCCGGCGGTGTTTGATGTGAAGTTGCTGAAGCGCAAGGCGCTTTCGTTGCATTGGGAGCTGATGTTTACGCGGTCGTTGTTTCAGACGGCGGACATGGTGAGGCAGCATGAGATGCTGAATGAAGCGGCGGATTTGGTGGATGCGGGAGTTTTGCGCACGACGTTTGGGGAGCATCTGGGGGAGATCAATGCGGCGAACCTGAAGCGGGCGCATGAGTTGATCGAAAGCAACACGGCGAAGGGCAAGATGGTGCTGGAGTTCAGATAAGGGGTAAGGGAAAAGAGGCTGGAGAAAAGTGAGGAATTTCACGACCTGTGGGGAAACGTGAAACGTTATTTGAAACTGATGAGCATGAGTGTCCGACTTTTTATCAAACCTGGCTGTCCCTGGTGTGACGAAGCCATTGACTGGCTTGACGAACATGGTGTGAGTTATGAGAAGCTGGATGTGACGCGGGATGCGGACGCGCGTGAGGAGATGCTTGAGCTGACCGGCCAGACAAAGGCACCGTGCATTGAGGTGGATGATGCGGTGCTGGCGGATTTCGGCGCGGATGAATTGGAGGAGTGGTGGGACAAAAAAGGCTTCCCGTGAGGAGGATGGCTCGAGGGCATCACCGGCACTTGATGCGGGTAATTGTAATCAAATGATTAGTGGAATTTTGTCCACTGAGCCCGCCCATTAAAGGCGTTTACTCTTGTGGTCGTCTTCGGATCTGTCTTAAACTTTGGAGAAAGAACGCATTGGTGGCTGTCTTCGGAGAGTGACGGGTGGGTGCTGCAGGGCACTGGTTCGCGAGGTTCGTTGTCCATTCATGGAGAGCGGAACAACCAAAACCGGGATCATGTTGAATCCCCTATTGATCATGAAGCACGTTGATAAAACTGGATTGGCTGGAGTGGGTCGCGATGAGATGACCATCGGAAACCGGGAGAGGGGGGTGGCACTGGTGGTGGTGTTGAGCTGTCTGCTGCTGGTGAGTGGATTGGTGCTGTCTTTTTTTATGAGCGTGAGGACGGAGACGGTGGCCTCCCGGCTTGCAGAAAGTGGAGGACGCAGTCGGGATTTGGTGGATTCGGCAACCAATGTGGTGATGGCGCAAATTCGGGCGGCAACAACCAGCGGTGCAGGGGTGGCCTGGGCTTCACAGCCGGGGATGATTCGCACGTTTGGAACGGCGATGGGCGGACCTTCGAATGCGCCGAAAGCATATTACAAATTGTATTCGGCAGAGCACATGGTGTGGACGCCAGACGCGGGACCTTTCTCTGCGGCAGCCGATGTGCCAGCCAACTGGCATGAGAATCCGGCCTTGTTCACGGATCTGAATGTGCCGGTGATGGATCTGAATGGCACGCGGCGGTTTCCGATAGCGGATGCCGGGGCGGCGTTGTCTGAGGGAGGAACGCCTGCGGTGAAAGGTTTTACGTTGAGCGGTGTGCCGTTGGCTGGTGCGGCGGCGACTGACAATCCTTTGCCGATGCCGGTGCGTTGGTTGTATGTGTTGCGAGATGGGAAGATGACAGTGCCAAACGAGGGATCGGCAGGGGAGGCAAGGTGGACCGGTGGAGCAGCGCATGCACCGACCGCAGACAATCCGATTGTGGGGCGCGTGGCGTTTTGGACGGATGATGAATCGACCAAGGTGAACATCAATACGGCGGCGGGGGATGTGTGGGCGGAGAACCTTAGTGGCAATGATCCGGTGCCGGGATCGTTTTGGGATGTGCCGCGGATCAATACGACGTTTGAAAAAGAGCGGCTCGCCAGGCGGCAGGTGGGGCAGTTTGAGTATCAGCGATACCCAGGGCATCCTGCGACGGTGTATTTGAGTGCGGTGTTTCCGAATTTGACCCGGGAGGGAATCAGCAACGTAGCATCGAGGGTGCAGATGGGGGGATCGCTGGGAGGCACGGTGATCGCGACTGAGAAGGTGGAAGTAGATGCTGACCGTTTGTATGCGTCGGTGGATGAGCTGGTGTTTGATCCATTGAGAGGCTCGCAGGAAGGCAATGGGGTCACGAGGGTGGAGTTGGAAAGAAGTGCGTTCTTTTTGACTGCCAGCAGTCGTGCGCCGGAGACGAATTTGTTCAATCAACCGCGGATCTCGATCTGGCCGCTGCATGCGATTGATAATGAGGCTCACCGGACGGCATTTGATCGGTTGATTGCCTTTTGCGCACGTGCGAATGGGCGGGACTATTCGTTCAAGCGGGCGGATGCCTACAGTCCGACGGCGGACTATGAGTTGATTGAGCGGAACCGGGAACTTTATGGGTATTTGCAGCGGTTGACGAGCGCGGCGGTTCCGGGGTTTGGCGGGAGTTTTTCGGCGAAATATCCGGAGGATCGGGATCAGATTTTGACGCAGATCTTTGACTATGTTCGCAGCACCAATTTGTTTGATGACACGCTGGAGCCGCAGAATCAGAATGATCCTGCATCGTGGACGTTTCCAACGATGGGCAAACAGTTCACCAGTGCGCGGACGAGGAATTCGAGCAATGGCCGGATGGGAGGACTTCGTGGTCACGGTCAGGTGACGCCGCTTTCGATTCCTGCCAATGACACGATGGGGTTTGGGCGTTTCAACACCCTTTCGGAAGTGGGATTGCATTTCATCTGCACGGCGGATGGCAGCGGTCAGGTGGATGGTGATGGTGAACCCTTAAGTCCGGAAGATGAGGCGAAGCTGGCCAGCAATGTGATGGCCAACCGGACCCTGGCGGGCAGGGTGCTGGAGGAGGACGAGATGCGGGTGGAAGTGATGTTCTTGATGGAGCTTTTTGCTGCGGCGCAGGGGTGGAATGCGCTGAATCAGGATTTTCAGATTCGGGTCACCGGATTGGACGGTTTGCAGGTGAGAGGCATGGGCGAAGTGGGGTTCAAATCTTTGGGGTTTCCGGCGAGTGCGACGATTCACATTGATCAGCAGCCCTTTGCGCACACGAGGACGATCGGGGGTTCCAATGGATTCAGGGTAACGTTGGCGAATCGCGGGGTGCCGCTGCGGGTGTCTGCGGAGGGAGAGATTGCGAAGGATTCGAATTCATCAACATTGGCCAACACCTATCCGTTTGTGAGTGCGCCGGTGACGATCAAGCCCGGATTGGAAAGGCAGATGTTTCTGCAATACACCGGGACAGAACCGATTCGGGTGGAAATTTATGCACAAAAATACGGTTCCATTCCTGCTTATTCGCCAGGTTATGTGCCGGATGAAGCTGCCTTGGTGCAGACGATTCGTTTGGATTTTCAGCCCAGCGAGGTGAGCGGCGGAGCATTGCCATCGCCGACGTTGGTGATGGCCGGGCATGTGGAAAAGAATGGGGAGAATGTGGAATTCACTTCGACGAGGGAGAATTTTTGGACTTTTGCGAGAACGCCTGCGTTGGCTGGCAAGGCGGGCAGGCTGGCCTACATCACCCGTCCTCCGAACCGGACGAATCGTCAAAACATTGGCGGATTGTTTCGAGATACGGACACCTTGAGAACCTTGGTGCCGGTCCATGGCGACTATCGGCATGTGGCAGCGAGGAGGGAAGTTCCGCTGGAGGTGTTTGTGCCGCATCAGTATTTCACGTCTTCCGATCAGGTGGCGCATTCATTTACGGAGGGATATCAGGGGCATGATTTGCTGTTCAATTCGACGAGGGAGGGCAAGCTGGCGTCACTTTCCAACTCGCAGAACTATCATGAGCGGTTTTCTCCGGATGTGCCGTTCAAAACTCCGTTTTGGGGGAGTGATTCGGGAGACTGGGACCACGGCACGGGCATCACGCCGGATGGGGCCTACATCAACAAACCGGATGAAGGACACAACGCGGTGGGAACGGTGCCTTATTTTGCCAATGATTGGGATCATGAGGCGAGTGGACCGACGTTTTTTTCTCCGAATCGTCAGGTGATGTCGGCGGGGATGTTTGGGTCGTTGCCGACGCAGATCAAGGCGGCCAAACCGGTCGAGGAGCGGGCCTGGAGGACGTTGTTGTTCCGACCTGATCCTTCATCGGGCAGTTTTGTGCATGTCGGTGGTCAGTCACCGAAGGATCACCTGTTGCTGGACTTGTTCTGGATGCCGGTGGTGGAGCCGTATGCGATCAGCGAGCCGTTTTCGACAGCGGGCAAGATCAACATGAACTATCAACTGATGCCGTTCACCTATATTGAGCGTAGCACGGCCTTGCGGGCATTGTTGCAGAGTGAAAGGGTGGGGGCGGTGCCGTTGACGGCGGTGGGAGGATACAAGTCAGGGACGGGCACGAATTATCGTTATCAAATCGAAGAAGAAGAAACGCTCGCGCAGTTTGAAGAGAGGTTTGCGAACAATGAGATCTTCAGGTCCGCGAGTGAGATCTGCGAGGTGTATCTGATCCCAAAAGGTGTGCCAGGAAAGCCCGGTTTGAAGGCAGTCGACATGCCATTGTTTTGGGCGGAACATGCCCTGACCGGAGATAATTTACGGGAGAGACCGTATGCGACCTTGTATCCACGTTTAACGACGAAGTCGAACAGCTACACCGTGCATTACCGGGTGCAGGTGCTTCAACAGGCTTCGCGCAGCCGGGGAAGCAGCGCCACGGAGTGGGCGAAATGGGAGGATGGACGGGATTCGGTGCAGTCGGAAATGCGTGGGTCGACGACCCTGGAGCGTTATGTGGATCCATTGGACCCAAGTCTGCCGGACTTCGCCGATCCTGATACGGCACCCGATGAAAACCTGGATACGAGTTATCGATTCCGGGTGATCAACAGCAAGCGTTTTGCGCCGTGAGGAAAACTGATTTTGACTTATTTGGTGACGGGTAGGGAGGCGTCTTTCCAGGCGCTGATGCCGCCGTCGAGGTGATAGATGTGTTTGAAGCCGAGGGCCTTGAAAGCTTTGAGGGACTTGGCGCTGCGGGCACCGGACTGACAATGAATGAGGTAAGGTTTCTCTTTGTCGAGGGTGTCGATTTGAGTCTTGAAGTCATCTTCGGTGAAGTCGTGGTTGATGGCGTTGGCGAGGTGGCCGTCTTTGTATTCGGCATCGGTGCGAACGTCGAGGATGGTGACTTTTTTCTCGTCGATGAGGGCGGCGGCGGCTTTGGGGTCGACGTGGGTGATTTCGGTTTTGGCGATGGGGTCGGCGGCGAAGACCGGGAGGGTGAGGAGGAGGAGAAGGGTGGTGGTGAGGAAGGTTTTCATGGGACGGGTGGTGGGAAGTGACACAGGCATTGTGCCTGTGGGTGGGACAGGCTTGCAGCCTGTTTGGTTTGGTTAGGTTTGGTTGCGCAGGGTGGGGATGTTGGCGTGGAGACGTTCGTTCCGCAGGCAAAATGCCTGCCGGACCCACAGGCTGCAAGCCTGTGTCACCTTAGGCAATGATGTCGCGAATGACTTTGGCTTCGTCGGTGACGCCGGTGAGGCGGTAGTCGAGGCCGGCGTAGCGGTAGGTGAAGGTGGAATGGTCGAAGCCGAGCAGGGCGAGGATGGTGGCGTGGAGGTCGCGAACGTGAACAGGATTTTCGACGGCGGCAAAGCCGAATTCGTCGGTGGCTCCGTGGACATGACCGCCTTTGACTCCGCCGCCAGCGAGCCAGGTGGTGAAACCGTAGTGGTTGTGGTCGCGGCCGCGCTGTTTGCCGGCGTTGCTGCCGGGAGTTGGAAGTTCAACAGCGGGAGTGCGGCCGAATTCGCCGCCCCACATGATGAGCGTTTCGTCGAAAAGACCTCGCATTTTCAGGTCGGTCATCAGGGCCGCGATCGGTTTGTCGGTGCGTTCGGCGAGTGGTTTGTGGCCGAGGATCTCGTCGTGGTCATCCCAAGGCTGGCCGTCGCCGGTCCAGAGTTGCAGGAAGCGGACGCCGCGTTCGAGGAGACGGCGGGCGATGAGGCATTGGCGGGCGAAGGCACCGTCGTTGCCGGCTTTGATGCCATACATTTCGTGGACCCACTGGGGTTCCTTGGTGATGTCAAAGGCGTCGCTGGCTTCGACCTGCATGCGGTAGGCGAGTTCGTAGCTTTGCACCCGGGCTTCGAGCTGCTGATCGTGTTGGCGCGCGGCGAGGTGGGCTTCGTTGAGTTCGGTGAGGAGGTCGAGCTGTCGGCGTTGCTGGGTGCGGTCGAGCGTGGGGTTTTTGATGAACTCGACGAGCTTGTCGACGGTTTCGTGATTGGTGTTGATGTAGGTGCCCTGGTAGGCGCTGGGCAGGAAGGCGGACTGCCAGTTTTTGGTGCGTCGGATGGGCATGCCACCGGGGCACATCGCGATGTAGCCGGGGAGGTTTTGGTTTTCGCTGCCGAGGCCGTAGTTGACCCAGGAACCGAGGCTGGGGCGGTGGAGACGGGATTCACCGCAGTTCATGAGGCCGAGGGAGGGCTCGTGGTTGGGGACATCGGCCTGCATGGAGCGGATGACGCAGATGTCGTCGGAATGCTGGGCGACGTTGGTGAAGAGTTCGCTGATTTCGAGTCCGCTTTTTCCGTATTTTTGGAATTTGAAGGGGGAGGCGAGACCGGCGCCGGTGGGGCGTTCGGTCTTGAGGAGATTGGGGAGCATTTTGCCGTCATGCTTGGTGAGCATGGGCTTGGGATCGAAGGTGTCGACGTGGGAGGGGCCACCGTTCATGAAGAGGTGGACGACGCGTTTTGCCTTGGGCGCGAACTGGGAACTGCGAACGGCGAGCGGATTGAGCGGCGCGGCCTGGGCGGAGTTGGGTGCGAGCAGGTTGCCGAGGGCGAGCGAGCCGAAACCCATACCGACACGGTTAAGGAGCTGACGACGGGTCAGGAAGTGGTGTTCGAGGCTGGGCGAATGATCGTGAAGAGACATGGGAAAGTCGGAAGTCGGAAGTCGGAGGTGGGAAGTCGGAAGTCGGAAGTCGGAAAGTGCTAGTTCGGGCGAGCGGGTTTCGTGGTGCGCTTCGGGTTTTTGGAACGCGAGGTCTTGATAGAAGATACGGTTATGGCGAGGATTTCTTCTGCTTCTTTCTTGAGCGCGGTGAGGCGGTCAGGTTTTACGAGGCCGGACTCGGTAAGGAGTTCCATCCAAAAAAAAGGGATTCGTCAGCTTCTTCTTCAACGATGCCGAGTTTGGCTCGGAACTCATCGGTGCTGCGGGCGCGGTAGGCGGCCCGGTAATTTGCACCTACTGACGTAGCTGCACGAAGAACTTGGCGACCGATGACGTCGGCGCTCATCTTTTTGGGCAAGGTGTCAACCATGGAGATGATGCGCACCGCAAATGCCTTGGTGCGTTTTTTCATTTCATTTGGAAATTGCGTATCCATGGCTTCGAGGGGGTTTTTCTCACTGAACTTCCGACTTCCGACCTCCCACTTCCGACTTTATGTCAGTCTACGAACTGGAACTCGTTGCTGATGATGAGGACGTGGGCGAGTTGGGAAAGAGGGGTTTGCGGGCGGGGGAGGTTGATGGGCCATTTGCCGGGGCTGAGGAAGTCGCGGGCGGAGTCGGTCCAGAGGGTGAAGGGGGCGTTGGGGGTGTCTTGAATTTCGATGCGTGGGGTCCAGTGATAGGAGTCGTTGGATTCGTTGCCGCCCCGGGTAGTGGCGAAGGTGATGATGTCGCCGGTTTTGACCTGAAGATTTTCAACAACAAATTCGTGGCCTTGATCGGGTTTGAGGTGTTTTTCCTGGAGGAGGCCGCTGCGGCTGCTGTGGATGTAGGTTTGAATGCCATCGCCGCCTTTGGTGTTGTGTTTGAAGGGGGCGACGATGCGGATGGTGGTGTCGATGGGGGCAACCCAGCGGAGGATGTTGGCCGTGTTGCCGCGTCCAGTGTGACCGGCGAGTTTTTGATTGTTGCTGACGCGTTCCATGGTGAGGTAACCCCGTTCTTTGTCAGGGTAGGTGTCGCTGACACGCCAGCGGGTGCCGTCCTGCTTGGTGTGACGGAAGTTTTTGAAGGAGGTGAAGTCGCCGATTTTGATGGGGGCATCAGGGGTGGCGTTGGCGGGGGTAAGTTCGGCGAAGCCATATTGCCAGGTGTAGGGGGTGCCGGTTTGGAGGTCGGCGGCTTCGTGAATGAAGGTGGAGGCGATTTCGATTTCGTGGGGGGCGGGGTCGCGGAGGAGCACGCGGCGGTAGAGGTTTTTGAGGGATTCGGAATCGATGTTGCTGCCTTGCACTGGGGTATTTTTGGCGACGAGATCGGCCTGGTCGCGTGCAAAGGGGCTGTTCATGAGGAACAGGGTTTGCTGCGGGACGGTGGTGTCGGAGCGGACGGGGCTGTGGGCGTCCGGATTGGCGAAGTCAAAGATGGCGGGGACGGTTTCCTGCTGGAAGCGGTCGACGAAGAGATAGACGCTGCGGCGGGTGTTGGCGTCCTTGTCTTTGTGGGGAGTGGGGCGACCGCCCATGCTGGCGGGGACGAGGGATTCGCTGGTCTGCAGCATGGTGTCGCGCATGGCTTCGTAGTCGAGGCGGCGGCGGTTCTGGCGGGTGAGAAGTTGGTTCTCTGGATCTTTGAGATCTTTGTCAGGCGTGCTGACGGAATTTTGCTGCCAGGTGCGGGAGTTGAGGATCTGGCGGTGGAGTTTTTTGAGCGACCAGCCATTGTCCATGAAGTTGGCGGCGAGGTGGTCGAGGAGGGCAAGCTGGACGGGTTCGGGGGTTTCTACGCCGAAGTCGCTGGTTTGTTCAACGAGAGGTTTGCCGAAGTGCTGGGCCCAGACGCGGTTGACGATGACGCGGGCGGTGAGGGGGTTGTCTCGGCTGGTCATGGCTTGGGCGAGTTCAAGACGTCCGCTGCCTTTGGTGAATTTCTGACCGCCGAACATGGTGAGGTAACCGCGCGGGGCGGGGTCGCCGCGACGGCCGGGATTGCCGCGGATCATGACTTTTTCGTCGCGCGGTTTATCGCGGTCTTTCATGACCATGGCGCGCTGGGGGGCACCGGGGGATTCGAGGTCGAGTTTGTTGATTTTGTTTTCGAGTTTGACCATTTCCAGACGGTCCTTCTGGGTGAAGAAGCGTTGGATTTCGTCGACCTTGACGCTCATGGGCGATTTGCTGTCCATGAGCAGAGCGCGGACGGCTTCCCAGTCGGGATTGTTGGGCTCCTTGCCGGTCATGCAGGTGACAAAGATGTCGGAGTAGAGCTGGGCGACGTCGGCGAAGGATTTGGGGGCGGGGCGTTTGGCGAGTTCGTTGCGAATGACGGGGTTGGTGGGGCTGTCGGCTTTGGCAAGTTCGGCGCTGATGGCGGGTGCTTTGGCGGCGAACTGATCTTCGGGGAGTTCGGCGAATTTTTTCCAAGCGAGCAGGACGGGATGAGGTTTGTCGGTGGCGGTGTGACGCTTCACCAGTTCGACGAGGCCTTGGGCGATACGGTCACGCAGTTGGGCTTTGCCGGCTTCGCCGCGGAATTGCTCGTCTTTAAAATCGGAGGCTTTGCGGACAAAAACGAGGTAGTCGCGAAGGCGGTCGGTATTGCGCAATTCGCTGTAGACCTGCTCGCGCATCTGCTGTTTTTCTTTCTCCACTTCGGCCACGCTGGAGTTGTAGGCGTCGACGGCGGGCTGATTGTTGGGGAAACCGATGATGGGTAGCTGGTCGGGAATTTCGCTGGAGTTGAAAATGCTGAAGAACGCGTAGTAGTCCTTGGTGGGGATGGGGTCGTATTTGTGGTCGTGGCAGCGGGCGCAGGAGACGGTGAGGCCGAGGATGCCGCGAGTGACGACGTCGATGCGGTCATCGGTTTGCAGGAGGTTGTCTCCTTGGAAGGAGTCGTTGACGGTGAGGAAGCCGAGCGCGGCGAGGGAGGGATCGGTCTTGCCGGGTTCGAGCAGGTGGTCGGCGGCGAGTTGCTGGGTGACGAACTGGTTGTAGGGAAGGTCGCTGTTGAGGGCATTGACGACCCAGTCGCGGTAGGTGTAGGCGTGAGGGTAGCGGATGTCGACGCCGCCGGCGCGGTAGCCTTCGGTGTCGGCATAGCGGGCGACATCCAGCCAGTGGCGGGCCCAGCGGACGCCGTATTGGGGGGAGTTGAGCAGTTGATCGATGAGCTTGGAGGTGGCGTCGGGGGATGGATCGCTGACGTATTTTTGGAGGTCGGCGTAGGAGGGGAGGAGGCCGGTGAGGGTGAGGTGGAGACGGCGGCCAAGGGTGGCGCGGTCGGCGGCGGGGGCGAAGTCGAGACCGGCTTCGGCTTGTTTGGCGGCGACGAACTGGTCGAGCGAGGTGCCGGGAATGGTGGTTTTTGGAAGGGGTGGCTGCTGGATTTTCTGAAACGACCAGTGGGATTCCCAGGAGGGTTTTTCAGCGTGGGCGACGGGATCTTTTTCGGCGGGCCAGGGCATGCCCATGGCGATCCATTTTTCGATGTTGGCGATGTCGCCATCGCTGAGTTTGTCGCCTTTTTTGGGCATCGCGGTGACGCCGTCCTGATGTTTGATGGCCTTGAGAAGTTTGCTCGCGGCGGCGTTGCCCGGGGTGGCGACGACGCTGTAATCGGAGCCGCGCAGGATGCCAGAGTAGTTGTCGAGGCGCAGGCCGTTTTCCTGGTGGTGGCTGTTATGGCATTCGTAGCAGTTGTTGGCGAGGACGGGGCGGACGTGTTTTTCGAAGAACTCGATCTGGTCTGCGGGGAAGGTTTTGGCGGGTTCGGATGCCTGTGCTTGAGTTGATGCGTGGGCGGAGAGAAACGCGGTGGCGATGAGAGGAGTGCCACGGAAGAAGAGGGTTTTGGCGGCGGCTTGGAGACGGGGAATCATGATGGGGCTACGTCAGAGTAATACGTAGCACAGAACGGGGATTTTTCACGTGGAACGTGGGGCAATGAACAACGGACAGGATGTCCGTTGCACGCACCGGCTTAAAGCCCGTGTTACGGCTCCGGCTTGGGCTCCCTGCCGGACAGGCAAAATGTCTGTCCCACCCACAGGCTGCAAGCCTGTGTCACCTAGGACCAGTCGACTTGATGGGTGAGCATGGTGTCGCTGTCGAAGTGGAAGGTGCCGTGGAAGTGGTCGGCGGTGGTGGTGAGCATGCGATGGAGCCAGTATTGGTCGTCCTGCCACATCTTTTCGAAAGGGATGGCGTCGATGGGGGTCCAGAGGGGGAAGGCTTCCTCGGTTTCGGTGGCGGTGCCCTCGAACTGGGTGGCCATGAAGACAGCGACGTGCATGGCGAGGCCGTCGGTGAAGGTGAACATCAGCTCGCCGCGTTTGACGGGGTTGAGGGCGGTGACGTGAAGTTCTTCCTGGGTTTCGCGGATGGCGCAGTCGAGCTCGCTTTCGCCGGGGTCGAGCTTGCCACCGGGACCGTTGATTTTGCCCATGCCGAAGCCGCGCTTTTTGCGGATGAGAAGGACTTGTTCATCGTGGAGGATGAACATGAGGGTCGCCTTGATGGCGGGGGAGGGGGGAGGGAGGTTCAAATGGGCGGGTGGGCGGTGTTGAAAATAGGCTGGGCTAACGGGATCGACAGGCAAAATGCCTGCCTCACCCACAGGCTGCAAGCCTGTGTCACGGGGCCTGGGTGGCGTAGGCTTCAACCGATTCGCAGGTGCAGATGAGGTGGCGGTCGCCATGAACGTTGTCAATGCGGCCGACGGGGGGCCAGTATTTGTCTAGTTTGACCCAAGGCAAGGGATAGGCAGCGTCTTCGCGGGTGTAGGGGTGGGTCCAGGTTTCGGTGAGGAGGCTGGCGGCGGTGTGGGGGGCGTTTTTGAGGGGGTTGTCGACGGCGTCGATGAGGCCGGTTTCGACGGACTCGATCTCGCTGTGGATGCTGATCATGGCGTCGCAGAAGCGGTCAAGTTCGGCGCGGGTTTCGCTTTCGGTGGGTTCGATCATGAGGGTGCCGCCGACGGGCCAGCTCATGGTGGGGGCGTGGAAACCGTAGTCGATGAGGCGTTTGGCGATGTCTTCCACCGTGATGGTTTTAAACTGGCGAAAGTCGAGGATGCATTCGTGCGCGACGCGGTTGTTGCGGCCGGTGTAGAGGACGGGGAAATACGGGGAGAGGCGCTGGGCGATGTAGTTGGCGTTGAGGATGGCGAGCTCGGAGCTTTGGACGACTTCTGGTCCCATCATGGCAAGATACATCCACGAGATGTTGCAGATGCTGGCGCTGCCCCAGGGAGCAGAGGTGGTGGCACCGCTGGGATTGGGGAGTTCGCTATGGCCAGGAAGGTAGGGGACGAGGTGTTGGGCGACGCAGATGGGGCCGACGCCGGGTCCGCCACCGCCGTGAGGGATGCAGAAGGTTTTGTGCAGGTTAAGATGGCAGACATCGGCTCCGATGAGGCCGGGGGAGGTAAGGCCGACCTGGGCGTTCATGTTGGCGCCGTCCATGTAGACCTGGCCGCCGTGACGGTGGATGATCTGGCAGATTTCGGTGATGGTTTCTTCGAAGACGCCGTGGGTGCTGGGGTAGGTGACCATCAATGCGGCGAGGTTCGCGGCGTTGGCCTCGGCTTTGGATTTGAGGTCGGTGACGTCAATGTTGCCCATGTCGTCGCAGATGACGGGGACGACTTTCATGCCAACCATGACGGCGGAGGCGGGGTTGGTGCCGTGGGCGGAGACGGGGATGAGGCAGATGTTGCGGTGATGTTCGCCACGGGCCCGATGGTAGTGGTAGATGGCGAGGAGACCGGCGTATTCGCCCTGCGAGCCGGCGTTGGGCTGAAGGGAGGTGGCGGCGAAGCCGGTGCATTCGGCGAGCCATTGTTCGAGCTCGGCGAACATGAGCCGGTAACCGGTGGATTGGTCGGCAGGGACGAAGGGGTGGAGTCGGGAAATCTCGGGCCAGCTGAGGGGCATCATTTCAGCGGCGGCGTTGAGTTTCATGGTGCATGAGCCGAGGGGGATCATGCTGCGGTTGAGGGCGATGTCCTGATGCTCGAGGTGGCGCAGGTAACGCATCATGCCGGTTTCGGTGTGATGCGTGTTGAAGACGGGGTGGGTCAGGAACGCGCTGTCGCGCTGAAAGGCTAAAGGATAAGGGCTAAAGGCTAAATTTTGAGGCTTTGCATCTATGTCAAACGCCTTGAGGATTTGGGTGAGTTCGTCGTTGGTGACGCGTTCGTCGAGGGCGAGGGTGATTTGGGTGGGGGAATTTTGACGGAAGTTGAGGCCGAGGGCGAGGGCACGGGTGAGGACGAGCTGGGCGTCGTCGACGTTGATGGTGAGGGTGTCGAAGTAGCTTTCGCTGTGGATCTTGAAGCCGGCTTTTTTAAGGGCTTCGGCGAGGGTGTGGGCGGATTGATGGACGTGGGTGGCGATCGATTTAAGGCCTTCGGGGCCGTGGTAGACGGCATACATGCTGGCCATGACGGCGAGCAACACCTGGGCGGTGCAGATGTTGGAGGTGGCTTTTTCGCGGCGGATGTGTTGCTCGCGTGTTTGCAGGGAGAGACGGTAGCCGGGGTTGCCGTGGGAGTCTTTGGAGACGCCGACAAGACGACCGGGCATGCGGCGTTTGAGGGGATCTTTGACGGCCATGAAGGCGGCGTGGGGTCCGCCGAAACCGAGGGGGACACCGAAGCGTTGGGAGTTGCCGACGCAGATGTCGGCTCCGAATTCGCCGGGAGGTTTGAGTAAGGTGAGGGCGAGAAGGTCGGCGCAGACGATGAGGAGTCCGCCAGCAATGTGGATGGTTTCGGCGAGGGACGAGAAGTCGTGGATGTGGCCGAGGGTGTCGGGATACGCGGCGATGAGGGCGGCGTAGGGCTCGGCGTTGGTGGAGTCGATGGAGAGGATGTCGCCGCTGGTGACTTCGATGCCAAGGGGTTCCATGCGGGTGATCACGACGTCGAGGACGTGGGCATGGACCTTATCGGAGACGAAGATGGACTTCTTTTTGGGGTTTTGATTGAGGGCGAGGGCGCAGGCTTCGGCGGCGGCGCTGCCTTCATCGAGAAGAGAGGAGTTGGAGACGTCGAGACCGGTGAGGTCGCAGATCATCGTCTGGTAGTTGAGGAGGGCTTCGAGCCGGCCTTGGGAGATTTCGGCCTGGTAAGGGGTGTAAGCGGTATACCAGCCGGGGTTTTCGAAGATGTTGCGCTGGATGACGGGGGGCGTGAAGGTGTCGTGATATCCGAGTCCAATGAAGGATCGGAGCACCTTGTTCTGACTCATGTGGCCTTTGAGGCGAAGCAGGGCGTGCTCTTCGCTGAGAGCGGGGGGGAGGTTGAGGGGGTCTCTTTTGCGAATGCCGGAGGGGACGACCTGATCGATGAGGTCTTCAACTTTGGGGCAGCCAAGAGTGAGAGCCATTTCCGCCGCTTCGGCGGTTGAGGGACCGAGGTGGCGACGTGAAAATGGGATCATGGAAGAAGATGGAAGACTAAAAGACAGAAGACAGAAGAACTGATGGTCAGGGGTTTTGGTTGGGAGCGTTGGGCTGGGTTGAGTCGGCTTGGAAGGCTGGAGTCTTCTGTCTTGTGTCTTCCAGTCTTCTGTCTCCCCCGATCAAGCGATATGCTGACGGTAGGAAGGGGCGTCGAGAAGGATTTTCAGCTCGGCGTCTTTGCTGGGTTTGATTTCGAAGATCCAGCCTTCGCCGTAGGGGTCGGTGTTGATGAGGGAGGGGTCTTCGAGGAGTTCATCGTTGATGGCGATGATTTCTCCGCTGACGGGACTGTAGATGTCGCTGGCGGCCTTGACGGACTCGACCACGGCGATCTGGTCTCCGGCTTCGACTTCGGCCCCGACTTTGGGGAGTTCAACGAAAACAACGTCGGTGAGCTCGTGCTGGGCGTGGTCAGTGATGCCGACGGCACCTGAGGTGGGATCGATCCATTCGTGGGATTCGCGGTAACGTAGCTGATCGGGAACTTTGCTCATTGCTCAGGTGTTGGATGGTTGATGGAAAGGTTTCTTGACGGTTTCCGCAGCATATTGTCGGCCACGGATTTCTATTTGTAGGGGGGTGCCGGGTTTGGCAAGGGGAAGTGGGAGATAGGCCATGCCAATGCCTTGACCGAGGGTGGGGGAAAGTCCGCCGCTGCAAATTTCTCCAATCGGCTGGCCGTCGTGGAGGACGGGGTAATGGGCGCGGGGAGGGGGACTGGGGGCAGTCATGCGAAAGCCGGTGAGTTTGCCGGGGAGACCGTGATTTTTTTGGGTTTCGAGGGCGGATTTTCCGGCGAAGTCGGGTTTGCCCATGCTGACGAAGAATCCGAGCCCGGCTTCAAGCGGGGTTTTGTCGGGGGAGAGGTCGTTGCCATTGAGAGGGTAACCCATTTCGAGGCGCAGGGTGTCTCGGCAGCCGAGTCCGGTGGGCATTCCGCCTTCGGCTTGGGCGGCTTCGACGAATTTCTCGAACCAAAAGGTGATGTGTTCGGCAGGGGCGAAGAATTCGAAGCCTTTTTCGCCGGTGTAGCCGGTGCCGCAGAGGGTCACAGTTTGGCCTTCGGGAGTATTGACGACCTGGATGGTGTTGCGTTCGGGAAAGGCGACATCGGGAAGGACGCGGGAGAGCGTTTCGGCGCTTTTGGGACCCTGGATGGCGAGACCTCCCGTGGCGGGACTGAGATCGAGCAGAGCGATGTCGGCACTGGGATCAAGCAGGGAAAGGAGACGCTCGCGATCAGGGTCGATCATGGAGGCATTGACGACGAGGTAATAGAGTTCGCTGTCGAGGCGGTAGGCGATGAGGTCATCGATGACGCCGCCCTGGTCGTTGAGGAGCAGGGTATATTGGCCCTGGCCGGGGGCGAGGACGGAGATGTCGTTGGTGAGGGCGCGGTTGAGGAAGACCTGGGCATCGGCTCCGCTGACCAGGAACTGGCCCATGTGGGAGATGTCGAAAACGCCGACATTCGCGCGCACGGCTTTGTGTTCTTCGACGATTCCGCTGTATTGCACGGGCATTTCCCAACCGGCAAACGGGACCATGCGGGCGGCCAGCTTCAGATGGGCGGCGTGCAGAGGGCTGCGTTTGAGGTCGGCGGTGTCGGACACGGTGGCGAACATGGCGGGGGAGCGGGTGTTGTCAAACGTGCTTCAACGTGGTTGAATGGAATGAGGTGGCGTTGATGAGGTTTTGCGCTAGGGGTGTGGTTCGATGCCTTTAATCAATACTCTCGAGTCGAAATTCGGACGCTTCGCAATCCCTGGTTTGGTGAACATTCTGGCGGGGTTCCAGGTGGCGGTGTGGGTGATGTTGCTCATTCAGCCGGAATTTTTTCAGTTTCTGGTGCTGGACAGGGGCCGCGTTTTTGCGGGCGAGGTGTGGCGGCTGGTGACCTGGGTTTTTGTTCCGGCGACGACGAGCCCCATCTGGTTGTTGTTGATGGTGTGGGTGATGGTGATGATTGGGCGGGCGCTGGAGCAGGCCTGGGGGGCGTTTCGGTTGAATCTTTACATTTTGGGCGGGTTGCTGGCGGTGATGGTGGGGGCGTTGATTTTTGGATTCAGTCCAGAGGGGGCACCGTTTTACACGACGATGTTTCTGGCGTTTGCGATGCTGTATCCGAACCAGGAGTTGCTGGTGTTTTTTGTGCTGCCGGTGAAGGTGAAATATCTGGGGATGATCGCGGGGGCGTTGTTGTTGCTGAACTTCATCAGTGTGCCATCGGACCGGCTGCCGATTTTGTTTTCAATAGTGAATTTTTTGGTGGCGTTTGGTCCTGCGACAGTGAAGGGCATGGGGCAGCGCGCAGAGGTGAGCAGTCGGCGTGCGAAGTTTGACTCAGCGAAGATCCCGGACGGAGAGCATTTTTTTAAATGTGCGGTTTGTGGCAAGACGGATGTGACGGATCCAAAGCAGGAGTTCCGCGTTGGGGTGGACGGCGAGGAGTATTGCGTGGGGTGTTTGCCGAAGAAGGCGTGAGGAGGTGATGGGGTAAGTGAAAAGCTAGCTAGGACCATGACTTTTTTTTGCAAGTAATGAAGCTCTCCGCATGGCAAGGCGATATCACAAAGCTTTCTGTGGACGCCATCGTAAACGCAGCGAATTCGTCTTTGTTGGGCGGAGGAGGGGTAGACGGAGCTATCCATAGGGCGGCCGGTCCAGATCTTGTTCATGAGTGTCGGTTGCGAGGTGGTTGCAAGGTCGGCGAAGCCAAATTCACCAAAGGCTATCGATTACCCGCTCGATTCATCATTCACACGGTGGGACCGGTCTGGAATGGTGGTGGTTCCGGTGAATCTGATTTGCTCGCATCTTGTTATCTTCGATCGCTAGAGATTGCGGAAATGAATTCCCTTTCAACTATCGCGTTTCCTTGCATCAGCACTGGCATCTATCGTTTCCCCTCAAAGGTGGCTGCAGAGATTGCTTACCGAACGGTATCTGATTATATGACTAACACAAAACATCTTCAGAAAGTCACCTTTTGCTGCTTCAGCGACGGGGATTTTCAGTTGTATCAGCGCCTACTTGCTGAATGAGATCATCTCAACCAATGATAGTGGATAGAATTTAAGATGAACGACAAAACACACGGAAACTAAACTGAGGGTTTATGGTTTTGAGAGCGCATCGGTTTCGGAGATTTTGAAGCGGGTGCTGATGATGGAGTGTTTTTCGGGGCCGGGGGCGTATTTGATGTAGGTGGTGGCGACGAGGGTGCCGTCGGGGAGAAGTTCAAAACCAGGGTAACCGCAGTCGTGAACTTTTTCGGCGTGGCTGTGAAGGAGCTTGATGCGGTATTGGCCGGGGCTGCTGTTTTTGATGTCTTCGTAGTTGCCGACCCAGGCGATGAAGTGGCCTTTGGTGGGGCTGTTGATGGCCATGTCGCGAAAGGTGAAGATGAGGCGGCCATCGGGGAGTTGTTGGCCGATGTGGCGGTCGCCGGTGAGACCCCAAGGAGTGTCGATGGGAGTGCTCCAGGTTTGGCCTTCGTCTTTGCTGAACATGACGAGGCTGTTGCCTTTGTGGGTGTTTTCGCGAAGGAGGGCGCAGAGTTCGGTGCCGTCGGGAGAACGGAAGACGAAGGGTTCACAGGGGTTTTTGTCTTTCACGGTGGCGACGATTTTGGGCTCCGACCAGGTGAAGCCGCCGTCTTTGGTGATGGTTTGCAGGACTTCGAGCGGGGCTTTGTCCTGGCCATCGGGGCCTTTGTGGTAAAGGCCGAGGTGGCTGCCGTCTTTGAGTTGAACAATGCTGCTGAAGGTCATGACGCAGGGGAGGTTGAGCGGCGGCATTTCTTTCCAGGTTTTGCCATCGTCTTCGCTCATGATGCTGGGCATGCCGGGGCCACCGCGTTGGCCGAGGGCAGCGGAGAACACCCAGAGGCGGGCTTTGCCGACTTGATCGACGAGTCGGTAGATGCTGGGGCAGTTTTGATGGGTTTTGTAATTGGGCGGGAGAGTGTCGTCGAGTCGGGTCCAGGTGAGGCCTCCGTCGTCGCTGCGGGCCATGGGACCGGCGGGGCCACCGTGGTTGATGCACCAGACGGCGAAGATGGTTTTGTTGTCGGGCATCAGGACGGTGGTGGGGTGCCCTTGATAGGTTTGTTCGGTGCCGGCGGCGATGGTGATGTGGCGGTTGGTCTCCTGTGAGAGGTCGACGAGGGGGAGATTGGGTTCCGCAGCGTGCAGGAGAAACGGGGCGAGGAAAGTCAGGAGGATTAGGGTGCGCATGGTGATTGAGGGAACGTGTCGGGATGGGGGGCGCTTGCTGGTGATGTTTGTTGGCCAGTTGAGGGGACGCCGGACTGAAGGGCGCTTCGCGTCCGGGTTCTCGGCAAGATGCCGAGAACGACACGCAAGCTGCGAAGCCGCAAAGCGATCCGTGTGCTCCCCTCGAGAAAAACGCGTGTTTTATTTAGCGGCCGAAGTTGAACCAGCGTTTGCGTTTGACGGGTTCGGGGTCGGAGGCGGGGAGGTCGATGGAGGTGGGGGCGGGGGTGGTGACGCGTTGAGGGAAGGCCTGGGCGGCGTCGGCTCCGACTTTGGTGCGAAGGTCTTCGGCGGCGCTGGTGCGGGCGAGGTCGTTGTGGCCGTCGACGACGATGGGCTGGATGAAGACGATGAGTTCTTTGCGCTCTTTGCTGGTGACGTCGTTTTTGAAGAGTCGGCCGACCCCGGGGATGCGGCTGATGACAGGGATGCCTTCGGTGGTGGTGTTGTCCTGTTCGGTGATGAGTCCACCGAGCACGATGGTGTTTCCGGTTTGGACGGTGGCGGTGGTGAGGAGTTGTTCGGTGCCGATGATGGGGATGCTGTTGTTGTCGACGATCTGGCTGCCGACGACGGTGTCGTTGACCTGGGCGATTTTGAGGGTGACATCGCCGTCGGGATTGATCAGGGGAATGACTTCGAGTTTGAGGACGACGTCTTTGTATTCGATGGTGGTGGTGACGTTGCCGCTGCCGTTGCCGGTGTTGTTGGAATTGGTGATCGACTGGGAGGGGACGGGGATGGACTGGCCGCTGGTGATGGAGGCTTTTTTGTTGTTGAGGGCAAAGACGCTGGGGCGGGAGAGGACCTTGAAGTTGTTGGTGGTTTCAAGAGCGTTGACGAAGGCGTCGACGGTTTCTCCGATCTGGCCGTAGACATTGAAGCCGTTGGCGTTGCCGATGGCGGAGGTGATGAGGTTGGTGGTGATGTCGCTGACGTTGTTGCTGGTAATGATGTCGTCGCGGGTGGAGATGAGGCTGCTGGTGAGGCCGCTATTGGAACCAGTTCTGGTGAATTTCTGGAGGTAGTCGATGCCGAATTCATAACCATCGCCAAGGGTGAGCTGGCCGATGACGGTGGCGAGGTAAACTTGTGGTGGTTTGCGATCGAGTTTGTCGAGGATGAGGTTAACTTTGTCCTGGTCTTCCTTGGGTCCAATCACGAGGATGGCATTTGCCAATGGGTCGGCAATGATGCGGGTTTTGTTGACGAGGACGGAGACGGGGGCGTTGTCTTCCTCGGGTTCGATGAGCTGGTCGGGCCGGCTGTTGACGCCGCCAGTATCAGTGGTGGTGCCGCCGCCAGTGGCTCCGCTGAAGGTGCCGCCTCGGGTGCTGGTGGCGGTGCGACCGGTGACGAGCTGGTTGCTGCTGACGAGCTGTTGTTGCTGTTGGGTGAGGGTGCCGCCGCCGGGAAGCTGGGTGCTGGCGGTGGTGTCTTTGAGGAGGTCGGCGAGGACGGAAACGACGTCGAGGGAGAAGATGTTTTTGAGTTTGCGTTCGTAGGGTTCGGGGACGTCGACGGGTTTGTCGAATTCGAGGATGAGGCTGCTGATGTAGGCGTAGTCTTCGGGTTCGGCGACAATGAGGATCTGGTTGAGTCGGGAGTCGGCGACGACTTGGGACTGGGCGCGGGGTTCGGGAGTGATTTTCGAAGAGGAGGTTTGGTTGCCTGACTGGGGGGCGGACTGGGGTTGTTGGGACTGTTGCTGGCGGTCGCGATCGCTGCCTCGTTGTTGGGTCTGTTGGGGAGAGCCACCACGGATGGTGGTGATGCCTTTCTCGATGCTGTCGGTGGTCTGGGCGTCGATCGTGGCTTGGACAATTTGAGCGACGGTGGCGGCGTCGGCGTATTTAAGGGGGATGAATTTGGTAACCAGCGAGCTGGTGGTGCTGGGGGTGTCGATCACTTCCTTGATGCTGACGAGCTGTTTGACGATGTTGGAGCTTTCGGTGAGGAGCAGGCCGGGCGGATTGAGGACGGGGGTGATGCGGCCGTAGACGCTGAGGCCGACATGGGCACCGAGCATTTCGGCGGCTTCGACGGGGTCAAGGTTGGCCAGGGGCATGAAGTAGCTGACGATGGTTTCGTTGTCGGGAAGGTCGTTGGCGCTTTGGTAGAAGAGGACGCCCTGGGAAAACTGGGTGGTGGCGGCCCCTTGGGTGCGGGTGGGAAGGATGCGGGCGCTTTTGCCGTCGGGATCGGCGACGATGGCGTAGCCGTTGGTGAGCAGGGAGGCCTCGATGAGTTTGATGGCTTCGCCTTTTTCGACGGGCTGGGGCGTGACGAGGCTGATGGTCTGGCCTTCAAAGATGGAGGTGTCTTTGATGAGGGTTTTGTTGGTGAGTCGCTCGTAGATGCCGAGGATGTCGATGATGGAATTGTTGGGGAACTGTAGGGAGACTTTGTCGCCGTCGATGCGGAAGGTTTCGTCGCTGGAACTGCTGCCACCGCCGCGTGGTCCGCCGAAGCCACCAAAACCTCCGCGAGGCCCGCCCATGCCGGGACCGCCGGGGCCGGGGGGTGGTTCGGCAGGGGCGTTGGCGTCAGGGGTGGGAGGGGGATTCTGGACCTGAACGAGAAGGGAGGTGGGCGGGCGGTCAGCGAGGGGAATGTTTTGGACGAGACGGAACTCGCGAGGGTTGGTGGCGGTGGGCTGGTTGATGGCGCTTTCACGGATTTGCGCGTGAAGGGCGGGGGCGAGAAGGAGAAAAATTGCGGAGAGGCAGGGGAATGGGTGGGACATGAAAAGTCGGAAGTGGGATGTCGGAAGTGGGAAGTCGGAAGTGAAGAAGAGGCGCTATTCGCGGGCGCGGCGTTCGGCGCGTTCGAGCTGACGCTTGAAGTAGTCGGAGCGTTCGGTGTCGGACATGCCTTGGAGGCGGTCGCGGTTTTCGCGCATTTCTTCAAAAAGTTTGCGGCGGGCGTCTTCGGGAAGGGCTTCGAAGCGGGCGCGGGTTTCGGGGTCGGGGCCGCGTCGGCTCTCGCGTCGGTCGCCACGGTCGCCGCGATCACCCCGGCCGCGATCGCCTTCGCCGCCGGGACGGGCGCCTTTGGTGTTCTCGGGGGTGAGCTGGGTTTTGCTGTAGCGGACGGTGACGATCTCGCCTCCGACCATGATTTTGGCCTGGGTGCGGTCGAGCTGGATGGTGGCGCTGGTTTCGGCGAGTTTCCAGCCTTCGGCGTTGGGTTCTTCGGAGAGGACGTAGCTTTGTTTTTTCTCGGTGTCGAGGATGGTGGCGACGGGTTTGCCTTCGATGAAGGCGATGCCGGTGAGGACGAGTTTGTCCGAGAGATTGACCGAGCGGGTGAAGGGGGGGGAGGCGAGCGGGGGCTCGGCCATGGCGGGGTTGAAGGGCTGGGGGAGGTCGGGGTCTTGGGGAAAGGCTAAAGGATAAAGGCTAAAGGATAAGAGAATGATGATGAAGGGCTTCATGGGCAAGAGTGAGTTAGATGGGCGAGCCGAGGTCGAGGGGATTGACGGGTTCTTCTTCGGTGGGGGCGGGATCGGCTTCGGGTGTGGTTGCAGGTGCGGGTTCAGCGGCGGGCGTGGGCTGGCCGGGGGGGGGCGTGGGATTGAACCAGCGTGCGACGGTTAAGTTGCACTGGGCTTGCGGAGTGGTTTCACGGGCGCGGGCGTCGAGTTCAAGTTCGATGGATTTGATGGCCTGGAATTTTTCGGGGGACTGGAGGGTGAGGAGCCAGCGGAGGAGGATGTCCTGGTCACCGCGCAGACGGAGGGTGACGCCGACTTCATTGGCGTGGTCGAGGGCGAGGGGTTCGAGGAGGGTGGTGTTGGTGACGGCAAGGCCGAGGTCGAGCGCGCTGGTTTGCAGGTCTTCGAGGAGCTGGCCTTGGGAGCGTCCGGCGGACTCGGTGTAGGGCATGTTTTGGTCGAGCCAGGCTTTGCGTTTTTCCCAGAAGGCGCGGTCGCCGAGCCAGACTTTGTTGGAGGCGACTTGTTCGGTGAGCTGGGTGAGTCCGGTGCTGGTGGCGGCGCGACGATTGGTGAATTCGCGGATGACGAGGAAGTTGAAGGTGAGAAACAAGGTGGCGAGGACGGCGATGAGGAGCCGTTTTTCGCGTGGGTTGAGGGAGCGGGACATGAAAAATTTATGATTGATGATCTGTGATCGATGATTTCTGGCGAGGAACAGATTGCGTTTCGACACGCAATAATTTGAGCAAGGCATCCCATCGGCGATCATTTGGCCTCACGTTGATGGACTTCACGGTGAAGATCATGGATAGCACGATCAAGAATTGTATCGCGGCACTGAAAGTGTCATTTAGACGCGAAGCGACAATCCAGAGAACGCCATGGAGGATGCATTGAAACACAGTGGAAAAGATTTCATAGGGTGAAGGCTTGATGATCGGAGATCGGATTTCTTTGGCGAGTTCGATGAGTGCTTCAGTTCTCTCGGGCACCACTGGTGGAATGTCATCATTGCGAATGGAGTCCATGGGAAGATCAAATAGAAGGTCAGCACGTCACTTCACTGAAGTTTTCCTTGGATTTTGAAGGTGGCGATGTTGTTGCGGACGGCGGGGACGGGCATGGACCAGGTGAAACGACTGAGCTGGGCGTGCTTTTTCAGGTCTTCGAGGAGTTGGGTGGCGGATTGGGCGTCGCGGGCGTCGCCTTCGATGTCGATTTCGGCGGGTTTGGCGATGTATTTTTTAATTTGGATGCCGCTGGGGGGAAGGAGGGCGGTGATGTGGGTGAGCTGGACGATGGGGTAACGCTGGATGTCGAT
This sequence comes from Phragmitibacter flavus, assembly GCF_005780165.1. NCBI lineage: Bacteria > Pseudomonadati > Verrucomicrobiota > Verrucomicrobiia > Verrucomicrobiales > Verrucomicrobiaceae > Phragmitibacter > Phragmitibacter flavus. The sequence continues at coordinate 266,959 of NZ_VAUV01000009.1, read as the reverse complement.
GGCGGCTTCGAGGGAGCGCCAGCGTTGGGCAGTGGTGCGGACGGCGGCGGCGGGAGGACCGGTGGTGTTGATTTCGGCTTGAAGGGCGGCTTTGCGATCTTCAAGGGAGGTGAGGTTGAGCCAGGCGAGGAAGAAGAGGGCGGCGTAGAGGACGGCGAGAGTGAGCAGGGCGAGGATGATTTGCCGGCGACGGACGCCTCGATGTTGCGACTGGTGAACGGCGGCGGGGAGGAGTCGCTGCGCGGGGTCGGTTTTGAAGGAGCGGTTGGGCTCGAGCTGGGTGCCGGTTTTGAGGGGGAGGGCGAGCAGGGGCTGGAGGGTGCGCTGGAGTTGGGCAAGGTGGCTGCCGATGAGGAGGATGCCGTTGAGCGGGGTGGCGGCGGTGGTTTCGAGGGCGAGTTGGGCGATGGCGATTTCGCGGGCGAGGTCTTCGGTGGGGGTGGCGGTGGTGCCGATGATGTGGCTGTGCCAGAGTTTGCCGAGATGACCGAGGGCGAGGACGATTTGGTCCTGCTCCTGCACGATGATGAGTTCATCGGCGGGGAGTTGCATCATGCGCAGGGCGGCGGTGTAGTTGCTGGCATGGGAGACGACGAGTTCGGCGGGGAAGGGGGCGGGGAGGACGTCGACGCTGATGAGGGTTTGACCGGGCTGATGGCCAAGTTGGTGCCAGGCGAAGTTTGGTTGGGGGAGTTTCGTGATGGAGATGCCGCGTTTCTCAAGCTGGGCCTCGACCATGGAGGGGATGAGGTCGGGGGGAGCATCGGGAAGGATAAGTCCGACGGTGCGACAGGCGGTGGCGGGAAGGCCGACGACAAGAGGTTTGCCGTTTTGACGGCATTCGGAGGGGGTGTGGGGGGGGGTGGGGTTGCTGCCATGCAGCGATTTCCAAAGCTGCCAGGTCGGGGCGGCGTCGGGCATGAGGAAGCTGGTGGCACTGGACATGTTCTAAAAGGATGAAGGCGGAAGGATGAAGGATGAAACCGGTAGGATGAAGGTTATTCTTCGATGCGGGCGAGATAGTTGAGGGAGCCGTCGGACTGGCGGCGGGCGATGACGGTGACTTTGGTGGTGGCTTCGCCGATACGACCGGTGCTTTCGATGCGGCGGGTGAGGTGGTCGACAGTGATGAGGGTGCTGAGCTGGGTGAAGCGTTCCTGGTCGAGGTTGAGGAGGGAGCGGGCATGGTTGAGAGTGAGTTTGACGTCGTCTTCGGTGTTGGGGAGTCCGTCGGGTCCGTTGCGTTCGCGGATGAGGTTTTCGGCATTGGACTCTTCGCTGCCGAGGATGGCGATCAACACGTCGGCGGGGGCGTAGTTGAGGTCGATGAAGCCGTCGCCGTTGACGCTGAAGTAGTTGCGCCAGTCGGGTTTGATGGCTTCGATGAGGTTCCAGTTGCGAACGAGGGGGAGTTCCTCGAGGGAGTTGAATTCTTGCTGGCGGGGAAAGTTTTCGTAACCGAGGCCGCGGTAGTAGTCGGATTCGGCTCCTTGGGAGCGGGGGTTGTCGTCGGTGTCGACCCAGTCGGCGAGGGAGTCGACGACGGTGCGGGAGTCGGTGGGGGAGAGGCCCCAGTCGATGAACAATTCATAGAGGCCGTTGAGAAGGTTTTCGTCGGTGATGGAGACGAGGGGGATGCGGGCACCTTCGGACGAGATGACGACTTCGAAGCCGCTGTCGGTGCCAATGGTTTGTTTGAGGACGGGGTCGCCGGGTTGAAGCTGGGGGCTGAGGCCGAGGGCGATGCCACTTTCGGCGAGGTGCATGGCGCGGAATTCACGGGCGTCGTTGCCGGTTTCTTCAAGGCTGTAGCGCATGAACTCGACCACGCCCATGACGGTGACGGACATCAGGATGATGGCGGCCATCACGAGCATGAGGGCAGAGGCGCGGCGGCGCTTCGCGCCGAAGGATGAGGGATGAAGGATGAGGGATGAAGGATGACCTTGCATGATCGAACTAGCGTCCGCTGGATGGGGCACCTTGGTTTGAACCGGGGTTGCCGCCGGATGGTTGCGAATTGTTGGGACGATTTTGGGAATTGGGGGTGTTTTGGTTGCCTTGGCCCTGGCCACCTCCTTGACCCTGGCCGCCCTGGCCTCCTTGTCCCCGGTCACCGCGATCTCCTCCGCCTTGGTTTTGTCCGCGACCTTGACCTTGGCCCTGATTCTGGCCGCCTCCCTGGTTTTGGTTGTTGGCGGTGGAGGTGGTGTCGCTGGCGTCGACGGAATCGGCGTTGGTGGCGAGGCGGGCGTTGGCTTCGCTGAGTTTGGTGGCGGGAAGGGCGTAGACCATGCGGATGGGGTAGGTGCGGTCAACCATGAGGAGGTTCATTTCGACGAGGACGGGAAGCACGGCGCTGTCCCATTCTTCTTCCCAGATGTCCTCGTCTTCGTTGAAGAATCGCCAAGTGAGGCTGACGACGCCGGGGAGGAGCGGCATCCAGTAACGGCCCTGGTCGTCGGGGGCGGCGATTCCAGAGGTGCTGGCGCGGATGGCGGCGGAGTTGCCGTTGGTGCCATCGGTGGTGATGAGGTCTTCGCGACTGGTGCCGATGTAATATTGGACCTGTCCGGTGGGGGAGTTTTCAATCGCTTCGACATCGGGGCGCAGGCCGATGATGGAGTCCTCGTAGGAGATGGGGTTGCCGCCAAAGGCGAAGAATTCAGGGACGCCGGAGATGGTGAGTTCCTGTTGGACGGGTGTGCCGCGTTCGGTGATTTCGAGAGTCACGGTGGCGGTGGCGGGAAGGTTTTGAAAGGTGTGGCGGCAGAGTTTGATGAACTGGTTGAGCTGATCGTTTTCCATCTGCACCTGGCGGGTTTCCATGGCGGTGCGCAGCGAGACGCGGACGATGCCGAACACCATGCCGCTGAGGAGGGCGAGAAGGGTGAGAGCGAGGATGACTTCTAAAAGGCTAAAGGCGGATCTAGAAAGGCTAAAGGATAAAGGATAAAGGCTAAAAGGGGACGCTCCGACTTTTTGGACGGAGGGGTGAAACGGGGGGATGGAAGGACGTGGGGTCATTCCCGGTTAATTGGCTTCCTCGGTTTGGGTTTTGTAGACGAAGACTTCGAGGAATTCTTCTCGCTGTTCGGCTCCGGCTTCGTAGGTGGTGGCGACTCGGAGGGTGTAGAGGTTGTTGAGAACGGTGCCGTTGCGGTCGCGTAGTTCGAGGGGTTCGATGCTGCTCTGGAGGGTGAGATTGAGGCGCGGATCGAGATAGGACTGGGTCATTTCCGAAAGGGGTTTGCGGCGGATTTCTTCGAGGAATCCACGCAAGGCGAGGCGGACGTCGTGGTCGCGATTGATGATGGCTCCGGTTTGGATGCTCATTTGGAGAGAGCGCGCGAGACCGAGAACGGCGAGGGAAAAAAGGGTGAGGGCGAGGATGAGTTCCAGCAACAGGTAACCGTGTGTCCGGCGACGGGCGGGGCGGTTGGAAGGTGCTGGAGATGGGGAGGTCAAATTGGATCTATGATTTATGATTTATGATTTATGATTTGTGATTTGAGATCAGCTTTTGCCCTTCGCCTTTATCTTTAGCCTTTCTCTTACTGGCTGTGGGAACTGGTTTTGGCGATGTCGGCGGTTAGGGCGTTGAAGGTGGCGCTGTGGATGGTGCCTTGATGGATGAGGTTGACGGTGATGGGGGCGACGATGCCGGTGGGCTGGAAGACCCAGAGTCTGACGATGGGACCGGAGATTTCAGTCGGGGAGGCTTCGTGCCAGTATTGGACGTTGTATTGAAGACCTTCAGGGAGGGCGTAGGTTTTGGTCCAGTTGACGAAGGTGGGTGGAGGGGGGGCACCATCGGCGGATTCGGTGGCTTCGGTGACAGGATCGGGAACAGGGGTTTGCAGGAAGGCTTCGAGTTCGGCGGCCTGGAGGTAGGGACTGAGGTAGCGGGTGGCGGTGAATCCTTGGGCGGTGAAGGCGATTTGATAAGGACGTTTGTCTTTCATCGCCTGGAGCCGGGTTTCTTTGGCGAGTCGGGCGAGCGCCGTGAGGGGCTCACGGGCGGCGGCTTCGTCGCGGAGGCCGTTGACAGCCGGGACTGCGGCGGCGGTGATGATGGCGACAAGGGTGAGGACGAGAACGATTTCGATCAGAGTAAAAGCTTTTTGGAAGGATGAAGAAAGCGGAGAACCCGGAGCGTGCAGTTGCAGTCTCCGGGTTCGCGATTCACTCTGGATGATCGGGGTCATGAATTCATTTATCCTTTAGCCTTCATCCTTTAGCCTTTCGATCTCACCAATTTCCGATGTCGTCTTCGGTGTCGGCCTGGCCGTCTTTGCCGATGGAATAGATGTCGTAGGGGTTTTTGGATTTGGTGGCGGGGAAGCGATAATTGTAGGGCTGCTTCCAGGGATCGGTGGGGATTTCGTTGAGGGTGCGGTGCCAGCGGTCAGGGATGGGGGCGGTGGTGGGCTTTTCCATGAGGGCGCCGATGCCTTGCTCGGAGTTGGGGTAACGTCCGGCGCTGTAGGAATAAGCATCCAGCGCGGTGCTGATGGTCTGGATGTCGCCTTTGACGCGGTCTTCCTGGGCTCCTTCGATCAATCCGCCACGGTTGAGGGTGGTGATGGCGGCTCCCATAAGGATGGCGAGCAGGGCAAGGACGAGAATGATCTCGATGAGGGTGAAGGCGGAACGTTGGTGTTTGAACCGGCGGTGGTGGTGTGCGGTATGGATGTGCATGATTGAGATAGATTTAAGATTTAAGATTTAAGATTTACGGTTGATGATTTAGGCGCTGGATCGCACGCTGGACATGGTTTCGAAGATGGAGGTGACGATGGCAAGGGCGACGACGGTGACGACGGCGAATAGGATGACGAGGACGACGGGGGTGACAAGGCCGGTGAGGCGTTTGACTTTTTTGTCGAGTTCCTTATCGTAACGGGTCGCGGCTTTTTGCAGGGCGAAACCGAGTCGGCCGGTTTGTTCGCCCATGGCGATGAGGTCGATGAGCATCATGGGAAGCTGGCGGTCCTTGCGCAGGGCGTTGGAGAGGGCAACGCCTTCACCGATGGCGACGCTTGCCTTTGTGATGATGGCTTTGAAGTAGACGTTGGAGGTGGCTTTGGCGCTGAGGCGCATGGCGTTGAGGAGAGGGATGCCGTTGGTGACGAGTCCACCGAGAGACGCGGCAAATTGGGCATAAAATCGGGCAGCGAGGACGGGGCCGAAGAGGGGGATTTGGAGCTGGACGCGATCCCACCAGCGGCGGCCGGATTCGCGACTGATATAAATGCGAAAGAGCAGGAAGGCACCAATGGCCATCACGATGCCGAGCCACCACCAGGCGGCGATGAAGTCGGATACGGCCAACACCATTTGCATGATCGCGGGCGGTTCCATGCGGCTTTTCGAGAGCATGTCGGAAAAGCCGGGAACGAGCACGACGCTGAAGACAATGAGGAGAAGGACGAGGCCGCCCATCAGGAAGGCGGGATAAACCAGGGCACCGAGCACGCGGGATTGCAGTTCGTGGATCTGCTGGATGCTGATGCAGAGTCGGCGTAGGGTTTGAGGCAGCGTGCCGGAGGCTTCACCAGCGGCGGAAAGGTTGCAATACAGTTCGTCGAAGCTGGGCGAGGCGTTTTGCAGGGCTTTGGAGAAGGTGGCACCTTCGCGGATTTGTTCGCGGATGCGGCCCGAAACACGACGCAGGATGGGCGATTCCTGGCGTTCGTTCATGACGCGTAAGGCCTGTTCGAGCTGGAGTCCACCGTCCATGAGGTCGGCCAGTTCTTCGGTGAAGAGGATCAGTTGAACGCGTTTGAGTTTGGCGGGCGGGAGTTTGTCCTTGGTGGGTTCGGAGGAAGTGGCGTTATGTTTCGATTGTTCGTTGACGCTGACGGGGGTGAGTCGCTGGGATTCGAGTCGACGATACACCTCGGCCCGCGTGGACACGTTGAGCGTGCCGGTGGTAGATTGACCGGTGGTGTCTAGGGCGGTGTAGGAAAAGGCGGGCACGAAGAAGGCGTAGCTTGGATTAATCACTCGATGCGGTGACGGTCATGACTTCTTCAACGGTGGTGATGCCGGCGGCAGCTTTCATGAATCCGTATTGACGCATGGGAATCATGCCGTCGGCGAGCGCTTGCGCTTTGATATCGGGCATGGGGGCGTGGGTGTTGATTTTTTCGCTGAGGGCACTGGTCATGAGGGCGATTTCCATAATGGCGAGTCGGCCCTGATATCCGGTGTTGCGGCACTGACGGCACCCGGCGGGTTGTTTGAGGTTTTCACGATACTCGACAGGGAAGCCGATGGCGTCGAGGTAGCTCGCTTCGGTTTCGGCGGGTTTTTTGCAGAAAGGGCAGAGGGTGCGGACGAGACGCTGGGCTTGAAAAGCGCGGACGGAGGAGGAGATGAGGAAGGGTTCGATGCCCATGTCGAGCAGTCGGCTGATGCCGCCAACGGCGTCGTTGGTGTGCAAGGTGGAGAAGACGAGGTGACCGGTGAGAGCGGCGCGGATGGCGATCTCGGTGGTTTCGAGGTCGCGCATTTCCCCGACCATGACAACGTTGGGATCGCCACGCAGGATGGAGCGGAGGCCGGCGGCGAAGGTGAGGTTGATCTCGGGTTTGACGGCAATTTGGACGACGCCGTCGAGTTTGTTTTCGACGGGGTCTTCAATGGTGACGATGCGGCGGTCTTTGGTGTTGAGCTGGCGCAGGAGGGTGTAGAGCGTGGTGGATTTCCCTGAACCGGTGGGGCCGGTGACGAGGATGATGCCGTTGGGCATGCCGAGCAGTTTGTTGATTTTGACAAGGATCTCGCCGTCGAGGCCGAGCTTTTCCATGTCGAATTTCTGACGGGTAAGGAGACGGAGTGAGACGCTTTCGCCGTTGACGGAGGGGATGGTTGCGACGCGGACGTCGATGGGGTTGCCGTCGAGTTCGAGGTTGATGCGTCCATCTTGCGGCAGGCGGCGCTCGGCGATGTCGAGGTTCGCCATGATTTTGAGTCGGGAGATGAGCGAGGACTGCAACAGCCGCATGTTGGGCGGGACGGGGACTTCGAGCAATTTGCCATCGATGCGGTAGCGGATGCGCAGGTCGCGTTCGAGGGGTTCGACGTGGATGTCGGTGGCGCGTTCCTTGAGGGCTTCGCGGAAGATCTGGTTCACGAAGTTCATGACGGTGGCCTCTTCATCGGCTTCGTCGAGAACGGTCGTTTCTTGTTTGAGGTCGTCGTGGCCGCCGTCGCCGTCGCGACCTTCGAGGAGTTCTTCAAAGTTTTCGGCACCGACGCCGTATCCCTGATGCAGTGCTTCCAGGATGCGGCGGCGGGTGGCGAGTCCCCAAGTGACGCGTTTGCGAACTTCGTGTCCAATCGCCTGCTTGGCGTCGAGGTTGAAGGGATCGTAGGTGAGCAGGGTAAGGTCGGGACCGCTCAAAGTTGCGGGGTAGAGTCGGTGGCGCAGGGCGAGTTTGGCGGGGAAGCGATTGTGAAGGTTTTCCGCTGCTTCGAAGGTGTCGTCGGGGGTGAAGCTGAGGTTGAGAGCGGTGCCGAGGGCAGGGTAGAAAAGTTCCTCGTCGACAATCCCGGCATCGAGAACCGCATCAATGAGGGAGCCGCGGCGTTCGGCGGCATCGCTGAGTGCCTGTCGGCATTGATCGGGTTGGGTGCAGCCAGCCTGGGTGGCACATTGGGTGAGGAGTTCGGCCAGAGACATGGAGGGAAAGGATAAAGGCGAAAGGATAAGGGATAAAGAGAATGCGGAATGCGGAATGCGGAATGCGGGCGGACGAGAAAAGGTCTGATAAGCTTAACTTTGCGAACGGCGCGAAGTTTCCGGTTTTATTGGGTGGAGGTGATTTTTATGGAGAGCTTTGGTTCGTTCGTTGAGGAGGCTGAAATCCGTCGCATTCCAAGAAAACTACAAACTGAAGGGTTTTGGGTGATGATTTTTTGTAATACGTCGTATAAATCTGCTGTCGGGCGACTGTTCGCGAAAAACTGAAACTTTGCACCCATGAAGAAACAAACACTCTCCTTCGTCACCTTCATTGCTTCTGCGCTTGCTGCTTTTGCGCAGCCCGACCCGCCCGAACTTGTGGAAATACGTGAGGAGCATTTGCGTTCCATGCAGCGTGTTGTCATTCCCGCGCTCAACACCTACAAACGCCAACTTGAAGCACAAAAGTCCGCTTTCGTGCGTCAACGCAAAGTCGACGCCGCTCGCTCAGTCGACGACGAGCTAAAAGAAATTGACACTCAATTGGAGGTTGCCAATAACGCCGTTTCCAGACCCGGGTTAGTGATGCAACTCACGATCCTTGATGCAGAATATGGTGATTTTGCCTCCAAACGCGTTCTGGACATTACCAAGGCTCTCCAGAAAGCCATGGAATCGGGTGCGCCCACCATTAAACTTCACCGAGATGATGCTGCTGGCGGCGAGGATCCGGCACCGCTGGTTCGCAAAGAGACGCTCATTACCTACACCATCAATGGCCATCGGAAGCAGAGGACCTTTGACGAGGGCCACAAGCTTAACTTCAAATACGACTTGCGATAAATGGCAGGTGCAGATCGGAGAGGCGGGCAGCCCTTCTGGGTCTTGTTTTGCCCAGCACCCGCTTTTTCGAATGAACTCGCTGGTTCTGGGTCGAGAGGGCGAAGCGATGCGGACCCACCTCTCTACACTCATTCGACAGAGAACGAATCCGAATACAGACCCACATAACTCCTCGTCCACCAATCCCCCGTCTCCCGACGCTGCTCGCGGGTGGTAAATTCGTAACGATAAAATCGTGCCCTGACATGACGGATCGACTCTAGCGGGATGGGCGGCTCCTCAAAAAAGTCCATCACCAGTGCGCGGCGTTCCACGATGGCCACCAGCAACTGCCCGAACCACGCGATCCTTCCTGAATTCATGTCCCGTTCCGGCACAAAACCCGGATGCAAAGCGGCGAACCACATCTGCCAGTCGAGGCGCGGCTGATGCGGTGCCACAAAGCCGGGTGCCCGACCAAGGTCTCCGGGTTTCCAGCGCCACTCCAACGCCTGCCAGAAAATTCCGTCATCGCTGACCTCCATCACGATCTCGTGGCGATCCTTTGTCATGGTCGCAAACAGCCCATAGGTGTTCACGCTCGCGAATGGTGCCAACGACCGACTCAAGGCCGAGACGTTTCCTGACTTCCACACCACGCGCTCCAGCGTCACCCAAAGGCTCAATCCGAGCATCCATGCGACCACCAAGCCCTGTCCGATTCGTCTCCACATCACCTCGCGTTTCATCGGCGCTCCATCCCGCCGCCAGCGTCGCGGCCAGCAGCCGTCATCAAGCACGGTTAACGCAAGCCCGGCGGTCAGCAGATTGAAGAAGGTGTAGTTGCCGGTCAAAGCGATCATGCCCATCAACAGCACCATCGACAATGCGGAACCCTTCTTGATCCCGCGCAGCACCCGTGTCGATTTTCCCCACACCGCCTCGACCCCAAGCACGCCCAGCAAAACAACAGGTAGCACCAGTTCGATGCCGAACATCAATCCGCAGCACCACCAGTGCACGCCTTCAGGCAACTGATGCGCCCACCATCCCAACCAGGTCGGCAACGGCTGTGTCTCATAATGATAAACCAAGGCCGTCCAGTCCGCCCACACCGCATCTGCACTCGCCAGCTTCGCCCAACCGGACAGGAACATCAGTTTCACGAGCAGCATTTGCGGCAGCAACATCAGCCAGCGCGACGGCATCCAGTCCCGCACCCTCCATCGCCAGCATCCAGCCATCACGGCGATCAGTCCGGCCTCCAGCAACAGCACGTCCCATTGGAACGACATGAACACATCGCCTGTGGTCACCAGCGAAAGATAGCCGACCCACATCAAGGCGAGCAACGGAGCCTGCCAAAATCCTGCCATCACCATCAGCGCCAAACCGCACCCGACGATGCACAGACCCTTCACCCAAAGATCGCCCGACTGCCACCACAGCAACGTCGGAAACCGCCAGACTGCACTGATCCCCTCACGATCTGCATAGGCGCGGGCATTCTCCAAAAAAGTCCCTGCTGGCATCAGGCCCCGTTCACCCGTCAACCCCTCGAACTGCATGCCCCATGACGCAAACGCGATCAAAAAGGTCAGCGCCACCACACGCGGAAACAAGCGTCCTGCGATCCCGTAACTTACGAACATGCAACCTTCTACCCCGGCCATCCCCCAACCGTCAATTCAAGTGATGCCTTCAGGGGGGAGATGCATGGTCATCAAGAAACGTCTGATAAGTGGCCAGCACGGCATCTCGGTCGCGTTCTTTGATACGGCGGTTGCCGATATGAACGCCCCAGGGAGCGAGGTTTTTGGTGACGACAGAACCGGCTCCGACGGTGGCGCCTTCACCGATGGTGACGCCGGGAAGCACGACACTGTTGGCGCCAATGATGCAGAACTTGCCGATGGAGATGGGTGCGCGGGTGGTGTTTCGATACTTTTCCGGGATGGTGGAGTTGCCGAATCCCCAGTCCTTGAAGTCGTCGGTTCCGGTCAGGATGCGGCAGCCTTGGGAGATGGCGGCGAAGTCGCCGATGTCCAACTCGGCCCCGCCGGTGATGGAGGCGAAGCAGGCGATGTGCACATGGTTGCCAATGCGCATCGGGCTGGTCGCGTAGATGAGGGTGAAGTCATCGATGATGATGTGTTTGCCAAATTCGATGTTCTCCACCCCGATGATCTTGGTGAAGGCGAAGGTCTTCACGCCGGGGATGTCGGGGGTTTCAGTTGATTGAGGCGAGGGCATGGGATGTGGCGTTATCGTTGGAACCGGTTTCGGATTCGATTTCGATTTCGATGAGGCGTTTGAGCAACTGGATGCGCGGGGCAATCTGCTGTTCATAGCTGTAGACCTCACGCACTTTTTCGCAGCCGCGCTGTGCAAGGCTTTTCAGTGCATCGGGATGCTCATGGTAGTGGCTGATGATTTCAACCACCTGTTCGGGGCTGTAGGGAATGATGACGATGTCGACTCCGTGAGTGAACACCTGGTTAAGCTGGAGTGTGTCGGTGCAGAACAAGGCGACTTCGTGAAGCGCGGCATCCGTGCAGCAGCCGGTGGGGAATCCATCAAAGTAGCCTGGACCAAGAACAAAAGGGAGATTCGGTGAGAGAATGATGTCCTTGTCCGCATAGAATGAAGCGAACCATTGCTGAACATGGGTGCCGTGAAAGGTGATGCGATTTTCGAGTCCCGTGATGTCGATGATGGTGGCGTCGAAGTTGCCCACCACGTGAAATTGGATGTTAAGGTGGCGGGCGGAAAGGCGCTTGGCGACTTCAACAAAAACATCGTAACCCTTGTCGGCTCCGTTGGGGGAGTAGCGGTGCGCGACGAAGCAGATATCGAGGGTGGGTTTGTCAGGGCCGTAATGTTTTTTTAACGAAAGATTTCTGTTGAGGTGTTCCAGCGGGGTGACGACGCCATAGATGGCGGTGATTTGATCGGGACGGCAGAATTTTTTTTCCAGCAAGTATTCGTGAGTGATGTTCTGGGTGACGATGACGTGGCGGAACAGGGGAGACTTGAAGACGCTGCGCATGAACGCATCTTTTTGAGGATTGTTGACCTCAAAATATCCCCCGGGATAAAGAGTGAAGACAAAGGGCAGATTCGAACAGGCGAGAATTTTTTGGAAACGATGGATGTTCCCCAAGAACACCAGGTAGGCGAGTGAAGCTTTGAGGGGTTCGTATTCCTTCAATCTTTGCACGCGACCTCTCAACGCGGGGTGGGTGACGGTGCTGAGATCGACGAGTTCCTCCAATGACCGTTGTTCGCCCAAAGTGGGAAAGGCCTCGCCGGTGCAGTGGATCATGGTGCCCGGAATCGCTTCCAGATAGGAATGAAATTCCTGAAAGCGAAAGCCTGAAAGCGGATGGGGAAAGGCATCGTCGAGGATGACGAGTGGATGATGGGGAAAGGCATTTTTCTCCGTGTGAGGCAGGACCTGTGGATTGGAGGAGGGTCGGGACGATGCCGTGATCGGCTCAATTTGGCTGATCTCAACCACTGCAGGTTTCGGTGGCTCGATCAATGGTGGGGCGGCAAGCCACCGACGTTTGCGCAAAGAGCGCAACAAGCGTTGCAGGGCTCCAAGAGGTTCTTTCAAAGGTGCAGTCCGCCAGCGATGAAAAGCCCGTTTGGTCCATGATCGGCGTTGCCAGAGTTCGGCGGATGCAATGGTGCGCCTCGACTTCACGAGGCGTGATCGAAGACGGAGAGTCTCTTCTTTGGCGGTGGCCAGCCTAGCGCGCAGCCGACGATTCTGATCACGCAGACGAGCAATTTCCCCCATGGCATGGAGGTATTCACGATGAACCTCGTGAATCCCATTGGCCGCCAAAGACAACTGCTCCCCGTTGCCTGGAGCGTCGTTGAGACCGCGTTCGTCCTTTGAAAATGTTGAGGCCGCGGCAGCCTCCTTCTCCAACGCGCTGCGCACCTGTTGTTCATAGATCTGGAATGAACGGGTGTATCGGTAGCATAGCTGCCGGTTGATGGCCTGGGTAAGACTGAGGGCGGTCTCCAGCTGACTTTTTGAATCGTGTCCAGACCAGATGCCTGTTGCATGAACACGGTAGGCGGCCATGACATCGTTGAGGTAGCCGATTTTGCCCTTCTCAGCGTGCAGGATGTCGAGTGGCCAATCACATCCGGGAAGGGTGTAAAGCCAGTCGGGAATCTCATCGAGAAGATGATTGCGCACCATGCAGGAGGGGGTGGAAATGTAGTCGCCACGGCACAAATCAATGACGCTGCCGGATGCCGGCACGCGCTTGAGCAGGAGCCTGTCAGCATCGTTGTTTGCGTCCACCACCATGACGTTATGGCAGCAGATGGCGTGGTCGGGATGGGCTTCAAGAAAGTTCACCTGTTTGGCAAGCTTTAAGGGATCCATCCAATAGTCATCACCCTCAAGAAATGCCACATAGTCGCCGCGACAGACGGAGAAATTGTCCAGGTAGTTGGGCACGGCCCCCACATTTTCGGTTCTCAGATTCAGACGGATTCGATCAGGATGTCGGGTCTGGTAATCCAGCAAAATCTGCGGGGTGCCGTCATGGGAATGGTCATCAGAAATGACGAGTTCGTAGTCAAAATCCACCTGCTGGCAAAGAATGCTGTCGAGAGCTTTGGCGACGTAGCGTTCCTGATTGTAGGTGATCAGGGAAATGGAGACCTTGGGTTGAGGTGGAATGGTTCCGAGAATCGTCCAAGTGGCGCTGAATGGCTCCGCTTTGAAGAGGTTGAACAGTGCATTTAGTTCCCGGCGTTTTATAGGAAATGCGGAGATATCATCGCCCTGACCATTGAAGAAGACCGCGAAATTTGAAGTTTCGAACAGCAGCGTCGCGTGCGCATTGAGCCACGCGTGGGCTGGTCTGATCGAATCCCAGTCGATGTCGTCAAGAATGACCAGCCCGCAGGGTTCCATCAGGGGCAGGTAGAGTTGCACATCCTCCATGACAAAACGGGTGTCGTGGTTGCCGTCAACGTGCAGCATGCCGATGCTGATTCTCTTGTCTCTGAAATACCCGGCGGCCTGCGAGGACGGAACGCGCAGCAACTTAGTGCTTTCGCGAAGGTCTTGATCATCAATCAGTGCTTCTACATCGGAATAAATTTGGTCAAAATCAGTGGTTTCGACAAAATGATCGATATGCGGCCTAAGTTGGTCGGAAACATCGTCTTCTGCAGCGGCAGTTCTGGAGTAGGGATCAACACCAAATGCGCGTCCGCCGCTGGTTTTCATGGCAAGCGCCATAGGTAAAAAGCTGCGACCGCGATACACCCCTATTTCAACATAAGTAGAAACGTTGGCGCAGGTGGCAAGATGGACCATCAGCCGGATTTTCTCCATCGGTGAGCCACCGCCGAAGTCCGAAGGGATTTTATCTGACAGGCAACGAATTTGGTTAATTAGTGGCACGGCTTTGCTGGATGGAGATGAGAATGGAATGAGGGTCACCATGAAAAAGTTAAATAAGATCCGTGCGACAAATCGAAATGGGTTGTCTCGCAAGTGGACATATGTTTGACCAATAATTTTTCGACATAGATGCAATGGTGATTGGACGATGCCGAATAAATCATTCAATGGATGCTTCCGAGTAGCAAACAAAATTGCATACAGGCTCGTTGAACATTGGAGCGTAGTCGGTATCGGGCTAAGAAAAGGCACTACATCACAAAGAAATGAAAAGAGAGGATCGCTGATAAATGACAAGCGCATCAGGGTGTTTGCCAACGATTGTGACAAACAGGGTAGAATTTCTAAGAGACCATTTATATTTCGATAAATGGTGTCCCCCCTATTTTTTCATTCCTCATTAACTTCCCCTAGTGCTTGAACTTATTCATCCAATCGATATCGCAAAAAAGTCCGAGGGCTCTTCCCTGTTGGTGCGCTTGACGAGACCCCTGTTGCCAAATCTAAGTTCTTACGTCCTGAAACTTGAAGAAATTTGGAAGTCGGGATGGATGACCAATGGAGGGAAACAGAACAGCGACCTTGTTGAGGTGCTGCGGACGCGGTTGAGATGTGCCAATGTGGCAACGTTCAACAATGGAACCACGGCTTTGTTGCTTGCCCTGCGTGCGCTAAGGCTGCGAGGGGAAGTGGTCACCACGCCGTTCACTTTCCCGGCCACCACCCATGCGATTGATTGGGCCGGGTTGACGCCGGTATTTGCTGACATCGATGCCCGCACGGGTTGTCTTGATCCAGCAGCGGTGGAGGCGGCCGTCACCAAAGACACCAGTGCGATCCTGGCGGTGCATGTGTTTGGCATTCCGTGTGATGTCGAGGCGCTTGGAGCGATCGCGAAGAAACATGGACTGAAATTGATCTACGATGCGGCGCATGCCTTCGGGGTGGAGGTTGGGGGGCGTGCCATTGGATCTTATGGAGACATCAGCATGTTCAGCCTGCATGCGACCAAGCTGTTTCACACGGCTGAGGGCGGTGCTTTGACGTTTCGCGACGCCTCTTTGGCGAAGGATCTCCATCTGCTGCATAATTTCGGGATTGCCGACGAGGACCATGTGGCGATGTCTGGGATCAATGGAAAGATGAATGAACTGCAGGCCGCGCTGGGGCTTTGTGTCATGGAGGTGCTTGACGAAGAGTATGCGAAGCGCGCTACGGTGGTGAAACGTTATCGGGATCAGTTGCGCAATGTGCCAGGAGTGGAGTGCATGCTTCCAGGTCCTGGGGTGCGTCCCAGCATGCAATACATGCCTGTCCGAATCGGACCCGAATCCCATTCCGACCGCGATGCGATGTTCAATGGTATGAGGCAACAAAACATCATGTCGCGGCGCTATTTCAGGCCGCTGTGTTCGAGCATCGAGCCCTATGCGCATTTGCCCTCGGCTGCGCCCCAAGGTTTGCCAAATGCGGTGGGTCTGGAGAAGGAAATCCTCTGCCTGCCGCTGCATGGTGGATTGAAGGACGAGGACGTTGACCGGGTTTGCGAGGTTTTGGTTGCCGGGTCGGCGAAATGATATGGGATCAAGTTTCTGTTTCGTATGAGCCCTATTGTTTCTGTTGTTCTCAGTTCCTATAACCACGTCGCCTTTGTAGCGGACGCGGTTGCCAGTGTGCTGAGCCAGGATTTTGCCGACTTCGAATTGGTGATCCGCGATGACGGATCGACGGACGGGACGGCGGAGCTGCTGAAGACTTTTGATGATCCGCGGACGGTGATGATTGAAGGTGGTTTCAACGTGGGCGGCGCGGCATCATTAAACCGGTGCATCCGGCAGGCGCGCGGAGAATTTGTGGCGGTGATCAACTCCGATGACGTCTGGCTGCCGCATCGATTGTCGACCCAATTGGAAATCATGCAGGCGCGCCCATCATTGGGTGCGGTATTTTCCCTAGCGGAAGTGATCGATGAAGCGGGAGGGGATTCGGTTGATGAAGGGCATCCGTATCGATCAATTTTCCGGGAGGAAAATCGTTCGCGCCAGGATTGGCTGCGCTTCTTTTTTGATTTTGGGAACTGCCTCTGTCATCCCAGTGTATTGATTCGGAGACACGTTTATGAGGAGTTGGGATTTTACGATCCGCTGATGGTTCAGCTGCCGGATTTTGACATGTGGATCCGCCTGTGTTCCCGCCATGACCTTCATATTCATCAGGAGCCCTTGTTGCAGTTCCGGGTTCTCAATAACCAGGCCAATGCGAGCGGCGATTCAGCATTGAAACGCGAGCGGCTGGCGTATGAAACCACCAAGGTGCTCTCGCACTATGCGAAGGCTCCGGTGCTTGATGATTTGCATGAAGTGCTGCCGGAGTGGATTGCGCCTGATGCGGGCGTCGAGGATCGATTGAAGGGGCTCGCTGCGGCCGCGTTGGCGAAGGAGTCTTCTGCCCATCATTGTTTTGCGTTGGACTGTCATCGCGCCGTGGAGGCGATTCGACCTCAAGCAGAGTGTGATGGCAGCCTGCTCAAAAGCGGGTTGAGAGCGCGGGCCTTCTCGCATGTATTTGCTCCATGGACCATTTGTCGAGTCGAGTGGCGCAAGGCGGGGGAGAAATTCAACAAACGGGCGTCGAAAGAGTGTCGGCTTGATCCAGGCTTGATGGGTCAGGATTCGATCGAGTTGCCCGAGGGCACCGTCCAGGTGCGCCTGAGTTTTGCCGAGGCAGTGTCAATCCTGGAACTGGGCGAATTGAGTCTGATTGATACCAGTGGCCGGGTGGGATGGAGTCTGGTCCCATCGTCGCAACAGGAGATCAAGGTCTCGGGGGCTTCGTGGCTGGAAGCGGATCACAGTGGCGGTTCCGATATCGATACCGATGGGAAGTGGATGCTCGCAGGCGAGGCTGGTGGAAGTGTTCGAATCCAGTTGCCGGAGATCGAGCCGGGCCAGCATTGGCGTCTGGTTTTCAAGTTGGCGGTGCGTCAAGATCTTCGCCAGTTGGTCGAGACGAACAAGCAACTGGCGAAGAGGGTGAAGGCGTTGGAGGAGGCCAAGGCGGCCAGTTCGACCGAGACGTCCTGGTTGAAGCGGTGGATTTGAATCAGGTGGAAGTCGCGAACTCAAATCGGCTTTGACGGATCTGATCAACTCGACCTTGTGTTTAACCAAACACGCTTCGGCGGAATGGCGGGGGCGCTTCAGCGATGATCGCACGAGCACTCCCATTGCACTGGGCTTGGGGTGGTGAAGGCGGTCGGCGAGATGGAGGGAAAGCGGGCAACGTCACTCGGGTTTCTCAATCTCCGACTGTAAACTTTCGGGGAGCAACGACCAGAGCACTGGGTGTGATTCGACTAGCCGTGCGATGTCGGCGAAGTCCTTGATTCTTTTACTTTGGCGATGGGTGAAATCGCGCCACGCGAGAATTTTGCCAGTGAGGGTATCTTCCAACGAGGCTACCCTGAGAAGGATGCCGTGAACATCAGCGGCAACCGATCGATCTGGAAAGGAAAGGTAAACTTCTTCGGTGCTCAGTTGAATGCTGACCTTTGATTGGCCTTTGAAGTTTACCGACCATCGGAAGCGGTCAGCGCTGAATCCTGCGTCGGAAAGCAGGGAGACGGCTTTGTCAACGTCGGCGGCTGCGACGACGAAGTCAACATCTTGAGTCACCATGGGTTCTTCGGCCCAGTGGTTGACCGCCACACCTCCGATGGCGCACCACTTGATGTCGGCACGCTCCAAACAGTCCACGAGGCGCATGACATCGTTGGTGCCTCCTGCAGTCTGCCAATCATAGAATTTCTTTGCGGTCACAGCGATGAATGTAGCCTGTATTGCGGGGCTGTCAGCGTTGATTTTCCTTCGGATTGCTGGCGTGTTCAGGCTTGTGCATTTTTAAGCAGGCGTCTTGATGGAACCTGAGGCACAGTCGTCTGGCACTAGATTTTATCAATGGAAGGAGTGGGGATCGTTTCGCGACGTTTTGACAAGTCTTTTCCAAAGCGATACCAGAGCCAACCCAGGAGGGTGAACAGTATGATCACCACTAAGTAAAAGGCGATGTCGCTGGGCAAATTGTTGTAAAACTGTTTTCGATACCAGTAGTCCCAACCCTCTTTTGGTTCGCTTTCAAATGTGAAAAAGAAGGCTCTTTTCCCGTCTTGAACAACATCATGGACAAACCAAGTGGCCCCGACCACAAAGAACGTTGCTATCGATAGTGCTGCTGCATGCAAGGTTGTGGTAAGAAGCCGTTTCATGATTCGAATCGAATTTACTAGCTGTCTGTTCTTGTGCGCGACCTCAAACAGGCAGACGATAACCGAGGCATTTGCCGAGAATCGCAAACGCACCCATCACGAGATGCGGTGGTTTGATGGAGCGTATCTCTTTTGAATGCGCCACGAAAAGCATGGAGATCAGAACCGTGGCGCTGAAGGATTTGGGAGGAAGGGTGAGTTTGCCATCGGCGATGAGACGATGCATGCGGCGGAACATGCGTTCGATGTCCAGCGCGGGTTGATGGATATTGATCAGGCGCACCTCAGTGGGATGCGGATTCTTGAGCGTGTGGGGAACACCGACTGGAACCGTGGCGGTTTCGCCTGGGCCGAGGGTGCGCCATTGGCCGTTGACGTAAACGTCGAGCTTGCCTTCCAGCACCGAGTAGATCTCTTCGGCATGCGGATGGATGTGCAGCGGAGGACCCTCAAAACCAGAGACGACGATGTTGATGGCTTCGAAGGAGGCACCGTTGGTTTCTTCGGTGGTTTTGGTGACCTCCCACCACATGCCGGTGGCGGCGAAGTCCAGGATGCGATCAGATTGAGATTGAGATTGAGATTGGGGAGTGGGCATGGTGGGATGGACTAATTGATGGAGCACACTTTATTCCACAAGATGCCATTCATCAATCGCTGCCACGAGGCTCCGTGCCCCCTCCGCCCATTTCAGTTTGGGACGCGACGCAGCGCATCCCTACCGTTGTTTTGATGGGGATGGTTGGTGAAATGAATTCATCGCCATGTGTAAATCGTGAACTTCTCCACGCCAGGGCCACGAATTGGATTTATCTGCTAAATTTTTGACCACGGGATTCTCCTGCATGTATTCCAATTTTTCCTGTAATTGAGCATCATTGCGCAAGCGATGATGAAAGATGCCGCGCTGCCAGCGCCATTCCGGTTGGCCAATGCGACGACTGAATCTTTGTTTCCAGAAGGCGGTCCATTTTTCTATGTCGATTCCCTGACGGAGGTCTTTGGGCACGCACAAAAAATGAAGATGATCTGGCATTAATACATAAGGTCCCACTAACCACGCCGTTGCCTCATTTGACCAGATGTCGTGTAACAACTCCATGACCTCACGTCGCGCTACCCATGAACCTCGTTGATCAGCACAGATCGTGCAGAACAAGATCAACGGCATCTCGGAGGATAAGACGACTCCTTTGGCGGGGGTGGTTCTTCCAATTTCGACTTCGTCGCGGGGATTTGGGGGCATGGAGATTGGGGGATGCGCGGAAAGGTCACTGCAAAGGCGTTGTTTGCAACGCCCATCTTTAAACCGGTAGGGATGCGCTGCGTCGCGTCCCATTTGTCTGCGGGCGGAGGCGGTGGGACGAGATTGACATCCAGAGGCAATTGGATACCGGGCATCCGCGCCACCTCCGCCCAATTCAGTTTGGGACGCGGCGCAGCGCATCCCTACCGGATGATTTGAAGAGGGGGGAACCTTTCAGCCTTGGTAGGGTTCGTCGGTGACCAGGCGTTTGCCCATGGTTTGCACATCGTCGAAGGTGAAGCCGATGCGTTGGTAGAAGTCGATGACTTGTTGGTTGGTGGAGCGCACCTGGAGGTTGATTTTGGGGCAGCCGAGTTCGCGGAGAAGGGTTTCGGCGTGGTCCATGATCTGGCGCCCGTAGCCGGTTTTTTGCAGATGGGGCGCGACGGCAAGGTAGTTGATCCAGCCGCGATGTCCGTCGTAACCCGCCATGACGGTGGCGACGATTTCGTTGTTGTAGTCATGGGTGCCGACGAGGAACAAGTCAGGGGAGTCGGCGAGTTTGCGTTGGATGTCGAGTTGGGGGTTGTTTTGAGGGGCGATGAGTCCGCAGAGTTCCCACAAGTGAATGACGGCGTTTTCGTCAGAGGGGTTGTAGGTGCGGATGTTCATTGAGAACTAGTTGTCTGATACTTGCATTTCTTGTCAGTGAGACGTCTAATTTGAGATGCAAAGAGGGGATGGACGGGCTCAGCTCATTAGGCAGCGGACCATGGTGATGACAGGATCAGATGGAGATGGAGGTGTAAAAAGCCTCACCAGTCGAAGGAACGAAATATAAAGCATATCCACCTCTGAAATTATCGAATCCCTCGTGGCTCTTCCAATAAACTTGAATCTCATTCAGATGGTTCCGAAAATGGAAGATGCCTGCATAAAACCAATTTGTATGATAGGTCTTCCCAGCCACTTCGATTTCCTGGACCCTGTTCTCCCTCAACCACACGTTCGCAGGAGTGACTTTTGACATGCCGAGACGTGAGGTGATCTCATCTACTCGATTTTGTGAAGTTTTGAATAGAAGCCATTTGGTGGACTCGGCTAGGGAAAACTGTGACCTGCCGGTCAGATTAAGCACGTCGGATGGCACTGGCTCGCCGAGCCAGCGTTTGTATAACGCCGCTGGCCGACTTGTAAAACTGTCCCAAGCTGAGATGGCTACGTAAAACACCACAATCAGGACCAAGGTTTTTAAACATCCGCGGTTCATAGGTAACATTTCGTGGCTAGGCGTTGAACTCTGAAATCGAATTTTCCTTTAAAACATTTCTGCAGAGTCTCTTTCAAGAGCTTCATACACTTTTTGCCAACTCGACGTGATCCATTCTTGATCACGCGGTTCTGTGGCGAGTGATCTTAAATGAGTAAACACGTAATCGGCGAGAGAACGAATATTTTGGTGGAGTGGAAAGAGGACGGATGAGGCTGACAAGTCGAGTTGTGAAGTGATGATCGACCCAACAATGACAGGTGGGAGAACAGCATCTGCCTCCTCCGCTACTTGAAAATCCCTCATATATGTATCAAGAACCGGGAAATAAAAAATGAAGGCGTGACTTCCCATGAAGGCAAAATCGTCCTGATAGCGCATCGGATGATCACGAAACTTGAGAAGAGCCTCTTCTATGGTCAGACTGCCAAAATTGAGCCAGGCACTGCGGGCGTCCAGGTCATCTCCGTGTGGATTAAAATCCTGTTCAGAGGGCTGCGTTTTTTGAGGCATTGGGATGAAGCGGCAATGGGTATAGTTGGAAAAGCAAAAGTGACCGAATGCAGATTGTTGTGACCGAAGAGGGGTTGGCAAGATGAGATGGACAGGACTGTCCCTTCTCCTTTAATCACTCAATCTGCAGGAGATACTCGATGAGCTCGGCTTGTTGAGGGGCGGTAAGTTCGCGGAAGCGGGCGTGGTTGGTGGTGCCGGGGGCGTGGGTGGGGGTGAAGATGTCTTCTATATTTGTGGCTTGGCCGCGGTGGAGGTAGGGGGATTTGGACCAGAGGGCTTTCAACGTTGGGGTGTCGATGCCACCGAGGGTGCTGTTGAGGCGGTTGCCGGATTGGGTGGTCTGGGTGCCGATGTTGTGACGGAGGAAGGTGGTGGCGTTGGAGTCGGTGAACTGCGTGCCGCTGTGACAGGTGGCGCAGCCTTTGGTGGTGAAGTGGGTTTGACCATTGATGGCGGCGGCGGTGAGGGTGCCGTCGGCATTGCGGAAGGGACTGCGCAAAGGGGCACTCAATGAGGTGAGGTAGGCAGCGAGGGCGTCGAGGTCGGTGCTGCGTCCGGCGTTGGCGGTGCCGAGGGGTGGATGGGGGGTGCCATTGGCGATGAGGCCGGTGCCGCCACTGAGGTCGCGGATTTGCCCTTCGAAATCCTGGATCTCGTTGAAGTTGGCGCTCCAGTGAAGGGCGCCTTGCGACATGCCGCCGTGACCGCGCAGGTCGATGGTTTGACGGAGGCCTTCGCCGAAGTTGCCGAGGTCCCAGGTGCGGCCGTCGTGGTCGCCGCCGATGTGGCAACTGGCGCAACTGATGTAACCGTCGAGGGCGAGACGCGGGTCGCGGGCGTTGTGGAAGAGTTTTTTGCCTTGGAGGACGTTGCTGGCGAGGGGTTCGGCGATGACGAGGTTGACGGTGCCTGCCAATGGAGTGGCGGAACCGGTGCCGGCGGTGAGCTGGGTGATGTCGAAGACGCGGACGCGGCGCTCGAGGAAGTTGTGAACGTAGAGGCGTGAGCCGTCGGGGGAGACGCAGAGTCCGGTGGGGGCGTGGCCGAACAGGTCGCTGCCATTGGTGGCGTTGATGGGGCTGAGGGTGTTGCGGGTGTTGGCGTCAATGACGTTGATTTGTTCGTTGCCGATCATGGCGGCGAAGACGAGGTCGCCGCGCGGGCTGAAGGCGAGGGCGGCGGGGAAGTGGGCGTCGTCGAGGTCGATGCGATTGCCGATGGGTTCGTTGTTGTTGATGAGGTCGAGCTGGGCGACGAGGGAGCGGACTGAGTTTTCGTGATTGAGGGAGTTGCCGTCGCGGAACAGGCCGCGGTAGATGTTGTCTTTTTTGGCGGGGATCCAGCCGCGGCGTCCGTCGGGGGAGATGACGGTTTGCATGAGGTAGTTGGGGAGGCCGCGTCCGGAGTTGGGTCCGTCGATGGTGGTGGTGTCGGGCGCGAGGGTGAAGGTGCGGGTGATGGCGAGGGTGGAGGCGTTGAGTTCGAGCACCTGGCCGCCGCTGTTGGGGGATCGGAAGCGGGTGACGAAGACGCGGGTGGAGTCGGAGGCGACGGAGATGCTGCGGGCGGGGCCGCCGATGTCCTGACTGCCGAGCAAGGCACGCGTGGTGGGGTTGTATTTGAGCACGCCTTCGGCTCCTTCGCAGGCCACGAAGGCGGCGGTGCCATTGGGCGCGAAGGCGACGCCGGTGGGGAGGTATCCGCGACCGATGTTGATGGTGCTTAGGACGGCGGCGGTGGAGGCGTTGAGGATTTTGATTTCGCCGTTGTTGGTTTTGGAGTTTTTGCAGACGACCCAGATTTCTGCCGAGCCGGGGCGGAGGGTGCAGGAGACGGGTTCGGTGTCGTTGCCGAGGTTGACACGGTGTTCGACGGCGAGGGTGGTGGCGTCGAAACGCACGATGGTGCCGATGGGGGGGGTGGCGATGTTGTTGTCGTGATTGTCGCCATCGGGGACGACGCACCAGACTTTGTTGCGGCTGGCATCGAAGACCATCTCGGAGGCGATGGAGGGGGGATTGGCGGTGATGGGGTTGTAGATGATTTGGGTCATCTGTTTGGGCAAGGAAGTGGTGTAGCCGTCGGAAACGGTGACGGTGACAATGTGACGTCCGGGGGCGGTGTAGGTGCGGGTGGAAGTCGGGGAGGTTTGCCAGTTGCTCTGGGTGCCGTCGCCGTAGTTGAAGAGGTAGAGGAATTGTTCGCCGACGTTGGGATCGGTGACGTTGGCGGTGAAGGTGACGCTGGTGCTGGTGGTTTGGGCGGGGTTGTTGGAGGCGAGGGTGTTGACGATGGGGGCGATGTTGGGGGAGCCGTGGCCGAGGGCGGCGATGTCGGCGTGGCTGGCGGTTTCGGAGTAGACGCGGACTTCATCGATCTGACCGAGCCAGGGGGCGCTGCCGCCGGTGAAGGCACCAATGTTGAGGGAGGTCAGATTGCCGAAGTCGGCGCGGATGGGGGAGGTGGTGTTGACCTTGCGTCGGTTGCAATAGATGTCGGCGGTGCCGGTGGTGCGGTCGATGACCATCGCGAGGTGGTTCCATTGATCGACGAGGAAGGTGCCGGCGGGGGCGTAGATGTTGGCGGACAGGGTGCCGTTGGCGGTTTCGAAAACGAGGGCGAGGTTGTTGGTGGCCCAGTTGTTGACGAACCAACGGAAGCCGTTGCTGAGGCTGCCACCGGGAGAATTCGATAGCAGGGTGCGGGAGCCGGGGGGGAGGCCGGAGGGCATTTTGGCCCAGAGGGAGAGGGTGATTTTGTCGCCGAGGGAGAAGGCGGGGGCGTCGGCGTAGTCGTTGATGCCGTCGTAACCGAGGCTGAGGCTGCCTTTGGCGGCTTCGCCGACGAAGTTGGCTCCGTTGCGGCGGGTGAGGGGGCGGTTGAAGCCGGAGAGGTCGGCGTCGCTGCCTTCGA
The DNA here is from genome assembly GCF_005780165.1 of Phragmitibacter flavus. Classification (NCBI taxonomy): domain Bacteria; kingdom Pseudomonadati; phylum Verrucomicrobiota; class Verrucomicrobiia; order Verrucomicrobiales; family Verrucomicrobiaceae; genus Phragmitibacter; species Phragmitibacter flavus. The sequence continues at coordinate 242,795 of NZ_VAUV01000009.1, read as the reverse complement.
GGGACCAGTGGCCCTGGAGTTTGCCGACGGCGAGCAGGGCGATTTCGTTGTCGTCGATCCAGCGTCCGTGCAGGCGCACGTCGTCGATGGAGCCGGCTAGGCGGTAGCTGTTGTTGGCCATTTGACCGAGGTGGACGGGGCCGAGGGTGCGGAAGTCGGGGACGATGGTTTGGTCGAGGGTGACGTCGACGCCGTTGAGGTAAATGCGGCAGATGCCGGAGGGGCGGTCGACACCGATGGCGATATGAACCCATTGGTCGAAGGGCAGGGTGTTGATGGCCGTGACAGACGCGTTGCCGAGGGTGCCGTTGCCGGTTTCGACCTGGATGCGGCCGGGGGTGGTGGCGTGGGTGGAGCCGTAGACGAAACATTTCCAGCCGTCGGTGTGGTAGCCGCTGCCGGTGTTGCCGAAGATCGTGTTGAGGGTGGCGTTGCCGGAGTTGAGTTTGACCCAGGCGGAGGCGGTGAAGGCGGAGCCGAGTTCGAGGCTGGGGGAGATGGCGTGGCCGAGGGTGCCGTTGAGGGCGAGGGAGGCGGTGCCCTCGGCGGTGTCGGTGCTGATGTTGTAGGTGGCTCCGGTGGCGCTGAGGGTGAGATGGCGTTGGGCGGGCGAGCTGTCGTTGGGATCACCATTGAGCCGCCAGTGGGCGAGGGTGAGTGGGGCGAGGTTGCGGAGGAGAAGGAGGTCGGCTTCGGGGAGGATGCGGTTGTAGAGGCGCAGGTCGTCCATCTGGCCGAGGAGGTAAGCGCCGCTGTTGACCATGCGGCCCCAGTTGAGTTCGCCGGTGGTGGGGAAGTCGTTGCGGATGGTGCTGTCGACGGTGAGGTCCTCGCCATCGATCCAGATGCGGGCGGTGCCGGTGGTGCGGTTGATGGTGGCGGCGAGGTGGACCCAGCGGTCGAAGGGGAAGACGTTGTTGGCGGTGGAGGCCGCGTTGCCACCGACGCCGCTGATATTGCCGGTTTCGATGGCGACCCGGCCAGGGGTGGTGTTGGCGGAGCCGTAGACGAAAAGTTTCCAGCCGGGGACGGAGTAACCGCCGGTGGCGTTGCCGACGATATTGTGCAGGCCGGTGGTGCCGGAGGGGACGCGGACGTAGGTGGAGACGGTGAAGGTGTCGCCGGTGTTGAAGCTGGGGGTGCGGATGAAGTCGTTGATGCCGTCGAAGGTGAGGGCGGCGGTGCCGACGGCGGCGTCGGTGGTCCAGGGGCTGGGCGGAGTGGTGAAGCCGAAGAGGGTGCCGGGATTGGTGCCGGCGCTGTCGCTGGCGTTAGTGCCGGAGGTTTCATCGAGCGGATAGCGCAGGGTGAGGCCGAGTCCGGTGGCGTCGAGGGAGCCGGTGGAAAAGGTGGAAATGGTTTGTCCGACGACAGCGTTGCCGGAGCAGTCTTTGATGCCGCCAGCGACGACGACGATTTCATAGATGGTGTTGGGCTGGAGGGGGCCGGAGGGGGAGAAATTGACGATGCCGCCCATGTGGGCATAAGTGCCGGTGAGGGCGGTTCCGCCCTGGGGTCGGACGATGATGGAGGTGTTGTTCACGCTGGGTCCGTCGAGGAGATCGGTGAAAGAAACGCCGATCATGCTGTGGAGACCGACGTTGGTTTCGCCGTTGATGGGTCGGATGGCGTTGATGACGGGAGGGCGGTTGTCGACGGCGGTGTCGTGCGGGATGAGCCAGCCGGCGGCATTGGGATCGGCGGAGGCGGTGCCGACGAAGGCGAGGTTGCCGATGGGGATGGCGACTTCGGCCTGGGGGAATCCGGGGATGTCGGCGACGAGGACGGGGGGCATGGTGTCGATGCGGATCTTTTGGTAACGTCCGTTGCCGAGGTTTCCGACGTGGATGAATTCGTCCTGAAGAACGGGGTAGCGGATGGTGCCGCCGGGGTTCATGTGGCCGACGACTTGGATGTTGCGGGGATCGGAGATGTCATACACGAAGAAGCCGCCGTTCTGGCCGCCGCCGTAGAGCCGGTTGCCACTGAGGTAGCTGGTGTAGGTGTTGGCACCGATGTCGTCGCGGTTGACGTCGAGCAGCTGGGGGTCGGCGGGATTGTTGAGGTCAAAGGTGGCGACGCCGTTGGTAAGGCTGGCGGAGACGACCATGACGTTGCCGATAACATAGACAGAAGCGCAGCGGAAGCCGGTGAGGGCGGGCACATCGACGGAGCGGAGGCGCACGGGCGCGGCTGGATTGCTAACATCCCAGACGTCAACGAAGCCGGTGGCTTCGCCGTAACCTTCGCCGCCGGTGTAGATGTATTTGCCGCCCCAGGCGCTGGAATGGCTGGAGGAGATGCCGCCGTTGGCGACACCGGCGACCGTGGGTGCGGCCATGTTGGTGAGGTCGTAGACGGTGAATTTGCTGGCGCGAATTTGGGTGAGTTCGCCGGAGAAGCCCATGGCGTGGCTTTTGAAGATGGCGTTGTTCTCATGCACGCCGACGCGGCTGGGGCCGACGTTGTTGGGAGTGGCGGATTGGGAGAGTCGCCAGGTGCTGAGTTTACCGTTTTGTCCGTTGGCATCGGCAAAGCCACCGGAGATGACGAGGTGGCCGCGATGCATGGCGGCGAAGGTGGGTCGTTGTCCGACCTCGGCGGCGGTGAAGGTGCGCAGTTTGGTGTGGAGCTGCGGGGTGGTGAAGGTTTGTTTGGGGACCGGAACGTTGGTCTGGCTGAAGGAGGTGGTGGCTCCTGCGGCGGCGAGGATGGCGCAAATGACTGATGCGATGGAGTGTGGCGTTTTGCCACGGGTGATCCCTTGGTTCATATCTTCGGTTGGGTGAGGAAGGAGTGAGCGCGGGGATTTTTTTCGATATTGGCAAATCTGTAAATCTTGTGCAAGCCTTTGAGGATAAAGCGTTAAGAAATGTTGGATGGGTGTTTGGATGAACTGGTGTTTGATTGGGCAGATGAACTGTTGATGAGGTTGGGCATCGATTTTAGGGTGGTGTCTTGTTTCTGATCTGCTAAGAATCTTGATTGCTATGAAGAAGAATGCTGGAGTCGCACGATGGATGTTTGTCTGGATCTTCGTCGGCCTGGTCGTCGAGGCGAACGGGGCGGTGACGTTGACGGATGCTCATCGGCTGTGGCGGTTTGACCATGCTTCTTCGGGCACGGCGTCGGCCGGGCAGATTGTGGATGCGAACGGAAACCCGGTGAATGCGGCTTCGAGCAATCTGAGTTGGGTGCCAGTGCCTGCGACGGGGCCTTCGGGAGGAGACGCAGTAGGGACGCTGGCGCGGGGTCTTTCGTTTAATCCTTCGGTGACCGTGGTGCCTGGAGCGGGCGATTCAGGCGGAACCAATCCGCTGAATGACACGGCAGTGGCTGCGACTTTTCAGGTGAGCACGGGAGCGACGGTAAAAGGAAATGCGACGATCATCACGCGACTCTATTGGAACGGGCCGATTGCTTCTGACGACAACTTTGGCAACGTCTGGCTGGTGAACAGTGGGATGGGTGGATCGAACGTCGGATTTATGATGGGCTTCACGCTAACGGGGAGGCTCACTTATTACACGGCATCGGTCGGTGGGTCGGGTGCGACGCATGTTTACAATTCGGGTCCGGGTTTGGTGATAGCTGAGGAGGGATGGTATGATATCGCGATGGTGGTGGACAATCTGGGAACTACGGGAGACGCGACGGGCAAGGTGACTTTTTATGCCAAGCCAGCGGCCGGGAATTTGATCACGGACACCAGTGGAAACAATGTTTGGGTGAATGAGAACTCGGGGAGTGGTCTCACGGTGGGAGCCGAGCAGGGGGGCACGGGGAGTGGAAACCAGCGCAAAACTTTTGATGGAACTTTGGATTACCTGGCGCTGTTTGATGAGGCGCTGAGTGAGGCGGAGGTGCTGGCCATTTTTGCGGTGCCTGAGCCAAGCAGGGGAATTTTGGTGATGATGGCAGGAATGCTGTTGATTGGTCGGCGTCGGAAGGCGTGAGGTTGAAGGTGAGGTGGGCTCGTTTTTGGGCTTGACAGGGAAATGGGGGGTTTGTAGGATGCAGGGATGAAGCTTTTGTTTTTGTCGTTGGGGTGTTTGGCGATTTCGATGCTGTTGGGGTGTGGGCCGAAGGAACCTGACGGGGAGAGAAAATTGAGGGTGGCTTATGTGGGGAATGCGATTGCGCCATTCTGGACGATTGCGGAGAAGGGGGCACGCAAGGCAGGTGAGGAGTTTGGGGTGGACGTGGAGGTGCGGATGCCGGCGAACGGGGCTTCGGATCAGAAGCGCATGGTGGAGGAACTTTTGGCGCGCGGGGTGGATGGGATTGCGTTCAGTCCGGCGGATCCGGCGAACCAGTTGGAGCTGATGACGGAGATGGCGAAGCAGACGATTTTGATCACGCAGGACAGTGATGCGCCGGATTCACCGAGGCGGTGTTTTGTGGGGATGGACAATTATCAGGCGGGTCGGCTTTGTGGGAAGCTGGTGAAGGAGGCGCTGCCTGATGGAGGGAAGGTGATGTTTTTTGTGGGGAGAGCGGGGCAGTTGAATGCGAAGCAACGCAGGCAGGGGGTGATTGATGAGTTGCTGGATCGACCGGTGGGTTCGCCGGGGGAGGATGCGGCGGATGCGGTGATTGAAGGGGGGCGTTATGTGATTTTGGGGACGCGCACGGATGAGGCGGATGTGGCGAAGGCGAAGGCGAATGTGCAGGACACGTTGACGCGGTATCCGGATGTGGGGTGTTTGGTGGGGTTGTTTTCGTATAACACGCCGCAGATTTTTGCGGCGGTGAAAGAGGCGGGAAGAGTGGGGGCGGTGAAGATCGTGGGGTTTGATGAAGAGGATGATACGTTGCGCGGGGTGCAGGAGGGGGCGATTCATGCGACGGTGGTGCAGAGTCCGTATCGTTATGGGTATGAGAGTGTGCGCATTCTGGCGGCGCTGGCGAAGGGGGACAACTCGGTGGTGCCGGAGTCGAAGTTTTTGGAGGTGCCGGCGAAGGCGGTGAAGAAGGAGGACGTGGCGGTGTTTTGGGAGGAGTTGAAGGCGTTGGTGAAGTGAGGTGAGGGGGAAGATCAACCACGAATGGACACGAATTTACACGAATGGGTTTCCCTGAAATTTTATTTGTGTCTATCTGCGTTCATCTGTGGTTGTTTGAAACTGATTTATGGCTGACTTGCTGCGCGCGATCAATTTGACGAAACGCTTTCCAGGAGTGCTGGCGCTTTCGGATGTAAGTTTGAGTTTGGGGAAGGGCGAGGTGGTGGCGGTGATTGGGGAAAATGGGGCGGGGAAAAGCACGTTGATGAAGGTGCTGGCGGGGATCGGTCAAGCGGATGAGGGGAAGGTTTTTCTTGAGGGGGATGAGGTGATTTTGAGGTCTGTGAAGGAGGCGCAGGATTTGGGGATTGCGTTGATTCATCAGGAGCTGAATCTGGCGGATAATCTGGATGTGGCGGGGAATGTGTGGCTGGGGCGTGAGCCGCGAAAGTGGGGGTTGGTGCAGAAAAAGGTGATGCGGGAAAAGACGGCGGTGATCTTGAAGAGGTTGGGGGCGAATTTTAAGGCGGACACGGCGGTGTCGAAGTTGTCGTTGGGTCAGCAGCAGTTGGTGGAGATTGCGAAGGCGTTGTCGATGGACGCGAAGGTGATCATCATGGATGAGCCGACGTCGAGTTTGTCGGCCAGCGAGGTGGCGAAACTTTATGAGGTGATCGCGGATCTGAAAAAACGCGGGTTGGGGATTTTGTATATTTCCCATCGGCTGGGTGAGGTGGAGAAGCTGGCGGACCGGGTGGTGGGATTGCGGGATGGTTGCAATGTGGGGGAGTTGTTGCGGTTTGAGGTGGATCATGATGCGATGGTGCGGATGATGGTGGGTCGTGATCTTTCGCAGGTGTATGAGCGGACGCCGCAGAAAAAAGGGTGGGTGGTTTTGGATGTGCAGGGGTTGCGGACGAAGGCGCATCCGGAGCGGAAGTTTGGGTTCGATTTGAGACAGGGGGAGATCTTGGGACTGGCGGGGCTGGTGGGGTCGGGAAGGACGGAGGTGTTGCAGGCCTTGTTCGGGATCGAGCCGCCGGTGGGTGGCGATGTTTTGGTGAATGGAGAGAAGGTGCGGATCAAACATCCGCGTGATGCGATGTCGGCGGGGATGGCGTTGGTGCCGGAGGATCGCAAGAAGCTGGGGGTGTTTTTGGAGGAGTCGGTGAAGTGGAATGTAGGGCTGCCGGGTTTGTCCAGGCATGCGCGGGGCGGGGTGTGGGTGGATGGAGGGATTGAGAAACGGGATGCGGAGCGGATGGCGGAGTTGTTGAAGATCAAGTCGGCGTCGTTGAAGACCAAGGTGGGGACCCTGTCGGGGGGGAATCAGCAAAAGGTGGCGTTGGGCAAATGGCTGGCTTTGGGGCCGGGGGTGTTGTTGCTGGATGAGCCGACGCGGGGAATTGATGTGGGGGCGAAGCGGGAGATTTATCAGTTGATGGAGAGGCTTGCGGGTCAGGGCATGGCGATCCTTTTTGTGAGCAGTGAGATGGAGGAGGTGATTGCGTTGTCGGATCGGGTGCTGGTGATGCACGAAGGGGAGTTGATGGGGGTGTTGCAGGGGGAGGGGATCAATGAGGAGGCGATCATGTCGCTGGCTTTGGGGCATCATCGCGGGTTGCCGGGGAGGAGGTAGGCAGTGGGCAGTGGGCAGTGAGCAGTGAGCAGTGAGTGAAGGGAGATTTTTTATGTCGAAGACTTTTGGAATTACGATTTTGCTGGGGCTGGTTTGTGCGTTGACGGCTTGGATGAATCCGAATTTTTTGCGGCCTTATAATGTGGAGAATTTGGTAAACTGGACGGCGCTGTTTGGGATTCTGAGCATTGGGGCGGCGATGGTGATCATTACTGGGGGGATTGATTTGAGCATTGGATCGGTGGTGGGGTTGACGGGGACGTTGTTGCCCTGGTTGTTGGTGAAGAATGGGTGGAGTATTCCGATGGCTTTGGCGGCGGTGGTGTTGGTGTCGGGGTTGATTGGTTTGGTGCACGGGGTGCTGATCACGAAGATGCGCTTGCAACCGTTTGTGGTGACGCTTTGCGGGTTGTTGATCTACCGGGGGCTGGCGCGGTGGTTGACGCACGATGAGACGGTGGGGTTTGGCGGGGATTATGATGGGCTCCGCTGGCTGGCGACGGGGAGGGTGGAGTTTGTTGGGGATTACCGATTTCCGGTGCCGTTGCTGATTTTGTTGGGGATTGCGGTGATCGCGGCGGTGTTTCTGAACAAGACGGTGTGGGGTCGGCACCTGCTGGCGTTGGGTCGCAATGAGGAGGCGGCGCGATACAGCGGCATTCGCACGGAGCGGATGACGGTGCTGGCTTATGTGTTGTGCTCGTTGCTGGCGGGGGTCGGCGGGGTGTTGTTTGCGCTGGATGTGAATTCGGTGCAGCCGGCGGCGCAGGGGAATTTTTATGAGCTGTATGCGATCGCGGCGGCGGTGCTCGGCGGGTGCAGTTTGCGGGGAGGTGAGGGCAGTGTGCTGGGAGTGATCATTGGCGCGGCGTTGATGCGGGTGCTGTATAATGCGATCAATGTGTTGGGATTATCGACGCAGTTGGAGTTTGCGATCATTGGCGCGGTGATCTTGATCGCGGTGATGGTCGATGAGGGCGTCAGGCGGGTGGGGGTGAGGAGGGGGAGTTAAACCACGAATGGACACGAATTTACACGAATAGGGAGTTAATTAACGGAAGCTATCTGTGTTTATCTGAGTCCATCTGTGGTTAGTGGACTTGAGCTTTAACATCTAAGAACCACAGATGGACTCAGATAAACACAGATAAAAATTCAGAAGAAACTATTCGTGTAAATTCGTGTCCATTTGTGGTTTGAACTTAGTTGGCTTTGGGGGCTTGAAAGGCGACCAGAGTTTTCTCGAAGTCGGCGAGCTGGAGTTGTTGCCAGGTTTCGTCTTGGTGTAACTCTTGAGCGAGGAGTCGGGCGACTTCGGGGGCCATGGACTGGGAGGCTTTGGAGTTTAGGAAGAGGGCGCGGGTGCGGCGGGCCAGGAAGTCTTCGACGGTGCGGGCCATTTCATGCCTAGCGGCCCAGATGACTTGGGCGGCGACGATGGGGAGGTCGGGGTGGAGTGGTTTGCCGAGGTCGGGGTTGTCGCGAATGAGTTGCTCGATGGAACGGGCGTCGGAGCCGTAGTAGGAGAGTTCGCCGAAGTTGGCGGAGTGCTGGTGGAAGCCGTGGAGGTGAAGGTCTTTGGTGATGCAGGGACGTTCTTCGATGTGGGCAAGGACGATGGCGTGGTCGACGGCGTCTTCGGCCATTTTGCGATAGGTGGTCCATTTGCCGCCGGCGATGGTGAGGAGGCCGGAACTGGCGATGTGGATGGTGTGGTCGCGGGACAGGGCGGCGGTGTTGTTGGCGTCGCCGGCTTTGACTAGGGGACGGATGCCGGTGAAGACGCTAAGGATGTCGTCGCGGGTGGGGTCCTTGGCGAGATAGCTGGAGGCGGTTTCGAGGATGAAGGTGATTTCTTCGTCGAGGGCGAGAGGTTCAAGGGGGGTGTCGGTGATGGCGGTGTCGGTGGTGCCGACGAGGGCGTGGCCGTGCCAGGGGATGGCGAACATGACACGTCCATCGCGGGTGTGGGGGACCATGATGGCGGTGTTGCCGGGGAGGAAATCGCGGCTGAGGACAATGTGAACGCCCTGGCTGGGGGAGATGATGTCGGTGGCTTTGGTGTCGTCCATTTTGCGCACGGCGTCACAGAACGGGCCGGTGGCGTTGATGATGGATTTGGCCTGGATGGTGTGGGTGGTGCCGGATTCCTGGTCGGTGAAGGTGAGGCCGTTGAGGTAGTAGCCTTCGTCTTTGGTGAAGCCGGTGACGCGGGCGTAGTTAATGAGACAGGCGCCTTGTTCGACGGCGGTTTGGGCGAGGTTGATGAGGAGTCGGGAGTCGTCGAACTGGCCGTCGTGGTATTTGACGCCGCCACGCAGTCCGTCGGTTTCGAGGGTGGGGATTTTTTCGAGGACTTCGTCGCGGGAGAGGATTTGGGAGGGGCCAAAGCCGTATTTGCCGGCGAGCATGTCATAGATTTTCATGCCGATGCCGTAGAAGGGGGTTTCCCACCAGGCGTAGTTGGGCACGATGAAGGCGAGGTCGTGGACAAGGTGGGGGGCGTTGCGCAAGAGGAGGCCGCGTTCTTTGAGGGCCTCCATAACAAGGGAGATGTTGCCTTGCTGGAGGTAACGGACGCCACCGTGGACGAGTTTGGTGGAACGGCTGGAGGTGCCTTTGCCGAAGTCGTGTTGTTCGAGGAGGATGACGGAGTAGCCGCGCGAGGCGGCGTCAACGGCGATGCCCATGCCGGTGGCTCCACCGCCGATGATGGCGATGTCCCAGGGGGTGGTTTGGGCGGCGAGTTGTTGGAGGGAAGTCGGGCGGTTCATAGAAAGGATAAAGGATAAAGGATAAGGGCTAAGGGGAAGTCGGAAGTCGGAAGTCGGAAGTCGGAAGTCGGAGGTGGGTTTGCGGGGATCAGGGTGTTTAGGAGCAATTGTTTGGATGCAACTATCTCAACATCAATGAATTGCTACAAGTAGGTGTGTTTTTATTTAGAGACCATCCGCGGCCGTTAAGGTGTAGTGAATGGCCGTTTAGGTCCAGTGAGCGGTCGTTTGGATGCGGTGAGTGAGCATTTAGATACGGTAAGTGGGTGTTTGGGGCCGTGAGCGGGTGTTTTGGGCTTGATGGAGGGGGTCTAAGAGAGATGGGGGATTTTCTGGGGTGGGCGGGAGTTTCTGAGGCGGAGCTTTTACTTCCGACCTCCGCCTTCCCACTTCCGACTTTAAGGAACTGCTTTGCCTTTGAGGGTGGAATGTTCTTCCCAGTCGCCGGCGCGTTTGAGGGCTTCGTCCCAGCGTTCGCGGCGATGGGCGGCTTCTTCGGGGGGCATTTGAGGTTCGAAAATGCGGTCGACTTGCCAGGCTTTTTCGACGTCGGCATCGGTGTTCCAGAATCCGACGGCGAGACCGGCGAGATAGGCGGCTCCCATGGCGGTGGTTTCGATGATTTTGGGTCGGACAACCGGGGTTTGCAGGATGTCGGCCTGGAATTGCATGAGGAGGTTGTTGGCACAGGCGCCGCCGTCGACGCGGAGCTCTTTCATGTCGATGCCGGAGTCTTGTTTCATGACTTCGAGGATGTCGGCGACCTGGAAGGCGATGCCTTCGAGGGCGGCGCGGGCGATGTGGCCTTTGGTGGTGCCGCGGGTGAGGCCGGTGATGGTGCCTCGGGCATATTGATCCCAGTGAGGAGCTCCAAGTCCGGCGAAGGCGGGGACGAGATAGACGCCGCCGCAGTCTTCGACGGAGGCGGCGAGGGCTTCGATTTCGTTGGAAGATTCGATGATGCCGAGTCCGTCGCGCAGCCATTGGACGACGGCGCCACCGATGAAGATGCTGCCTTCGAGGGCGTAGTCGGTTTTGCCATTGCGTTGCCAGGCGACGGTGGTGAGCAGCTTGTGTTTGGACATGCTGGGCTGGTCGCCGATGTTCATGAGCATGAAGCAGCCGGTGCCATAAGTGTTTTTGGCCATGCCGCGTTTGAAGCAGTTCTGGCCGAAGAGGGCGGCCTGCTGGTCGCCACCGATGCCGGCGATTTTGATGGGGGCGTCGAAGAGGCCTTCGGCGGTTTCGGCGTAAACTTCGCTGGAGGAGCGGATTTCGGGGAGGAGCTGGCGGGGAATGTCGAGGATTTTGAGAAGGTCGTCATCCCAGGCGTTTTCGTGGAGGTTGTAGAACATGGTGCGCGACGCGTTGGTAACGTCGGTAAGATGTTCTTTGCCGTTGGTGAGGTTCCAGATCAGCCAGGAGTCGATGGTGCCAAAGGCGAGTTCGCCGTTGTTGGCGCGGTCGCGGGCGCCGGGAATGTTGTCGAGCATCCAGCGGACTTTGCTGCCGGCGAAGTAGGCGTCGATGACGAGGCCGTTGCGTTGCTGGATGATTTCGCCGTGTCCGGCGGCTTTGAGTTCATCGCAGAATTTGGAGGTGCGCCGGTCCTGCCAGACGATGGCGTTGCCGATGGGTTCGCCGGTTTTGCGATCCCAGATGACGGCGGTTTCGCGCTGGTTGGTGATCCCGATGGCGGCGATGTCGGCGGCTTTGAGTTTGGCTTTTTCGAGGGCTTCACGGGCGGTGGTGAGCTGGCTGTCCCAGATCTCTTTGGCGTTGTGTTCGACCCAGCCGGCCTGGGGGAAGATTTGGGTGAATTCTTGCTGGGCGCTGGCGATGATGGAGCCGTCGTGGGCGAAGACGATGGCGCGTGAGCTGGTGGTGCCCTGGTCGAGTGCGAGGATGAATTTCATAAGGATGAAGGATGAAGGATGAGGGATGAAATTTAGGAGGAGGAGTAAGAGTAGGAGGAAGAGTAGGAGTAGGATTTTTTAGGGGATGAGAAGGCGGTGGAGTTGGGCTCCGGCGATGCCGCCGACGATGGGGGCGATGATGGGGATCCAGGCGTAGGACCAGTTGGAACTGCCTTTGCCGGCGATGGGGAGGAGTTGATGGGCGATGCGGGGTCCGAGATCGCGGGCAGGGTTGATGGCGTAGCCAGTGGGTCCACCGAGGGAGAGGCCGAGGGAAACGACGAGCAGGCCGACGAGCAGGGGGCTCCACCAGTTGGCGACGATGCCGACGAGGGAAGCGGGGATGGCTTCGGCGGTGGTGGTGTCGGGAATGCCTTTGGCGATGCTGCCGATGGCGAGAACACCGAAGACGAGCATGGCAGTGCCGATGAATTCGGTGATGAAGGCGGCAGTGTTGTTGGGGATGGCGGGACTCGTGGAGAAGCAGGCGAGCTTGCCGCCTTCGTCGGGGGTTTCTGCCCAGTGGGCAAGGTAGGTAAGCCAGACGAGGGTGGCTCCGGCGGCGGCTCCGGCGACCTGGGCGGCGATGTAGCCGGGGACGAGGTCCCATCCGAAGTCGCCGATTGAAGCGAGGCCGAGCGTGACGGCGGGGTTGATGTGGGCGCCGGAGATGCGGCCGACGGAGTAGACGGCGAAGGCGACGCCGAGTCCCCATCCGGCGGTGATGACCATCCAACCGCCGTTCTGGCCTTTGCTGCGGTTGAGCACGACGTTGGCAACGACGCCATTGCCGAGGAGGATGAGGATGGCGGTGCCAATGAATTCTGCGAGGTATGGGTTCATGGGAGGAAGCGGGTGCGGGTTAAGGGTGGGTGCGTGGAGTGGGTTGAATTGCTTAGAACTGAAGGGTCAGGGTGATGCCGGCCCAGGCTTCGTCGTCGCTTTCAAGCGCTTCGAGGGCGAAGGCGTAGCCACCAAGGGGGGTGAGGGTGAGGTTTTTGGTGAGGGTGATGGGGAGTCCGACGGCGAAGGTGAGGTTGTCGAGTCCAGAACCACCAGAGCGTTGGCCTTCTGACCAGCCGAGGGTGGTGGAGGTGGCGAGGCTGAGTCGGTCGGTAAGCGGGAGTAGATGGCTGACTTTGAACTCGTTATACCAGCCGCTGGCGTTGGGGTTGTAGGACAGCCAGAGGGAGGCGTTGAAGCCGGCGGGGAGGTCGCGGCTGAGCTTGAGGAAGTATTCTTCGCTATCAAGACCGTCTTCATCTGGAAAGGTATACCAGATGAGTCCCGCGGTAGCCGAGACAAATCCGAGGTCGTGGGTGAATGAGATGGTGGGGGTGAGTTCGTTGTAGTCGCCGTCGAAGTCATTGCCCTTAAAAAGGCTGAGGTTGAGGGCGTCGAAGAGGGTGAGATCGAGCGCGCCCCAGATGATGGGGAGTCCGCCGGAGGAGTCGACACCGCGGTAGACGTGAAGGCTTTCGTAACCGAGGTGGGCTTTCATCGTCCACCAGGATTCGGACGTGAAAGTGGCTTCGGGGGTGACGGGGGCGACGTTTTTGGCGTCGGTGGTTCCGGCGGTGAGGGAGGAAGGGATGGTGGTGGTGAGGCTGAGGGCGAATGCGGTTGCCAGAGCGAGTGAGGTGCAATGTTTGATTGGATTCATGACGTTTAGGGTTGGATTTCTGAGTCGGGAAATGCGTGTTGGAAAATTCCCGGACTGGATTTAAGAACGCCGATTGTGAGGAAAACGTTGCTTTTCGAAAAGCATTATTTTGTTGAGGGTGAACGAGTTAGGTGAGGGCATTTCCAATAAAACCCAATTGATCGGCGTGGGATTGGATCTTTGAGTGATGAAACCCAAGAAAATCGGTGAAAATTCCTTGGGATTGAAAAGGATTTGGTTGGCTTTTGTTGGGGAAGTTTTTTATGCTTTTTTTCGTTATGATGACCAGCGAACGCCAACATTTGATTTTGCAGAGGGTGCAAAATGACGGTTTTGTCCGAAATGCGGATTTGGTGGCGGAGTTTGGGGTGTCGGATGAAACGATCAGGAAGGACCTGACGGCGCTGGAGAAGCTGGGTCGGCTGGTGCGTAATCATGGGGGGGCGGCGCGACCGGATTCGGATCGGTTTGAGTTGCCGTTGCCGGAACGGACGGCGCACAATTCGCAGGAGAAGGAATGGATTGCGCAACTGGCGGCGGGTTGGATCGGAAGGAAGGAGACGATTTTTTTGGATGCGAGTTCGACGGTGTTGCGGCTGGCGGATTTTTTACCGGCGATGCCGATGACGGTGGTGACAAATGCGCATCATGTGGTGATGCGGCTGGCGGAGCGGCCGGAGGTGACGCTGGTGTGCACGGGGGGGCACTACGAAAATTCGTCGCGCAGCTATACGGGGTCGATGGCGGAGGATGCGTCGCGGCGATTTGTGATCCGCACGGCGTTTTTAGGAGTGGACGCGCTGGACCCGGAGCGTGGGGCGATGGACGCGAACCATGGTCACGGGGTGTTGAAGGAGCGGCTGATTGAGCGGGTGGACCGGGTGATTTTGCTGGCGGATCACAGCAAGCTTGGTGCGAGGAGCACTTATTGTTTTGCGCCGGTGTCGAGGGTGGATGTCTTGATCACCGATGACAAGGCTCCGCCAGAGATGGTGGCGCGGTTTGAGGCGCTGGGGGTGAAGGTGGTGCTGGCAGGAGCGCCGTCGAGGAGGGGGAGGAAGCGTGGGGGCTAGACGGCGTATATTTCCGGCTCGATTGGAATCCCGCGAGACGAAAGCGAACTTCGAAATTCTTCGCCAGAGCGTTGTAAAAGCAGGTCGTGGTGCGTTCCATCTTGCATGAACATGCGGAAACATGATTGAGGATTTCCGTGGAGCAACCGCCATCCAAATTTGAGGCGCAGGGGAGCAACGTGCGCGACGTCAATCATCGGAATCGTGACGCGCAGACTCGGCTCAAACATCGCGTAATGTGTGTCTCGCCATGAATAGGAGTGGTGAATGAGCTCCTTATCTGTCAGCAGAAGTGTGCCAGGACGGGTGCGCCAGCCCGCTCCGTAGTAGCAGGTTTCCAATGCAAAAGACGCTTCTTGCATGGGCAACGCTTTCTTTGCGCACCACACTGGCCACTTGGATTGATTGATCACCGGTAACATAACATGGTTCTCCACCTAAAAACAGAATGACTGTTTTCGGCGGCAGTAAAAGATTGCGCCAATTCCGAGGACCTATGTCAAGTTGGTCACTTGAAGCTCTTTGCAAAGTCGTCGGAGGTGGCTTTGGCGACGACTTTGGTTTTCTGGAAGGTGCTGGCTTCGCCTTTTTCGATGAGGAGTTTTTCGTAATCGGCGGAGTCGAAGGGGAGTTCAATGGTTTTGTCCTGCCAGGTGGAGAGGAGGATGGCATTGGCCAGTTCCACGCTGTAGATGCCTTGCTCGGCGGGGGAGAGGAGGTGCTCGTCCTTGAGGATGGCGTTGGTGAAGTTTTGCAGGATCTCGTTGTGCTGACCACCGCTTTGATCGACGGGGATGTTCATGCTCCAGGTTTCGGGAGCGGCGAAGGCGGCTTCGGCTTCCATGCAGAATTTGCCCATGGGCTGGCGGTTGCGCTGGGAGTGGATTTGGGTGCCGTCGGTGATGGTGAGCCGGCCTTGTTCAGCGATGATTTCAAGGCGGTTGGCGCCGGGGGCTTCACCTGTGGAGGTGATGAAGGTGGCGGTGGTGCCGTTTTTGTAGGCCATGTAGGCGGTGACGTTGTCTTCGACTTCGATTTCGTGGAATCGACCGAACTGGCAGAAGCCGCGGATGGTGTCGGGCATGCCGAAGAGCCATTGGAAGAGGTCGAGGTTGTGTGGGCACTGATTCATGAGGACTCCGCCGCCCTCGCCTTTCCAGGTGCCGCGCCAGCCGCCGGTGGCATAGTAGTAGTTGGTGCGGAACCAATTGGTCACTTCCCAATGAATGCGGCGGACTTCGCCGATTTCGCCGGAGTCGATGAGGTCTTTGACTTTTTTGAAGGTGGCGTTGGTGCGCTGGTTGAACATGGCGGCGAACACCTGCTTTTTGTTGGTGTGCGCGGCGATGAGGCGTTCGCAGTCGGCTTTGTGAACGGAAATGGGTTTCTCGACGAGGACGTGCAGGCCGGCGTTGAGGGCGGAGATGCCGATGGTGGTGTGGGAGAAGTGGGGGGTGCAGATGAGGATGGCGTCGATTTTGCCGCTGTGGATCATGGCTTCGACGTCGGTGAAGGGAGTTTCGCCTTCAACGAGGGGAGGGAGGGTGCCGACGCTTTCGCAGAGGGCGGTGACGCGAAGTCCGGTGACTTTTCCTGCACGGATGTTGGCAAGGTGTGTCTTGCCCATGTTTCCGAGTCCTACGATGCCGAGTCTGACGTTGTCCATGGTGATGAGGTTAGAGAGGGAGTGGGGGGGTGAAAAGTGAAAATTGGAGCAGGGATTAGAAAGGATGAAGGCTAAAGGCTAAAGTAGGCGAAGTAAAACTTCGCGGTCCTTTTTGACTACCAGAGGGCGAGTTCATGCATTTTGCGGGTGACGTTGCCGGACCAGTCTTTGTTGGCGGCGGGGCTGGCGGGGCTGGGGTGGAGGATGCGGGCGATTTTTAATTTGGGGAACTGGTCTTGAAGGAGGAGGGCGCGGCCTTCGGCGAATCCGCCAACGCCGATGAGCCACTCAGGCTGGAGGATTTCGACGAGGGTTTTGAGGTGGTCGAGACAGGCGCTGTGGACGGGGGCCATTTCGGTGGCGCTGAGTTTGTCGGGGGTGAGGTTGGCCCCGGTGGCGGACATGAACACGAGGGGGCAGTAGTTGGCGACGAAGTGGTCGGCGAAGAAGTTTTCAGGCGTGCCGTATTTTTCGGCGAACAGGCCCCAGAGACGGCGACCGCTGACTTCACTTTGCGGGCAGTCGAAGCCGAGGATGGGGCGTTTGGGATGTTCGATGGCGGGGTTGCCGATGGGTTCGTGGATCCTCATCCAGTCGCGGACGGAGGGGATTTCGCCGAAGGGGACGCCGGTCTGGGTCATGCCAAAAGGACCGGGATTCATACCGAGGAAGATGATGCGCTTTTTGGTGTTGGCGAAACGGCGCAGGTAGGTGGCGTGGGCAGCGGCGGCGTAGTCGAGCGGATTGTAGATATGACTGACGGGGGCGCTAAAGGAGAGGGGGGCGAGGGTGCGGCTGAGGGTTTCGGCGGCGGCGATGAGGGTGGCGGCGGTATTCAAACTGGAGATTGTGGTGTCAGAGATATTATCGGTGAAAATCTGTGGGTATCTGTGAGAATCTGTGAAGAAGGAATTTTCTGGAGGTTAAGGAGAGTTCTTTTTTGGCACAGATGGTCACAGATTTCCGCAGATGATCACAGATCAATACTGACTAAGGGGGCGTGGAGAGAACGGGATGAAAGGGGCGGGCTTAGACTTAATAGCGGGTGCCGGGATTGGTGAAGTAGTGCTGGGAGAGGCGCCAGTCCTGGACGTTGCGTTGTTCGGATTCCATGGCGTAGGGCCAGACGATGAGTTCGGCGATGTCGCCGTTGTAGTTGGCTTCGGCGGCGGCGGCGGGGAGACGGATGTCGTTGAAAATGGGGGGCTTGGGTGGGGCGTCGCCGCTGCCGAGGGTTTTGCCGCCGTCCTGACTGCGAATGTTGAAGCTGAGTTTGTTGGTGGTGGCGTCCCAGACGACGCTGAGGATGGAGTAGATTTTGACTTTGCGTCCGGTGATTTTGGCTTCTTTGCGGTCTTTGCCGACCTGGGCGATGGCGCGGAATTCGCCGCTGGGGTAGGCTTTGACGGTGAGGCTGGCTAGGTTGTCCTGATCGCCGATTTGCAGAAGGTTGATTTCCTGGGCGGTGGGGTCGGGTCGCGCGACGATGATGGCGGTGAGGCCCTGGCGTTTGGTGCCGGGGGCCATGGGATAAGTTTTGTAGGCGGATTTGTCCCTGGCCATGCGATGGAGCAATAGGTTGCCGGGCTGGAGTCGAAGGAAGCCGATGCGGTGGTTGAGGCCTTCTGGTTTGTCGAAGAGATAGCGGGGAGGGCTGCCTTGGGCGGTGAAGGAGAGGTCTTTTTTGGTGGTGTCGTTCCAGGTTTGAACGGTGTCGTTGTTTTGGATGGGGGTCTTGTTGCCGGGGGCGATCATGTTTTCGCCGGCGCGGAGGTGGACAATGTTGTCAGGGAAGATGAGGTCGGGAGGACGCGTGGCGAGGGTGGCGGCGGGAGGGATGGGAGCGGATGATGCCACCGGGGCGGTGGCAACGGCGGGCGCGGTGGTGGGTTTGTCATCGCCTTTGGGCCAGAGGGACCAGATGATGATGGCGAGGACGGCGGCTCCGGCAGGCCAGATCCAGAAGGGAAGTTGGGTGGTTTCTTCGGCGTCTTTTTTGGGTTTGGTTTTTTGGATAGGACCTGAGGCGGGTCGGGCACCGGGAACGGAGGCAGTGGGGGGGCGTCGGTTGAGGGCTCCGGTGGGTTGACCGGACAAACGCTGGGAGGAACCGGGTCCGCGGACGAGGCGCTGACTGCCGGTGGGCCGGTTGGGATTTGAGGAGACGGCCACGGCGACGGGGATGGCCATCGGGACGGATTCGGAGACTTTGAACCAGCCGGCTTTGTGAATTTCGCGAAGGGTGTCGAGGGCTTGCTGGGCGCTGGCGGGTCGGTGGGCGGGGTCGAGATTGAAGAGCCACATGACCCAATCGCAGATGGGCTGGGGGACGTGCGGCGCGACGGTGCGAAGGGGATGGACGAGATGCTGGAGATGGAGCTGGATGACGCTTTGGATGTCCTGATGCTCGAAAGGTCGGTAGCCGCTGAGGGATTGGTAGAACATGCAGCCGAGCGCGTAGAGGTCGGTGCGTCCATCGACGGGCAGGCGCTGCAACTGTTCGGGGGCCATGTAGTAGATGGAACCGAAGATGTTGCCGCTTTGATCTTCGGTCATTTTGCGGGCGCCGTAGGAGAGTCGGGCGAGGCCGAAGTCGAGAACTTTGACCTGGAGGCGACCGCCGGGGAGTCGGAGAACTTTGAGGTTCTCGGGTTTCAGGTCGCGATGGAGAATGCTTTGATGATGCGCGGTGAGGACGGCTTCGAGGGTCTGGGTGGCGAGTTCGTAGAAGTCGGGAAGGGTGAGGACGCCGGAGGTGTGGATCCAGTCGGCGAGAGTTTCGCCTTCGAGGAGTTCCATGACGATGAAGAAACCTTCTTCGTCGGTGGCAAGATCGTAGACGGAAACGATGTTGGGATGCTGAAGGGCGGCGAGGGAGCCGGCTTCTTTGACGAGGGTGTCGGTGCGGTCTTCGTGGGCTTCGATTTCTTCGCGGCTGAGGAGGCGCTTGACGGCGACGTAGCGGTTGAGCTGGGTGTCGTAGGCTTTAAAGACGGCACCGACGCCGCCAGCTCCGAGCTGTTCGAGGATTCTGTATCGACCTGCCATTCGCGAATTTTTTGCCTATGCCGTTGAAAAAATCAGCCGGGTTGATCGGCTGGGTTGTCGTGGATGGAAACGACTCTACCCACGCACGCAGGTGATTGCCAAGCACAAACGAAGGGTTTGGTTTTTTTAATGCTCCGGTGGTCATTTCATGTGACAACGGAGTGATTACATGGTCGCGAAAGAGGCAACGGGGCTAGGCGGACTGTTTGGCGAATTCGACGCGGACGGATTCGGAGACGCCGTAGGCGACATCGTGGGCGGAGAGGTCGTCGGTGGTGATTTTTAGATCGCTGGCGAGTTTGTAAAGGTCGGCGCGGGCTTCAAGAAGGTTACGCAAGGTGCCTGCGGGATCGGCATTGCGAAGCAGGGGGCGGTCGTCGCTGTGGGCGGTGCGATGGTGAAGGGTGTTGGGGGTGGCGTAGAGCCAGACAACATAGCCGAGTTGTTTGAGAAGCGGGAGATTTTCGGGCCGGGTGACGATGCCACCGCCGGTGGCGATGACGGCGTGTTGCTGGAGTTGGTTGAGGAGCTGTTGGAGGGCGGCGGTTTCGTGCTGGCGGAAGCCGGTTTCGCCTTCGGCAGCGAAGATGTCGGGAATGGGTTTGCCGGCGTTTTTGACAATGATTTCGTCGGTGTCGATGAAGCTGAATCCGAGGCTGTGGGCGACGAGTTTGCCGACGGTGGTTTTGCCGGAGCCCATGAGGCCGATGAGCACGATGTTGCTCGGGCGGCGCGAGGTGGAGGGTTGGGGCTGGGCGGGGTCAGTGGTCATGGGCACCTAGTGGATGCGCTGGACTGGGCACTAATGCAAGGATGGATGGTATCAGTTCGGGATCGTTTTTGAGGGCGTCGAGATAGCTGGGGTAACGCCAGGTGAATCCGCTGGACTGCAATTTGGCGCTGGAGACGCGCTTGTGGGTCCAAGGGCGTTTGCGTTCGTGGTTCGGTTCGGTGGTCGGCGGGAGCGGGAGGTTGAAGAGGGTTTGGAGTTGCAGGTAGCAGTCGCGCTGGTTGAGGGGGTGTTGGTCGACGACGTTAAAAATGCCGGATGGCGAGAGGTTGAAGAGATGGACGAGGGCGCGGGCGGCGTCTTCGCGATGGATCTGGTTGAGGCAGCGTCCCTCGCCGTGATTGCCTTCGATGGCGGCGGTGCCTTCGATGAATTGTTTGAGGACAAAAGAGCGGTGCGGACCGTAGAGACCCGCGAGTCGGGCGACGGTGCCGTGATGGGCGAGCACGATTTGTTCGGCGTCGCGGAGGAGCTGGCTGGTGCGGGCGGTGGGTTCAGCGAAGGTGGTTTCGGTGACTTCGCTGCCGTCGAGTTGGGGGTAGACGCTGGTGCTGCTGGTGAAGAGCAGGTGGGCGTCGGGGAATGTTTTGATGAGGTTTTGGCAGCCGTGGACGAAGACGCGCTGGTATTGACTGGGGCCGCCGCGATTGGAGGAGGCGCAGTGGAGGATTTTGGTGGGAGCGTCGGGGAGTTGGGTGGCGAGGTGTTGCAGGTTGACGTGGTTGCTAACGTCGGAGGTGAGGATGGGGTAGGGTTTGGTGCTGCGAAGTTTGGCGGCGGATTCTTGGGAGTGGGTGACGGCAGCGAGGGAGTGGCCGGATTGATGGAGGAGGTCGGCGACGCGTTCGCCAATGTAGCCGCAGCCGATGAGAAGGAACATATGGAAAGGCTAAAGGATAAAGGCTAAATGAGTTAGCTGGGCTGGCGGGTTTTGGTGTAGTATTTTCTCAGGCCGCGAATGACGCCTCGGGTGTAGTCTTCAAGGGGGCTGGTGACGAGCTGGTCGTCGAGCAGGGTTCTACCGATGTAATGTCCGAGGGTGAGGCGTTTATAAGTCTGCTCGTGGTTCATCACGTAGGGCTCGAAGTAGAGCACGGGGCATTGATAGAGGCGGCTGGCGAGCAGATTGCGGGCGAAAACGTAGGGGTTCTCGGTGACGCGGCGGGCGTTCTTTGAAGTGTAGGTGTAAGGAGGGAGTTGGGTGGTGTTGGCGAGTTCGCTGGCGACGATGTCGGCGAGGGGAAGTTCTTCATCGTGGGTCTGCTGGAAGAGACGGGTGAGCATCTCGAAGCGGGTGTCCTGGTATTGGAGTTCGTCGGCTCCGTAACAGCCGTTGACGAGGAGATGGAGATGATTTTTGTCAACGAAAGCGGGGGTTTGTGGATCGCCCCAGGCCTCGGCATTGAGGTGAAGGCAAAGAACAAGATCGGGTCGCAGGTCGTGGTTGACGCGATGGGCGCGGGCGCGGATTTCGCTGACGCGATAGAAGAGTTTTTCGGCCTGCCACTGGATGCTGATGATGCGGCGCTCGTCGAGTCGGTCGGTGTAGGTGGCTGGTGGGTCGGGGATGCCGGCGTCGTTGAGGATTTTTTTGGCGAGTTCGTGGAAGTCTTCGAGTTTGGCGGTGGTGACGGGGGCGTCCTGGCTGCGGACGAGGGTGACTTGAGCACCGAGGGCTTCGAGGCGGGGTTTGAGGAGGTTGGCGACCTGGAGGACGAGGCTGCCTTCCATGACGACGGTGGCGCCGTTGTCCATGGTGAGCCAGCGTTCTTCCATTTGGGCGTAGCCGCCGCCGATGTGGCCTGGATCGAGGGCGATGTGGAGGCCTTTGAGCGGTGGGTCGATGGCGGTGAGTGCCGGGAGTTCGGTGGGGGCGCGCCAGTAGCGGGTGGGCTTTTTGGGTTTTTGTCCGGCGGAGAGAAAGGGGATTGGCCGGGTGGTGGTGGGGGAGGTGGTTTGGACCACGAGGTTGTCGCCTTCGATGGTCCAGGGAAGGGGAAAGGCGGAGGTGTCGTTGTAGATTTTGGTGATGGCGCGTTCGAAGGCCTCGCGAGGCAGGGTATTGGCGAAGGTTTCGAGGGCGTTCCAGTCGGGGGCTTCAGCGAGGGGATTGAGACGGGAGACGGTGGGGGGCAACGATTGAGCGCGAAGGGCCTGCTGGAGGGCCAGGGTGGAGGCGGAGGCGAGGAGGAATTTACGGCGGGTCCACGTCATGAGGGAATTGATGATTGATGATTTGAGATTTTTGATTGGAGATCTGAGATCAGGCCCCAAGCGCGGTCTGGGCTTTGGCTTTGGCTTCTTCGGCTTTGCGCATGATTTCTTCGGGGGAAGGAAGGGCGGCGAGGACTTCGGCGGGGATGAATCCGTCGGAGACCATCTTGGTGAGACACTTTTTGCGTTCTTCGAGGGCTTTGTCTGGACTGCGCTCTTTGCTGAAGCGGGATTTGGCGGCAGCGCTGCGGTCGCGGAGTCGGGCGTAGATGTCGCCACCGAGGAGGCTGCTGATGTCGACCTTCATTTTTTCGCGCCGCATGTCCTCGTCGTTGACCTGGTCGCCGTTGATGGGGCCGGTCTGGTATTTGGGGAACATGATTGCGACTTCGGGGCAGACGCGGGAGCAGGCGGGGCAGTTGGTTTTGCAGTTGTCGTTGTTCTGGACCTGAATTTTGCCGTCGCTGCTGGTGCCGTAAACGTCGAAGAGGCAGAAGCTGAGGCACTGCATGCAGTTGGTGCAGCGGGAGTAGTCGATGACGGGGAACCAGGGTTTCCAGATGCCGGGCTGGTTCATGGGGGTTTCGCCGCGGGTTTTTTCAACCAGGGAAACGATGGCGTCGGGTTCGAGTCCGGTGATGTCGCGGGCTTCGATGGTGATTTTGCCGCTGGCGTCTTCGAGGTCAGGCGCTTGTTTATCGGGGAAGGAGCCGAGGACGAGCAGGCTGCGGTCGTCATGGGGGAAGGCGTTGCCGCTGCGGTTGTTGGAGGTGCTGCGGGTGACGGCGTAACCTTTGTCGAGCAACGCGGCCATGACCTGGAGTCGTGCAGCGGGGCTGAGGGTAATGGAACCTTCGCCTTCGTAGAGGACGATGCGGAGCGGGCGGGCGGTGTGAGTGATCATGGCCTATTGAAAATTAGCAGGATTGGAGCCGGGTGGGAAGGGCTAAACGGGGGGGGAGTCGAGCATGGCGGCGGCGATTTCTTCGGGGGATTGGGTGCGCATGTTAAGGATTTGGATTTGGTCGTCGTCCTGGGGAAGGGTGGCGTTGCATTGCTGGAACAGGCCGCGCACGACGCGGGGATAGCAGGCGGCGATGCGCAACGGGGTTTGGGTGGCGAAGGCCTGGAGACGCGGGTCGCGATGGGCGGCCATTTCACAGAGGTCGGCGACGGATTCGAAGCTGGCGCCGGATTCGCAGAGTTTTTCCAGGACGCTATCCTTCACCTGCTGGGGAACGACCTGGGCGTAAGCACAGCGGCAGTAGAGAAGGCGGGGTGGCTGGGCGGTAGAATCGGGTGCGGTTTCGAAATCGGAATCGGGCATGGGCATGTTCGCTGGCATTATGGCGGAATGATGACGTGAGACAACCCACGATGGCGATGGGACGGAATGAATTACGCGGTGGATGGGGGAGTTGTTGCCTTGAGGGTGGTCACAAGCAGCGATGGATCAACAATTGGAGCGCATGGTGGAGTTCATTCAGAGGGTGCCGTTGGGGGTGTTTTTATTTTTGTGTTTGATGCCGGGGGTGTTTCTGCTGACGGGCGTGGTGCAGGCTCGCAGGGAGTGGAAGCGGTCAAAAGCCATTTTTGATGTGAAGGTGAGTTCGATTGGAGACGTGGCGCGGGGACTGGTGGCGATCGAGGGTCGGGTGGAGGAGTTGTTGACGGGTCCGGTGTCGGGGGCGTTGACGGGAAAACCGTGTTGCTGGTATTCGGCCAAAGTGGAGAAACGGGAACGTCGAAGGAAAACCAAAGGAGAGACAGGACCGGTGAAGGGGTGGACCTGGAGGCTGAAGGAGGAGTTTTACTGTGACATGCCGTTGCTGGTGACGGATCGGACGGCGACTTGTGCGGTATGGGCGGCGGGGGTGGAGGCGATGACGGCCCATCGCAGCATCTGGTATGGAGAGACGCCTAAGCCGATGGAGGGACCGCCGGAGGATGAGGTTCAGGAGGAACCTTCGGATGCGAAGTTTCGGTATGTGGAGGAGCGACTGCTGGCTGGCGATGAGGTGTATGCGTTTGGGGAGATTACGCGAGAGGTTGACTACGCGGATACGAAGGAATTGCGAGCTGCGCTGCCACCGGGCGTGAAGCATTTGGTCTGGCCGTTTTCGCAGCCTGGGAGGCTGGTGTTGTCGCAAGGTTCGCGTAGCGATGCGATGGGAGCGGCGACAATGGTGATGAAACAGTCGCTGAGTGTCGCGGGGATCGGGGCTGCGGGGGTGGTGGGGCTGCTGTTGGTGAGGTTTGGGGTGATTGGGTGATGTTAAGAATAGATTATCGAATCGTCGTTATTCTGTCGCTACCTACCAACTAGGCCAAGTTCTGGAGAATTGTTTCACGGTTTACCATGTAGCCATCTCGCTGATCAGAAAAATATTCGTCGTAGATGAAGTGATCAACGAATTGCACGATGTATTTTGTTTGATCAGTTGTTAGCAATTCACAGAAGTCACAAAATTCATCACCAGACACAAAAAAATCAAAAAATCATCGCACCTCGAAAAATTATCCTGAAGGTCGATGCGCATGAAGCCCGCAATGTAGTGGATCAGTGTTTCATGATCCATTAGACAGTAAACATCATTATGACAACGGTAGCTTCGACGATCCACCTCTGTCCAAGTGCGGTCACCGAAGTCCTTCATGTATTCGCCGACTTCAGGTCCGACGCCTTTGATGTCTCTAATAGCGATTCGACGCGGAGGGAATATCTCCTCTAAGCGGGCTATATCCGGTTTAGATGGTCGAGAAGATTACATGCTCGAACTGGAGTTACTGCCGCTGGCGCACGGCTTCGAAGAGGCAGACGCCGGTGGCGACGGAGACGTTGAGGCAGGGGACGGTGGAGGAATCGCCCATGGGAATGCGGCCCAGGAAGTCGCATTTTTCGCCGGTGAGACGGCGCATGCCTTCGCCTTCGGCTCCGACAACGATGGCGATATTGCCTTTGAGGTCGAGTTGGTAGAGGGATTTGGGGGATTCATCGGCGGTGCCAACGATCCAGAAGCCGAGGTCTTTCAGTTTGTCCATGGCGCGGGCGAGATTGGTGACGCGGGCGAGGGGCATGCTTTCGGCTCCACCACAGGCGACGCGGCGGACGGTTTCGGAGATGGGGGCGGTTTTGTCCTTGGGCATGATCACCAACGCGCAACCGGCGGCATCGGCGCTGCGCAGGCAGGCACCGAGATTGTGAGGGTCCTGGATGCAGTCGAGGATGAGGACGAGGGAGTCGGTCTTGCCTTCGAGAAGGGCGGGGAAGTCGGAGTCCTCGTAAAATTTGAGGGCGGTGTCGGTGACGGCGTGTTTGTTTAAACGTGCTTCGCGAGGCTGGGAATCGGAATAGAGCGTCTTCGCCTTGGAGGAAGGGCGGTTTTTGTTGTTGCGGGATGGAGCGGGCATGGCGGTGGAGAATTCATTGGTTACATCCGCATTCCGCACTTCGCATTCCGAATTTAAATCATTCTTGCAGACCGACGCCGATAAGTTCGGCACCGTAGACGGGTTTGGGGACTTCTCTTGGGTCGCAGAGGATGCGGATCATGCGATCAAAGATGGCTTTGCCGGTGACGAGTTCGATCTCGACGCGGAGGAAGACGATGGGGACGTCGGGTTTGGGGATGTTGGGGAATCGGACGAAATCTTTTTCGGTGGTGACAATCATGCTGACGTCGCGTTTTTCGCAGCGGGCGATGAATTCGCGCATGTCTTTGGCGGAGAAGCGGTGGTGGTCGGCGAAGCGTTTAATGACGTCGACCTTGGCACCGAGTTTGCGCAGGCCGTTTTCGAATCCTTCGGGAACGGCGATGCCGCTGACGGCTCCGACGTGGGCGCCGTAGATGGATTCAAGCGGGAGTTTTTCGCGGGTGTAGATGTCTTCGAGATGGGTGGGGCGGTGGCGGCATTCGATGATTTCGGCGACGCGGTTGTGTTTGCGGATTTCGGCGATGATGTCGGTGTTGTTGCCGCCATCGCATTTGGTGAGGAAGATGTAGCTGGCGCGTTTGAGGTGGCGGGGGGGTTCACGGAGGGTGCCGCGGGGGAGGAGGTGGCCGTTGCCCCAGGGGGCGGTGCGGTCGATGAGGACCATGTCGAGGCGGTGTTTGAGGCGGAGATATTGCAGGCCGTCGTCGAGGATGAGGATGTCGGCGCCGAGTTCTTTCAAGGCGTGGATGCCGGCTTTGACGCGGTCTTTGTCGACCACCACGGCGACGCCGGGGAGGTTGGAGGCGAGCATGAAGGGCTCGTCACCGGCGATGTGGCTGTCGAGCAGGACGCGTTCGCCGTCGCTGACGACGCGGGGTGGATTTTGGGGGAGCGGTTCGCCACGGACTTTGGCGAGAAGTTTGGTCCAGATGCGAACGCGTTTTTGACGTTTGCTTTTGTAACCGCGGGAGAGAATGGCGACGCGGCGACCGTGTTTTTGCAGGGCGCGGGCGAGGAGCTCGCAGACGGGGGTTTTGCCGGTGCCGCCGACGGTGAGATTGCCGATGCTGATGACGGGGACACCGAGGTGGTGGTCGTGAATGAAACGTTCACGGTAAAGTTTGATGCGGAGCCGGACGAGGCCTTTGTAGATCCAAGAAAGGCCGTGCATGAGGCAGCGGGCGAAGCTTTCTTTGACGCCTGGTTTGTTGTGCAGGATGACCGCGATGGCCCACTGCTCAAGTTCTTCCAGCTGATCTTTGAAGTCCATATCGAAAGGCTAAAGGATAAGGGATAAAGGATAATTTTCAGAGCTGGACTTGGGCGCCTTGGTTGTCGGGGGTGAGGATGTGGGTGTGGGAGGAAATTTGTTTGGCGGCAAGGGCGGCCTGCATGGCCTGGGCGATGGATTGGGGATCTTCGCTGAGGGTGAGGCAGGCGATGGTGGAGCCGGAGCCGCTGAGGTAACCGCCGAGGGCACCGGCGTCGATGCCGGCGTTGATGGTGTCGAAGAGGCCAGGGATGAGGTGCTGTCGGTAGGGTTGGTGGAGGTAGTCGTGGAAAGCGCCGACGAGTTTTTCGTATTGGCCGGTGGCGAAGGCGGCGACGATCACGGCGGCGTTGGCGGTGTTTTTGGCGGCTTCGGCGTGCGGGATGCTGGTCGGCAGGGCGGCGCGGGCCTGGGAGGTTTCGACTTCGAGGGCGGGAATGGCTATGACGGCTTTGAGGCGGGGATCGACTTCAAAACGGAAGTGCTGGGTGGAGCTGGCGAGGGCGAAACCGCCGAAGACGGCGGGGGCGACGTTGTCGGGATGGCCTTCGGCGATGGTGCAGATGTTGAAGAGGATTTCGCGGTTGAGCGGGTTGCCGGCGAGGGCGTTGAGGCCCATGAGGACGCCGAGGCGGACGGTGACGCTGCTGCCGAGGCCGCGGGAGCGGGGGACTTCGCCTTCAATGTGCCAGGTGAAGCCGAAGGGGGAGGTGTTGGTCTGGTGGTGGTTGAAAAAGAGGGAAGCGATTTGTGCCACCATGGGATGGGCGGGGGATTCGCCGGGGCTGGTGGTTCGCGTGATGGTGACGCGATTGTGGAGGTTGAGGGCGAGTCCGAGGCAGTCGTAACCGGGGCCGAGGTTGGCGGAGGTGGCGGGGACGTAGATGGTGACGGATGACACGGGGGAAGGAAACACGGGAAGACAAAAGAGTTCAAGACAGAAGACAAAAGAGTTCGATGCAGGACAGAAGACAGAAGACGGAAGACGGAAGACGGAAGACGGAAGACGGCAGTCGGCATGGTCATTGGTCATTGGTCATTGGTCATTGGTCATTGGTCATTGGAAATGGTGGGGGTTGAGCGGACGAAGTCTTGTGTCTTCTGTCTTGCCATCTTCTGTCTTTTCCCGTAGTTGCCTGATGCCTCGCTCTGATTCCCGTGCCGCCGACCAACTTCGTGAAATTTCGTTTGAACCGGATATTGCCCCGCATGCGACGGGGTCGGTGTTGGTGTCGTTTGGCAAAACACGGGTGATTTGTGCGGCGACGATTCAGGATGAGGTGCCGCGCTGGATGAAGGTGCAGGGGGTGCAGGGGGGATGGTTGACGGCGGAGTATTCGATGCTGCCGTATTCGACGCTGGACCGCAAAGATCGGGACATTTCACGGGGGAAACTGGATGGTCGGAGTCAGGAGATTCAGCGTTTGATCGGTCGCAGTTTGCGGGCGGTGGTGGATTTGAAGAAGTTGGGTTCGCGCACGTTGTGGATCGATTGTGATGTGTTGCAGGCGGATGGCGGAACGCGCACGGCGTCGATCACCGGAGCCTGTGTGGCGGCGACGATGGCGTTCAACCGGTTGTTGGCAAAGGGGACTTTGCGGGAGCAGCCGATGACCCGGAAGGTGGCGGCGATCAGCGTGGGGATTTACAAAAATGAGGCGTTGCTGGATCTTTGTTATGAAGAGGATCGGGACGCGGAGGTGGATTGCAACCTGGTGATGACGGAGGACGGTCGGTTTGTGGAGATTCAGGGGAGTGGTGAGGAGTCGACGTTTACGGATGAGCAACTGGCGGCGATGCTGGTGTTGGGCAAGAAGGGGATCAAGGAGTTGTGTGCGTTGCAGTCGGCGGCGATTGAGGCGGCGGCTCCGGCGAAGGGGATTGCGAAGGCGGCTCCGAAGTCGAATGTGGATGTGGCGAGTTTGGAAGCGGCGTTTAAGAAGCTTTGAGATTGGGTTGGTTCGAGGAATTCAACATTCATTGCCATGGCCGCATCGTTTGTGAATGTTGATCTCGAAGTGACTTCGCGCGAGCCGCTTGATTATCTGGCTCTGGCGTTATCGGAGTATGAAATCCGACATCTTTATTGTGGAGAGGCCACTGGCGGCTATTTGGCGACATTCGAGTGCAACCGACATGGGCCGTATTGTCCTGACTCTCTGGTTTTAACTTTTACTGGTGCGGTCAATCATTTGGATGAACGCGCCAAGGGCATTTGGGATCGTGCTCATCGAAGAACGTTTGATATTGGATATGAAGCGGATGCTAGACCGGGCAACTTTCGATCAGAGCTTAACATGGAGACGATCAAGGCGGTCTATGAAGTGGGAGCTACTGTGGTGGTGACGATTTATCCGAGGAAGGATGATGAAGTGGAGGTCGATTCCTGAAGGGACAGGCAGGATGCCTGACCCACCCACAGGCTGCAAGCCTGTGTCACGTTAGGATTCGATGAGGCGGTAGCCGATGCCGGGTTCGTTGGCGATTTTCACTTGGGACTCGGGCTCGGGGATTTTTTTGCGGAGGTGGGTGATGTAAACGCGGAGATATTGAGCCTGATCGGCGGCGTTGGGTCCCCAGACGGCGGTGAGGATTTGCTTTTGCGTGACGATTTTTCCGGCGTTGCGGGCGAGGAGGGCGAGCAGCTGGTATTCGATGGGGGTAAGCTTGAGGGGCTGTCCGCGAAGGTGGGCTTCGTGCTGGGCGAAGTCGATGGTGAGGTGGCCGAGGGTGATGAGGGGTTCGCTTTCGGTTTTGCGCCGGCGCTGGATAGCGCTCATGCGGGCGGCGAGCTCAACGGTGGAAAACGGTTTGGTGACGTAGTCGTCGGCTCCGTTTTCGAGGGCGGTGACTTTGATGGTTTCCTGATCGCGGACGCTAAGGATGAGAATGGGGGTGTCGGTCCATTCGCGGAGGCGTTTGAGAACTTCGAGGCCGTCGATGTCGGGAAGGCCGAGGTCGAGGAGGATGATGTCGGGTTTGCGGAAGGCGGCTTCGCTGAGGCCGAGGGAGCCGGTTTCGGCTTCGAAGACTTCGTAGCCTTTGCCTTGAAGGGCGAGTCGGAGCAGGCGACGAAGCTGGATTTCATCGTCGATGATGAGGGCGCGTGGGGCGGGGATCATGGGTCGGCGTTGAGGATGGAAACGGGGAGCTTGATGGTGAAGAGGGCTCCTCCTTGGGGGTGGTTGGCGGCGGTGAGGGTGCCGTTGAGGGAACGGATGAGGGCGCGGGCGATGGAGAGTCCGAGCCCGGT
Source organism: Phragmitibacter flavus (assembly GCF_005780165.1). Classification (NCBI taxonomy): domain Bacteria; kingdom Pseudomonadati; phylum Verrucomicrobiota; class Verrucomicrobiia; order Verrucomicrobiales; family Verrucomicrobiaceae; genus Phragmitibacter; species Phragmitibacter flavus. Next base: position 213,048 of record NZ_VAUV01000009.1, on the reverse strand, counting down.
GCCGCCGGTGGGGCTGCCGGGGAGGCGGTAGAATTTGGTGAAGATTTTCTCGGTGGAATCGGGGGGAAGGCCGGGGCCGTGGTCGCGGACGGTGAGGGTGAGAGTCTTTTGGTTTTCGATGCTGGCGTGGATGTCGATGGGGGTTTGGGGGGGCGTGTAGGTGGTGGCGTTGTGGATGAGATTGGCGATGGCTTGGGTGAAGATTTTTGGGTCGAGGGAAATGGTGGGCGCGGGATCGGGGAGGTGTTGATGAATGGGGTGCTGGGTGAGGTCGTCCTGGACGGTGTCGAGGGCTTCGTGGATGAGGTCGGAGAGGGTGCACCATTCGCTTTGTGGCTGAATGGTGGTGGATTCGATGCGGGTGATTTGGAGGAGGTTGTTGACGACGCGTTGGAGGCGTTGGGAGGCGGTGTGGATTTCGTCGAGGTAAGGATTTTGCTCAGTGTCGAGGGCGTCGAGGGAGGTTTGGATGATGGCGAGGGGGGTTTTGAGTTCGTGGGAGACGCTGTCGAGGAGGGTGCGCTGGAGGTGTTCGGATTGGGCGAGCAGTTCGGCGTGTTTGATGGCGGCGATGAAGTGTTCTTTTTCGAGGACGAGGGCGATCTGGAGGGCGAAGGCTTCGATGGACTGGCGGGTGAGGAAGTCGAGGGTGGTGGCAGAGTTACGTTTGAGGCCGATGACGCCGAGGATGCTGGTGGCGGTTTGCAGGGGGAACCAGGTGGCGTCGGAAACGGGGAGGGTGTCGGTGAAGCGTCCGGCGGGTTTTTTGTTGTCGTAGGACCAGTGGATGACGCCCCATTCTTTGTCGGTGGGGATGAAGGTGCTGGCGGGGTGGGGTTGGGAGTGGAGGGTGTGGTCGCCGTGGCGGGTGACGATGGCGGTTTGGGCGTTGAGGAGTTCGTTGATGGTGCGCAGAGCTTCGGCGAGGCCTTGATCGGGTTGGGCGGAAAGGGCGGCGCTTTGGGTGACGCTGAGGAGGGCGGCGGTCTGGCGCTGGCGCTGGCGTTCGGCCCGTTCGCGTTGACGGAGGCGGGTGGTGAGGTGGCCCATGCTGAGGGCGATGATGAAGAACATGCCGAACATGAGGCTGTCGTGCAGGTTCTGAATTTGAAAAGTGTAGTAGGGCTGGATGAAGAGGAAGTTCCAGCAGAGGGCGTTGAGGGTGGCCATCAAGAGCACGGGGCCGCGGGTGAGCCGGAGGGAGCTGAGGATGATGGTGAGCAGGAAGAGCAGGCCGACGAAAAAGTAGCCGGTGAGAGGCAGAAGGGGGAAGCCGATGAGGGTGGTGACGGCGGTGATGCCGATGGCCCAGGCGTATTCGCGGAGGGTGGCGGGGGATGGTAACGGACGGGTGTTTTTGGAGGGGGTGGAAGTTTGGTTGGTGGCAAGGGTGGGGCGGACGACGCAGACGTCGATGTCCCCGCTTTGGGCGATGATTTGATCGGCGAGGGTGGGTCGGAAGAGGCGGCGTTTGCCGGGTTTGCCGACGACGATCTGGGTGACGTTGCGTTCGCGGGCGACCTGGAGGATGGCGGTGGCGATGTCTTCGCCGGTGACGTTGACGATTTCGGCACCGAGCTGGCGGGCGAGGGCGAGGGAGGCGGTGAGGCGTTTTTGGGCTTCGGGAGTTGGGGTGGTGGTGCTTTCGACCCAGACGATGAGCCAGGGGCAGTTGAGCCGGGTGGCGGCACGGCGGGTCCAGCGGATGAGGCTTTCGGCATAGGGGCTTGGGCCGACGCCGAGGAGGAGCCGGGCGTTGGTTTTCCAAGGGCTGGTGACGCGGTGGGAGCGGCGGATGTTTTCGAGGTCGCGGTCGACGTGCTCCGCGGTGAAACGCAGGGCCATTTCGCGTAGGGCGGTGAGGTTGCCTTCCTTGAAAAAGTTGGACATGGCGTGTTCGGCGCGGTCGCCGAGGTAGACTTTGCCAGCGGCCATGCGGTCGAGGAGTTTGTCGACGCTGATGTCGATGAGTTCGATCTCGTGGGCGTGGTCGAGGATGGAGTCGGGGACGGTTTCCTGGATGGTGACGCCGGTGATCTGGCGGACGGTGTCGACCTGGCTTTCGATGTGCTGGACGTTGACGGTGGTGTAGACGTCGATGCCGGCGCTGAGGAGTTCGAGGACGTCCTGGTAGCGTTTGGTGTGGCGGGAGCCGGGGGCGTTGGTGTGGGCGAGTTCGTCGACGAGGACGAGGTCGGGTCGGCGTTCGAGGACGGCGTCGAGATCGAATTCGGTGAGGGGGTGATCGCGATGGGGGAGGGTTTTGCGCGGGAGGACTTCGAGGTGGTTGAGGAGGTCGGCGGTTTCGCGGCGGCCGTGGGTTTCGACGATGCCGACGAGGAGGTTGGTGCCTTCGCGCTGGCGTTGGGCAGCGGCCTGCAGCATGGCGAACGTTTTGCCGACGCCGGGGCACATGCCGAGGAAGATGTGGAGTTTGCCCATCTTGGATTGGGCTTCCTGACGCATGACTTCCGCGAGGAGGGAATCGGGATCAGGACGGATGAGTTCGGTCATGGGTCATGGCAGGAGTGCCGTGGGTGGATGGGTGATGGTAGGGTGAGTGGGGCGCGGGGGCAAATGGGTTGTGGAGTGCGGAAGCTTGCTGCCGCTGGGGCGATGCAGCTTGCTGCGAGGGGGGGGATGGATGGATGGCCGCAGCAGGCTGCGGGGGTTACGGCGGCAGCGGGCTGCCGCAGTCCACGGAGCTTTGTGTGAAAATGAGTTGTGAGTGGAGGAGGAGTTGGATAGGTTTTTTGTGATGGAAACCCCTGTTCCAGATGAGGTTGCTTGCAAGGGCACGCGGGACTGGCCGCATGGGCCGCCGCATCGGTTGCTCGAAGCTGGGGTGTATTTTGTGACGGCGAGGACGGCGGGTCAGGTGCCGATTCTGGATTCGCCGCAAATGAAGGACTGGTTTCAGGAGACGTTGCTGAGTTTGGCGGAGAAGTATGGTTGGAGGTTGGAGGCATGGGCGGTGTTATCGAATCATTATCATTTGGTGGGGCATAGTCCGGCGGCTGATTCGGGCGGGGCGGGGTCGTTGGGGAATTTTTTACGGCATTTGCATAGTGTGACGACGCGGGAGTTTAACCGACGGATGGGAAGGGAGGGGGGAACGCGGCTGTGGCAGAACTTTCGGGAGACGCATTTGACGTTGCAGCGGGGCTATTTGGCGCGCTTGAATTATGTGCATCAGAATGCGGTGCATCATGGGTTGGTGGAGCGGGCGTCGGATTATCGTTGGTGCAGTGCGCTGGCGTTTAAGGAGTCGGTGACGCCTGCGTGGTGCCGGACGGTGGCGAGTTTTAGGTTTGATGAGATTGCGAGAGGGGATGGGGAATGAGGTTGAGTTTTTGCCGCAGCAGGCTGCGGGGGTTACGGCGGCAGCGGGCTGCCGCAGTCCACGGGATTGGGGTTAGGGAGTTTGGTGGTCGAGGGCGAGGTTGAGGGTGAGGACGTTGACGCGGGGGGGGGCGAGGAGGCCCAGGGATGGGGGTTCGGTGTGTTGATGAACGAGTTGGCGGATTTGATTTTCGGGGAGGTTGCGGGCGCGGGCGATGCGGGGGATTTGGAGCTCGGCGTTGGCGGGGCTGATGTGGGGGTCGAGACCGCTGGCGGAAGCGGTGACGGCGTCGGCGGGAATGGGGGTGTTGGGGGGAATGGTGTTACTGCTGAGGTAGTCGGTGATGCGTTGCTGGATTTGGTCGGCGAGTTTTATGGAGGTGGGGCCGAGGTTGCTGCCGCTGGAGCTGGAGGCGTCGTAGCCATGGGGGCCGGCGGCGCTGGGGCGGGAATGGAAGTAGGTTGGGCTCGTGAAGTTCTGGCCGATGAGGGTGGAGCCGAGGAGTTCGCCTTGGGGGTTGGTGATGAGGCTGCCGTTGGCTTGATGGGGGAAGGCGATCTGGCCGATGGACCAGATGGTGAGGGGGTAGAGGCCGCAGAGGATGAGGGTGAAAAGGAGGGTGATGACGATAGAGGCGCGGAGGTGATGGAGGATGGTTTTCATGGGATGTTGAATGGGTGGGTGATGGTGGGGACGGTGGTCACTGAGGCCGGCCGGAGTCCGGCGCTCCCAATAAGTTTGTGTCACACGAGGTGGAGGGTGGTGATGATGAGGTCGATGGCTTTGATGCCGATGAAAGGGAGGATGAGGCCGCCGAGGCCGTAGATGAGGAGGTTGCGCTGGAGGGCGGCGGTGGCTCCGACGGCGCGATAGGGGACGCCGCGCAGGGCAAGGGGGATGAGGGCGATGATGATGAGGGCGTTGAAGATGATGGCGCTGAGGATGGCGCTTTCGGGGGAGGCGAGGCGCATGATGTTGAGGGGGGCGATGGCGGGGAAGGTGGCCATGAGCATGGCGGGAATGATGGCGAAGTATTTTGCCACATCGTTGGAGATGCTGAAGGTGGTGAGGGCACCGCGGGTCATGAGGAGTTGTTTGCCGATTTCGACGATTTCGATGAGTTTGGTGGGGTTGCTGTCGAGGTCGACCATGTTGCCGGCTTCGCGGGCGGCCTGGGTGCCGGTGTTCATGGCGACACCGACGTCGGCCTGCGCGAGGGCGGGGGCGTCGTTGGTGCCGTCGCCGGTCATGGCGACGAGTCGCCCCTGGGCTTGCTCGTGGCGGATGCGGTTGAGTTTGTCTTCAGGGGTGGCCTGGGCCATGAAGTCGTCGACGCCGGCTTCGGCGGCAATGGCGGCGGCGGTCATGGGGTTGTCGCCGGTGATCATGACGGTGCGGATGCCCATCTGGCGGAGTTGGGCGAAGCGTTGTTTGATGCCGCCTTTGACGACATCTTTGAGTTCGACGACGCCGAGCACCTGGTTGCCTTCGGCGACGACGAGGGGGGTGCGGCCGGCGCGTGAGGCGGTTTCGACGAGTTGGGTGACTTCGGAGGGATAGCTTCCGCCCAGTTGTTGGATGTATTGGCGGATGGAGTCGGCGGCACCTTTGCGGATGCGGCGTTGGTCGATGTCGACGCCGCTCATGCGGGTCTGGGCGGTGAAGGGGATGAAGGTGGCCTGGGTGTTGTTGTTGTCGGTGGTGAGGTCGCGGGCGCGCAGGTTGAATTTTTCTTTGGCGAGGATGACGATGCTGCGGCCCTCGGGGGTTTCGTCGGCGAGGGAGGCGAGCTGGGCGGCGTCGGCGAGTTGGGCTTCGGTGATGCCGGGGGCGGGGCGGAAGTCGGAGGCCATGCGGTTGCCGATGGTGATGGTGCCGGTTTTGTCGAGCAGGAGGACGTCGATGTCACCGGCGGCTTCGACAGCGCGGCCGCTGGTGGCGATGACGTTGCGGCGGATGAGGCGGTCGATACCGCTGATGCCGATGGCGCTGAGGAGGGCACCGATGGTGGTGGGGATGAGGCAGACGAGGAGGGCGGTGAGGACGGGGAGGCTGAGGGTGAGTCCGGCGTAGCGGGCGAAGGGATGGAGGGTGACCACGACGCCGAGGAAGATGAGAGTGAGGGCGGTGAGGAGGATGGTGAGGGCGATTTCGTTGGGGGTTTTCTGGCGTTGCGCGCCTTCGACCATGGAGATCATGCGGTCGATGAAGGTGTTGCCTTTTTCGGAGGTGATGCGGATGAGGATGCGGTCGCTGATGACGCGGGTGCCGCCGGTGACGGCGCTGCGATCGCCGCCGCTTTCGCGGATGACGGGGGCGGATTCGCCGGTGATGGCGGCTTCGTCGACGCTGGCGATGCCTTCGATGACTTCGCCGTCGGCGGGGATGAGGTCGCCGGTTTCGCAGATGACGGTGTCGCCTTTTTGGAGGGATTGGGCGGGGATGGTTTCTTCGCTACCGTTCGACTTGAGCCGGCGTGCGGTGGTGTCTTTGCGGGCTTTGCGGAGGGTGTCGGCCTGTGCTTTGCCGCGGCCTTCGGCGATGGCTTCGGCGAAGTTGGCGAAGAGCACGGTGAACCAGAGCCAGAGGGAAAGTTGCAGGGTGAAACCTCGCGCGTCGGGGGTGGTGGTGAAGATGCTGAAGGTGGTGGTGATGGCTCCGAGAAGGGTGAGGGCCATCACCGGGTTTTGAATCATGAGCCGGGGGTGGAGCTTTTTGAAGGCGGCGGGGATGGCGGGGCGGGCGATTTGCCAGTCGAAGAGGGAAGTGGACATGAGAAGAAAGGATAAAGGATAAGGGATGAAGGCGGAAGGATGAAGGGGATGGTTAGAACAACTGGTTGGTGTGCATGAGGAAGTGTTCGACGATGGGGCCGAGGGCGAGGGCGGGGAGGAAGTTGAGGGCACCGATGAGGACGACGCTGACGACGAGCAGGAGGATGAAGGTGGGGCCGTGGGCGGGGAAGGTTCCGGCACCGGGCGGGGTGATGGATTTTTGGGCGAGGGAGCCGGCTAGGGCCATGATGGGGATGATCATGAGAAAACGTCCGATGAGCATGGCGGTGGCGAGGGTGAGGTTGTAGTGGGGATCGCCGTTGGTGGGGGTGGCGGTGAGGCCGGCGAAGGCGCTGCCGTTGTTGGCGGTGGCAGAACTGTAGGCGTAGAGGATTTCGCTGAAGCCGTGGGGTCCTTGGTTGTTGAGTCCGGCGAGGCCCCAGTCGCTAACGACGGCCCAGGCGGTGAAACCGAGGATGGTGAAGGTGAGGGTGAGAAGGGCGGTCATGGCCATTTTAATTTCGAAGGCTTGGATTTTTTTGCCGAGGTATTCGGGGGTGCGTCCGACCATGAGTCCGGCGATGAAGACGGCGAGGATGATGAAGACGATCATGCCGTAAAGACCGGCACCGACTCCGCCGATGACGACTTCGCCGAGTTCCATCATGAGGAGGGGGACGAGTCCCCCGATGGGGGTGAAGGAGTCGTGCATGGCGTTGACGGCTCCGCATGAGGCGGCGGTGGTGAGGGTGGCGAAGAGGGAGGAGTTGAAGATGCCGAAGCGGACTTCCTTGCCTTCCATGTTGCCGTCGGAGATGGCGATGCCGAGTTGTTGATGGATGGGGTTGCCGGCGGATTCCGCCCACCAACAGGTGAGAACGCCGCCGGTGAAGAGGATCATCATGGCGATCCAGACAGCCCAACCGTGCGCCTGGTTTTTGGTGACACGTCCGAGGTGGTAGGTGAGGCCGCTGCCGATGGCGAAGATGGTGAGCATCTGGACGAAGTTCGCCAGCGGGGTGGGATTTTCGAAAGGTTGTGAGGCGTTGGCGTTGGTGAATCCGCCGCCGTTGGTGCCGAGCATCTTGATGGCGGCTTGTGAGGCCATGGGGCCTTGGGCGATGGTTTGGGTGGTGACTTCGCTGGTGGGGTCGATGAGGTTGGCGGTGTCGTAGGGTTTGAAGTTTTGGATGGTGCCCTGGGAAATGAGGAAGACGGCGAGCAGGAGGCTGAGGGGGAGGAGGAGGTAGTAGGTGGTGCGGACGAGGTCGACCCAGAAGTTGCCGAGGGTGTTGGTGGTGGAGCGGGCGATGCCGCGGACGACGGCGGCGGCGATGGCGATGCCGGTGGCGGCGGAGGTGAAGTTGTGCAGGGTGAGCCCGACCATCTGGGAGAAATAGGACAGGGTGGTTTCGCCACCGTAGCTTTGCCAGTTGGTGTTGGTGGTGAAGCTGATGGCGGTGTTGAAGGCGAGGGCGGGACTTAGGGCGGGGAGGTTTTGCGGATTGAGCGGAAGCTGATGTTGAAGGAGGAGGATGGCGAAGGTGAAGGCGCAGGCGGCGGCACTGAAGATGAGCATGGCGAGCGTGTATTGCTTCCAGTTCTGCTCCTGATGGGGGCGGATGCCGATGAGGGCATAGGTCAGTTTTTCGACGGGGCGCAGGACGGGGTCGAGCCAGGTGCGGCCGTTGGGGTCGAGGACCTGGGTGAGATACAGGCCAAGGGGTTTGGTGATGAGGGTGAGGGTGAGAAGAAAGAGGGCCAGTTGCAGCCAGTCGATGATTTGCATGACGAAGGCTGCGGCATGGCTGGGATTGCTCGAATTAAAAGGGGGAGTGAAGGCGTTAAAAAAACATTAAAATGGCGGGGTTTGGGCACAAAAAAGCGCGCCCCCGGTGAGGTGGGCGCGCTGTTGCTTGAAGGGGTTGGGGTTAGCGTCGGTTAAAGATTATTCGTTGCCTTTCCAGGCTCCGAAGTTGGCGCCTTGTTCGATCCATTGTTTGATCAGGGCTTGTTCTTCGGGGGTGACGTGGTCGCCTTTGGGGGGCATGAACATGTCGTCGTCTTCAGGGAGGAGGAGGCTTTTGAGGAGCCAGCTTTCGTCGGCTTTGCCAGCGACGACGGTTTTTTCGGGTTCGACTTTGCCGCCTTTCATGATGGCGGTGGCGCTGTCGAGGGCGAGTCCGCTTTTGGGTTTTTTGATGCGGCCGTTGTCTTCGTGTTCCTTGGCGTGGCAGCTCATGCATTTGGCATCAAGGATGGGGAGGATTTGTTTTTCAAAATCGACCGGAGCATCTTGAGCGGACGCGTTGGTGATGGAGAGACTGCCAATGGCAAAGGCCATGGCCGAAAGGGTGAGCAAGGTTGGTTTCATGGGTGGGTGATGGCAGAAAACTACGCCAGTGGAGATGTTGAAGTCAACTGTGACAGCACTCGTAGGCGCGATTGGTCAGAAAATTATTCATTTTGTATTTCGCCAAGGTGCTTTTGCGATGAAGTCTCAAAATTACACAGCGAGTCTGGAGGTGTTTTCGGTGGTTTGGGTGGGTGTTTGGAGAGGGGGAAGAGTGGTTGTTGATGACTGATGGTTTGACGAACGACGAGGGTGGATTAGGAATGGGGGTTCTTTACTCGTGCCTTCCACTGTTACCCTCAGCCTGATTTCGCACACCAATGCTGGCAAGACGACGCTTGCGAGGACATTGTTGCGCAGTGATGTGGGGGAGGTGCGGGATGCGGCGCATGTGACGTTGTTTAACACGGCGTATCCGTTGATTGAGTCGGGCGAGGCGGAATTGATTTTGTGGGACACGCCTGGGTTTGGGGATTCGGCGCGGTTGCTGGTGAGGTTGCGGCGCATGGAGCGCGGGATGGTGTGGTTTTTTAGCCAGATGTGGGATCGGATGACGGACAAGCCGTTGTGGTGTGCGCAGCAAGCATTAAAAAATGTTCGCGAGGAGGCGGACGTGGTGCTGTATCTGGCGAATGCCAGCGAGAGTCTGAATGGCGGGACATTTGTGCAGCACGAGATGGAGATTCTTGACTGGATCGGCAAGCCGGTGCTGGTGTTGTTAAATCAGACAGGGGCACCGCGGCCAGCAGCGGAGGAGGCGGCGGAGGAGCAGGCGTGGAGGGAGCATTTGCAGAAGTTTCCTATCGTGAAGCAGGTGCTGAGCTTGGATGCGTTCACGCGTTGCTGGGTCCAGGAGCGGGTGTTGATGGAGCACATTGACCGGGTGTTGGCGGAGGAGAAGAAGGAGACGATGACGAAGCTGCGCAAGGCGTGGCAGCGTCGCAACGAGGACATTTTTCAGGGATCGATGCGGGTGTTGTCGCATCAACTGACGGCGAATGCGCTGGACGGGGTGCCGGTGAAGCCGGAGTCGTTTTTGCAGAAGATTGGGTTCAAGCGCGGGGAGCTGGAAGTGGAGTGGTCGGAGGCGCGGCAGAAGTTGAGCGAGTCATTGGCAGGTCGCGCGGAGCAGGCGATGAATCGGTTGATTGAGATCCACGGACTCGAGGGGCGTGACGAGAAAGGCGAAATGCTGCGTTCGGCGAAGCGGGATTTTGCGGAGCCCCAGCATGTGGAAGCGGCGGTGTGGGGGGCGTTGAGTGGGATTGCCAGTGGCGCGCTCGCGGGGGTGGTGGTGGACTTGAAGGCGGGTGGATTGACCTTCGGCGGCGGGGCGTTGCTGGGCGGGATCGGAGGCGGCCTGGGTGCTTATGCGCTGATCAAGTCCTACAATCTGGTGCGCGGGGACGACAACAAGCTGCATTGGTCAAAAGAGCATTTTCGAGAGCAGGTGAAGCTGGCTTTACTGTCGTATCTGGCGGTGGCGCATTTTGGTCGGGGTCGCGGGTCCTGGACGCGTGATGCACGGCCGGCGCACTGGCAGCGTGAGGTGGACGAATTGGTGGAGAGTTATCGTGAGATGGTGGACCATGTGTGGGAGCACGCGTCCGATTCGAAGGTGGGCATTGCGAGCATGAACGAGGAGATGGAACTGATGATGCGCGAGCTGGGCAAGGACATCTTGCGGCAATTGTATCCGCTCGCGGAGCGGCGTTGAGCCAAAAAAAACTCCCCGGTCTTGCGACCGAGGAGCCAATGATCCAGCAACCAATACGAGGATCAAACGAAAGGAACCAGCAAACGGGCTGCTCCCGATCGGTCTGTAAACTGACGCCAACAGACAGGTTTTATCTTAAAATCTTTTGAGGATGCGTCAATGAGGAGGGGGCACTTTTTCAAAAACAGGAGGTTATTCTCATTTTTGAGAGGGTTTTAAGTGCCCGAAAGATGAAAATTTTAGCATTTTATGGGTTGACAGCCTTTCGGGAGTTGTGGGTTGGGAGCTATTTTGAGGCATTTGAACGTTTGCGGCGCTTTTGGTTGTCCAATCTGGCCGGGCAATGGAGTTGGAGCTGTTTGATCGGGGCGGTAGAACTTTGGCGGGCAGTGGATGCGAGATGTTCTTTGTGGCGGACGTATCCTCACACGCGGTTTTTCCGTCGTCGTTCGCCGGTTGAACCTTGCCATCGTCAGTCGTCTTGTTCAGTATTGCCTTCCCTGTCATATCTTTCTCCGCTTCCCATGTCGTTTTTGCTTCACCCTATTCGTATCGTTGCGGCGGTCAGCCTGATGGCTGGAGCTGCTTCTGTCGCCCCCGCTCAAGAATCTTCTGCAAACTGGCCGAACTGGCGTGGGCCGCTTCAGAATGGGGTGTCGCTGGAGCATTACAAAAACAGCAAGGTGGACACGGAGCCAGCATGGACGTATGCGACCCGTGGTCGGGGCGCGCCGGTGTTGTTTGATGGCCGTTTGTTTTCCTGGGGGTATCGAGGAGCGGGGGAGAATTTGGTGGAGGTGCTCACGGCCCTGGACGCCAAGACGGGGAAGATGATCTGGGAACATGAGTTCAACGACTTCCTTAGCGACACGATTTATGATCGCTATTCCATTGGGGCACCGACGGTCGATCCAGAGACGAAGCAGGTGTATCTGATGACTCACTACGGGCTGCTGTTGTGTTTTGATTTTGACGGCAAGGAACTGTGGCGCATTTCGATGTCGGAAGACTTTGGCAAACTGAGTTTTCCGAATGCGCGGGTGGGCAGCGCGGTGATTGAGGGGGATTTGGTGATTGCACGGGGGATCACTTCCAACTGGGGTGCGGATGGTCCTGCGGCGGATCGTTTTTATGCGTATGACAAACGCACGGGTGAGTTGGTTTGGTGGAGCATGCCGGGCATCACGCCTCCGGTGGACAGTTCGTTTTCAACTCCGGTGTTCGAGACGCGCTTTGGCAAGCGGGTGTTTTATGCAGGGACCGGCTGTGGCAACATCATTTGCGTCAATGCCCGCAACGGCAAGCCGATCTTCCGCTTTCAAGCGGGCAAAAATGGCATGAATGCCTCGGTGGTTTTGCATGGTGACAAGGTGATCGGGATTCACAACGATGAGAATGTCGACAGCTCTGACAAAGGGCGTCTGGCAGCGGTGAACATTCCTAAAGAGGCCGGGGCACCGGCGGAAGGGCAGACGACGGTGGTTTTGGAGCCGTCGGCAGAAGCATGGCGGGCACCGTTGGCGGCAACGAGCAGTTCGCCCATTGTGGTGGGCGACCGGCTTTATCAGCAGACCGACGGTGGTGAGTTGCATTGTTTGAACATCGAAACCGGCGAGATCATCTGGACCAAAAAACTCAGCAACAGCAACCTGCACGCGTCGCCTTTGTATGTGGATGGCTTGCTGTATTGCCCGTTCACTTCCGGCAAATTGTTCGTGGTGAAACCGGGTGAGAAGGACGCGGAGATTGTGCAGGAGATCAGCGTCGAGGGTCAATGTCTTGGGGCAGTGGTGGTTTGCGATGGCAAACTTTACCTGCACACGACCGAGAAATTTTACTGCTTCAACATCAGTCATGAAGGTTTGACGCGCGATGCGGAACCGGTGGTGGAGATTCCTGTTGCGGGCAAACCGGCGGCGATTCAGGCGATCCCTGCGGAAGTGGTGCTGACACCTGGACACAAGGCCAAGTTCCGTCTGCGTTCGGTGGATGCGAATGGCTTTGTAGTAGGTGATATAAAGGAGGCCAAGTGGGCTTCGTTTGTGCCGCCAACGGCCAGGGTGAAGGCGACCATGGATGCGGCTTTCAATGAGGCAGGCGAATTGGTGGCGGCGGAGAATGCCAAGCTGAGTGCCGGTGCTTTCAAGGCGACCACGGCGGATGGTCTCACGGGCACGATTCGTGGGCGCGTCCTGCAGAATCTTCCCATTGTGGAGGACTTCAACCAGTATGAGTTGAACGAGGACCAGCCGAGAGAGAACATCAAATTCGCCTACCCTCCGTTGCCTTGGATCGGGGCGCGGTTCAAGTTTGATGTGCGCGAACTGGAAGGCGAAAAAGTGTTCGCCAAGACCTTTGACCGCATCCTGTTCCAGCGTGCGACGGTGTTTGTTGGGCGATCGGATCTCGCCAATTACACCGCGCAGGTGGACGTGCTCACGGACGGCACCGCTCGGGTGAAGTCGGACATCGGACTGATCAATCAGCGTTATCTCATCTGTCTCCGCAGCAATGCCGGGAAGCTTGAGGTGAGTTCGAATCTGGAGCGGCTCGCGAAGACCGCGCCGTTCAAGGTCAAACCCAACGCGTGGTATACGTTGAAAACGCGGGTGGACTCCAAAGAAGATGGCAGTGGCGTGGTGCTCGCCAAGGTTTGGGAGCGTGGTCAGGCCGAGCCTGATGCGTGGACCATTGAGGTGCCGGTGGCGCGCGTTCACAAAAACGGTTCTCCCGGGATTTTCAGTTTCACGCCGCTCAATCAACGCCGTGCTTATCTCGATAATTTGAGCATCACCCCCAATCAATAATTGTCCGTCCGTCGTTCCCTTAAATCAACTAAACTGAATCCAAGCCCCCGCCCCCTCCATTCATTGCCCGTCTCCATCATGAAGCTCACGACCCTTACCCCATTACTCGCCCTTGCCCTTTGTCCTGCCTTGTTGCATGCCGCCGACTGGCCGCAGTGGGGCGGGTCCAACCAGCGCAACATGGTGTCCATGGAAAAGAACATGCCGTTGGATTTCAGTCCTGGTTCCAAGCTCGGACCCAAGGCGGCGCCGGCCATTGCTGGTCGGCTTCGTCCGGGTGCTGAAGAGGTGAACAAGCTCAGTGCCGAAGACATCGACATGAGCACCACCAAAAATTGTTTGTGGGTGGCCAAGCTGGGATCGCAAACTTACGGAACGCCAGTGATCGCGGATGGACGCATCTATGTGGGCACCAACAATGAGAGTCCGCGTAACCCGAAAAATCTGGGTGACCGCGGGGTGATGATGGTGTTTGAAGAGAAGACCGGCAATTTTCTCTGGCAGATGATCGTGCCGAAGATGGGCACGGGGAAGGTCAATGACTGGGAGTATCTGGGCATTTGTGCGTCGCCAACGATTGTGGGCAACCGGGCTTATGTGCCGACCAATCGCTGCCAGATCGTCTGTCTTGATGTGGAAGGGTTTGCGAACGGCAATGACGGTCCGTTTACCGATGAAGAGAACTTTTATGCGCCGACGGGGGCGGACGGCAACCTCGCGCCCATTCCATTGGACAATGCCACCGATGCGGACATCATCTGGGCCTATGACATGTATAAGGAACTGGGCGTGTTTCAGCACAATGCGACCTCGGGTTATCCTTTGATTGTTGGTGATAAACTTTTCACGGTGACCTGCAATGGCGTGGACTGGACGCACCAAAACATTCCGGCTCCCACCGCACCGAGCTTCATCATGCTCGACAAAAACACCGGTGAGTTGCTCGGCGAACAGAGTTCCATTGCGAGCGAGCGCACGCTGCATTGTTCATGGTCGTCGCCAATTCATGTGAAGGTGGGTGACAAGGACCAGATCATTTTCGCTGCGGGCGATGGCTGGATGTATGGCCTGTCGATGGAGACCGAGAAGAACGAGGACGGTCTGGACATCATGAAGGAATACTGGCGTTATGACTGCAATCCACCCGAGTATCGCAAGGACGAAAACGGCGAACCTCGCAAGTATGCGGAGTTTGACGGCCCCAGCGAAAACATCGCCACGCCGGTGTATTATGATGGTTTGGTTTATATCCCGATCGGTCAAGATCCTGAACACGGCGAAGGATTGGGCATGATCAGCGCGATCGATCCTACCAAGGAAGGCGACATCAGTGGCAAGGCCGTTTGGACCTTCAAAGGCATTGAGCGTTCCATTTCCACCCCTGCGATCAAGGATGGTCTGATTTACGTGGGCGATTACACGGGTCGTGTGTTCTGCCTGGATGCGAAAACCGGCCAGGAATACTGGAAGTTCGACACCAAAGGCAACATCTGGAGCAGCCCTTTGCTGGTGGACGGCAAGGTTTACATTGGCAATGCGGAAGGTGAATTGTTCATCCTCGCGGAAGGCAAAGAATTGAAAGAGCTTGGCACCATCGAGTTCCCCGGCCCGATCATGAACAATGTGGTCGCCGCCAATGGCGTTCTTTATGTGACCACCCACACCCATCTGTATGCGTTCAAGGAAGGCGGCAGTCCTGTGGCGAAGAACTAACTGTCCCGTGTCGTTCGACTTGTTGGAAAATTCCTTTATTCTATGGCGATGACTTTCCCTGAGATTGACCGCGTCACCATTGATCCTGAGATTATGGGGGGTAAGCCTTGCATTCGTGGAATGCGGGTAACCGTCGGAATGATTACGGGATTGGTGGCTTCGGGAACGTCATTCGCGGAGATTCTGGAATTGTATCCTTATTTGGAAGATGCAGATGTTCGGGCGGCGTTGACCTATGCCACATGGCTCACCGAAGAGCGGCATCTTTCCCTCGTTGGCGTGTGAAAATCCTGCTCGATATGAATTTATCGCCAAGCTGGGTCAGCACGCTTCGAGATGGGGGGCATCAGGCCACTCACTGGAGTTCGGTTGGGGATGCGTCTGCTCCCGATACGGAGATCATGCAGTGGGCTCGCGACCATGAGCATGTGGTGTTTACCCACGATCTTGATTACGGAGCGCTGTTGTATGCAACAAATGCTTCGGCTCCAAGCGTCATTCAAATTCGTGGAGAAGAGTTGCGACCACAATTCATTGGGGACCTGGTGATGTCGGCGATTCGTAAAGCATCAGTGGATCTGCTGGCCGGTGCCTTAGTTACCATCGATCCGCACAAAATGCGTATTTCAACTCTGCCCCTTGGCAGGAAAGGTTAAATTTCATTTCATTCTATGAGCGCTTCAGAACAACTCGACCAACACCTTCGCGAAATCATTCAATGGCATTTCTCACCTGAGACGGGCTGTCCGTTCTGGCTGGAGTGGGCTGAGAAAAACTTTGATCCTCGCAAGGAGATCCATGGCATTGGTGACATGCTGAAGTTTCCGCATTTCCAGGATGAGTCGCTGCGCGATTTGCAGCCTGAAGTGTGGGTGCCGAAAGAATATCAGGGGCGTCCATTCAACATCTTTGAAACGGGCGGCACGACGGGCATGCCGAAGCAGCGCATTGGCTGGGATGATTTTCGTATCGATTACAGCGAGTTTTCGGAGAAAATCAGTGACGAACATTTTCCGCGCGGCGAAGCATGGATGATGATGGGTCCGACAGGTCCGCGTCGTTTGCGACTGGCGATTGAACATCTGGCGAACGTGCGGGGTTCGGCGTGTTATTTCATCGATCTTGATCCGCGTTTTGTGAAGAAGCTGATCAGCAACAAGCAGTTCGATATTGCACGCCAATACATGGATCACGTGGTGGATCAGGCCTCGACGATTTTGAAACATCGCAAGATCAGTGGGTTGTTCACCACACCGAAATTGCTGGAGGCTTTGGCGGAGAAGATCGACATCTTTGAAGCGGGCATTCGCGGGGTGTTCTGCGGAGGCACCACCATGTTGCCGCAATACGTGCGCTTTATTGTTGAGGAGGTGCTGGAGAATCGCATTGGTTTCTATCCGACTTACGGGAACACGTTGATGGGCCTGGCGGCGAGTGTGCCGTTGCTGCCGGAAGACAAGTTTTCGATCACCTATTATGCTCCGCAACCTCGCGCGGTGCTGAGGGTGGTGAATCCGCAAAACACGGATGAAACGGTGGAGTATGACACTTGGGGACGGGTGGAACTGACCACGTTGACGCGTGAGTTTTTCATGCCGCGTTTCCTTGAACGGGATGAAGCCTTGCGCCGTCGTCCGCGTGCTCCGTATGCCTGGGATGGGGTGGCGGAAGTGCGTCCGTTTGGGGCGATGGAAAACAAGATCGTCGAAGGGGTGTATTGATTTCCATGGTGTGCCCAGGAGAAGCCGGGTGTCTCGTGGCACCGGGCGACGTGACTTGAATGCGGACACCCGAACTTTGAATTCGTAGCTATTTTTTATTTATCCATTTATTTATGTCTCTTCCGCATCTACCCGCGCTCCGCAAAGGCAAACCTTATGAAAGTCTCGAACAGGTCGAGGTGAAAGATCATCGGACGGGCGAGGTTCTCGCCACGGTGAGCCAGGTGAATGCTGGCATCATTCGTCGTGATCTGAACCGTCTCGGCGAGGCGAGGGCGGCGTTGAAGAAGTTTACCTGTGAAGAGTTGATGGAGATGTGCGCCAAGGCGGGGGAGATCTTCCTGAATGACACGCTGCCTTTTGGGGACAAGGGGCACACGCAGACTCCGCAGCAGTATGTGGAGACCTTGAGCCGCACGAGCGGTCTGCCGCATGTGATGGTGAAGCGCAACATGGCGAAGATCAATGACGCGCTGATCAACATGCGCACGGTTCTTAACGGGTTGACGCGCGGACTGGATCTCGGGGTTTTGGATGTGGGATATGGCGAACAGGCAGGTTGTCCGGTGAGTTATCATCCGACCACGGCCTGTCTTGGATTGGTGATGCCCAGCAATTCGCCAGCGGTGAATTCTTTGTGGCTGCCGGCGATTGCGCTGAAGACACCGGTGATCATCAAACCAGGACGCGAGGAACCTTGGACGCCGTATCGGTTGATTCAGGCGTTCATTGCGGCGGGCGTGCCTGCAGAGGCGTTTGGCTTTTATCCAACGGATCACGAAGGTTCGGGCGAGGTGCTGAAGTTGAGCGGTCGGGCTTTGGTGTTTGGCGATGCGAACACGGTCGGCCAATACAAGAACAATCCGAAGTTTGAGGTTCATGGTCCGGGCTTCAGCAAGGTGTTGATCGGCAACGATGAGGTGGAGAACTGGCCGCAGTATATTGACATGATCGCGGCGTCGATTGCCGAGAACGGCGGACGTTCCTGCATCAATGCTTCGGCGGTGATTGTGCCGAAATACGGAAAGGAAATTGCCGATGCGTTGGCGAAGAAGCTGGGTCCGGTGGATCCGCTGGCACCGACCGATGAAGGTGCGAAACTTTCTGGATTTGCCAATCCGAAGATGGCCGAATTCATTGACGGGGCCATTGAGCAGGGGCTTGCCGATCCAGGGGCGGAAGATGTGACGGCCAAATACCGCAATGGACCGCGCAAGGCGGAGCTTGATGGCGGGGTTTACCTGCGTCCGACCATCGTGCATTGCGACAAATTTGAGCACACGCTGGGCAATCGCGAGTTTCTCTGTCCGTATGCCAGCGTGGTGGAAGTGCCGCAGAATGAGATGCTCGGGAAGATCGGACCTTCGTTGGTGGTGACGGCGATCACCAAAGACAAGGCGTTCATGGATGAGTTGTTGGAAAGTGATCTCATCGAACGCCTCAACATTGGACCGATTCCGACCATGCGCATCTCGTGGAATCAGCCGCATGAGGGCAACATGTTTGAGTTCCTCTACAAACGTCGCTCCATTGAAATCGCCGGGTAGGCAACGCTGTCAATCTTGATCATGTCGTTTCCCATCCTAACCCCCTTCGACCATCAACCGCGCACCCGCTTTGTCTTTGGCAATGGGACCATTGCCCGCGTGGGTGAGCTGACTCGTGAGTATGGCGGCACACGGGTTCTTGTGGTGTCCGACGCAGGCATCGTGAAGGCGGGGCACACCGGACTGGCGGTGGAGGCTCTGCATGCGGCCGGGGTGGAGAGTCTGGTGTTTGATCAGGTGCATGAGAATCCAACCACAGCCGATGTTGATGTTTGTGTGGCGGTGGCGCGCGAGTTTGGCGCGGATTTTTTGATTGGTCTGGGTGGCGGCAGCAGCATGGACACGGCGAAGGGCTGCAATTTTATCCTCACCAATGGCGGACGGATGCAAGACTACTGGGGCCATGACAAGGCGACCAAGCCGATGCTGCCCTTGATCGCGATTCCCACGACTTCGGGAACGGGGAGTGAGGCGCAGAGTTATGCGTTGATTTCCGATGAGGTGACGCATGCGAAGATGGCTTGTGGCGATGCGAAGGCGGCGGCGAGGGTGGCGATCCTTGATCCGCAGTTGACGGTATCCCAACCATTCAAAGTGACGGCGGTGACCGGCATTGATGCGATTGCCCATGCGCTGGAAACGGCGGTGTGCCGGACGAGGAATCCGCTTTCGTGCATGTATTCGAAGGAGTCGTTCCGGCTGCTGAGCGCGGGGTTTGCCAAGGTGTTGTCGGATCCGATGAACTTGGAAGCACGCGGACAGATGCAACTTGGGGCTGCCCTGGCGGGTCTGGCGATTGAAAATTCGATGCTTGGGGCAGCACATTCGACGGCGAACCCGCTGACGGCGAATCATGGCATCATTCACGGGCAGGCGGTGGGGGTGATGCTGCCACACGTGATCCGGTTCAATCGCGAACTGCCGGAAATTGCGGCGATTTACCGGGAGTATTTTGAGGGAGATCTGGCGGCTTGGGTAACGGAGCAACTGGCCGAGGCCGGACTGGCGACAGATTTGGCGTCACTTGAAGTTCCCCGTGAGAACATCGGCAAACTGGCGGCTCAGGCCGCAACGCAATGGACGGCGAAGTTCAATCCGCGCTCGTTGGAGGAGCAGGATTTTGTGGCTCTCTATCAGGCCGCATAGGAATGCAGGGCGAAGTCGGCTATCGTTGACTCGAAGATTGCCAGATGCCACGCCGGGCGGCTTTCGCTTCGCTTTCGGCTTTGTCGAGAAGTTGGCGGAACCGCAACGCATCGCGACTTTTGCCAGGCAGGGGCATCGAGCCGGATAGCGCAAGTCCTTCTCGAACCAGGGCAAGGCCAAGGTCCTGACCATTCACACGAACCAGCGCGTAATAGCGTTTTTTGGAGCTGGCTCCACGAGCGTCTTCGCGAACGGTGTAAACGGTGGCGGGACCTTGGGCGAGGAATCTCTGGGCGAAGGTGGCGGATCGTTTTCCGTAGTTCATGACGGTGGCGGTAGAGACTCCGAAATGCCTGGCTTGGGATTGGACGCGCTCAGGGATTTGATTGTCGCTTTCGGGGCAATCGATGGCGTAGAGTCGCCACACCTGGGTGCTGGAACGCTGGGACTGCGGCGACTTGGAGGTGAGGGCAAAGCTGTCGCCGTCACCGGAGTAGTAGTCTTCAGCGAGTTTGCCGTCTTCGTAGACGATCCATGGTTTGCCGTCCAACTCGGGAAGGGGATCAAGGACGGCGGCGGAAGCACCGGGTTGGGGTTTGACCGGCAGTGCGGGGATCGCGGCACGGGCATGCGCCCAGATGCCACGGCGGCTGCGGATGGCGACCTCATGACTGCGCGGAAGAGCGGTCACTGATGAGGTGAGGGGCGATGCATCGGGATCATACGCGGCGAGTCCGGCTTCAATCAGCAGTCCGGCGAGATCGCGACCCTTGGAGTCGAGGACGATGGCGTAGACGTAGCGACGGTCCTGAATTTCACCGGCGGGGACGCGCTTGGTGTAGATCGTGCCACCGTCTTGCAGGGTGCGGCGAACGGCTTGTTTGGCGTGATCACCCCAAAGGAGGATTTGTTCTGTAGAGAGTCGGAAGCGGGCGGAGTCGGCGGTCAGTTCTGCTTCGCGCTGATCGTCGGGCTCGGGACTGTTGACGCCGTGCAGTCGGAAATGCTGGCTGCGTGTGCCGTTTTTGATGTTTACCTTCAGCGAGAAGGTATCGGCGCTGTGCCAGTAATTCTGATTGAGTTCGGTAAAGGTCCGCTTCTCAAAACCTTCCGGCGTTTGCACCTGAGCGGAGCAAATGCCACTGGCAAAAACAAGCGCTACAACAAATGACGGGATCCGGAGGATGATCATGGATGATTCCTCGACTACCCGAGGAACATGTCCCAGTCCGCCACGCCGTAGACGTTGCGAATATAATAGGTGGAAGGCATGTCGCGGGGCACGGCGGGTTTGCGCTGCAGTTTGAGGCCGGCTTCGTCGGGAAGTTTGTCGGCTTTGCGGCTGTTGACGCGTTTGTCGGCGAGCACGCAGTTGTCCCAGGTGGTTTTGCCGCCACGGGAGCGGGGCACCACGTGATCAATGTTGCCTTCGTCACGGGCGAGTTTGCGTCCGGTATATTGGCAGACGCCGCCATCGCGTTCCCAGATGCCGCGTCCGCTGAGTTTGGGACGGCGGCGGGGCACCTTGTCATACTTGGCGAGGACGATGACCGTCGGCACGCGCACGGGACCGTGCACGGTGCGCACGAAGTTGTCGCTGTCGCGAACCGGAAGGGCAAACCATTTGTCCCATTTTTCGGGGAACATCTCACCTTCCTCGCCGATGGAGAGAGCGGTGGCGGTTCCAGCGGCCATCATGCAGAAGGCGTCTGCTGGGGACTTGACGTCGATGGCCTGCCAGTTGCGGTTCAGCACCAGCACAGTCGTCTTATGAAGCACGTCGCTCATAGCTGGGAAAACGTTCTCGAATAGGAATGGCTTTGGGTCAACCGATTTCGCTGTGACGAAAAGGTGAGCCGACCCGTTGGGATCACCTTTTGGAAAGAAGCGCAGCGCTTGAATGACTGGCGTGGTGAGATGCACAAATCATGCCAGAGGCGCGGGTTGCCGCATCCAATGCGATACGCTTGAGAAGAGGTCGCCAGCTCTGTCGCACATCGCAGTTCCACCCAACGCGGAGAAAGGCATTCCATGAGAATTCCAATAATTGCTGGCCAAAAATGGCGTCAGGAATCGTCTGAAATGGCATTCCCCTTGGCCTGAATTCTGCCTCGAACACGACTTTAGCGGGGCTTTCTCCACCGGGTGGTGTGACGAAACGTCCACAGACAAAGAAATCAGATGAAAAGTTCAAAAAAATCTGCAATACACGGTTGCAAACCACGGGGGTAAATCTACAATGAGGCCCCTTGTGAAATTTTTCACAAGCGTAGTTCAACTGACTTTATGGGCAATTATTTCCCTCGATGGATCAACTGGCTTCCGCTGAAAATAGCGGTTTGTCTGGGATTTGTGGCAGTGGGCGCGGGAGCCGCAGCCAGTTACTATTTTACGCCGAAATACACGAGGGTGGGCTATGAGCCGACTCAACCGGTGGCGTTTTCACACAGGCAACACGTGGGAGAGCTTGGTCTCGACTGTCGTTATTGCCATTCCTATGTGGAATCGTCCAGTCACGCCAATGTGCCGACCAATGAGACCTGCTACAACTGCCATGGTCCTGACAAAGGACAGGTGAAAAAAGACAGCGTGAAGCTTGCTGCCGTGCGTGAGGCCAAGGAAACTGGCAAGCCTTTGGAGTGGATCAAAATTCATAAGGCACCTGACTACGTCTATTTTAATCACAGCGTTCACATCAACCGTGGGGTTTCCTGTGTGAGTTGTCATGGTCAGGTCAATGACATGGAGGTGGTCAAACATGCGGAGCCGCACAGCATGGGCTGGTGTCTTGACTGTCACCGCAAGCCTGAGGATTCGTTGCGTCCGCTGGATCAGATCACCAATCTTAACTACAAGCCTGAGCAGCTTTCCCGCGAAGATTTTTACGGCAAAATGGTGGCCAAGGGGGCGACGCTAGAGCAGTTGGCGGAGACGATTGGTGCCAAGGAAGAGGCCAAGCCAACGGATTTGCAGTCGCTGATCAGCATTGCCGAAAAAGCTTATGGCCCAAAGATGACCCAGACCGAAGTGGGTTGCCAAATCAAAGCCCGCTGGCACATCACTCCTCCTGAAGACTGCACTGCCTGCCATCGCTAAACCACCTTTTTTCTTTTTCTTTTGAAGAGCGCCTCCCTGAGCTGAAGCATGAAACGCATCTGGCAACATCCCGAAGTCAAGTCCGAGCGCCGCTACTGGCGGAGCCTCGGTGAATATCATGACACGCCGGAATTCAAGGAGAGGCTTGGTCGCGAGTTCGATCCTTCCATCAATTTCATTTCGGAAGATGAGCGTGAAAGCTCACGTCGCCAGTTCATGAAGATCATGGGTGGCGCAGCCGCCTTGGCGGGATTGACGCTCACCAGTTGCCGTCGTCCGTTGCAGAAAATCCTGCCATTCACCGACCACGTTGAATGGATCATTCCTGGCAAGCCTTTGCTTTATGCGACCGCCATGCCTCGTTCCGGTGGAGCGACGCCGATGGTGGTGGTGACGCATGAAGGACGTCCGACCCACTTGCAGGGCAACCCTCTTCACCCCAGTGGCGGCGGGCTCGATGTCTTTGCGCAGGCTTCGGTGCTTGAGCTTTACAATCCGGACCGCGTTAAAGAAGTGCAGGCCAAGGGCAAGGTGTCTTCGTGGAAGGCGTTCGATAAAAAACTTCGTGCTTGGGATCACATGATCTGGGAGAAGGATGGCGGTGAAGGCGTGGCGATCTTGATGTCGCCCAACACGTCTCCGACCCGTTCAGCTTTGTTGAAAGAGGTCGCAGCACGTTTGCCCAAGGCGAAGGTGTATGCTTATGAGCCGCTGCACCGTGGTCAGCAGGCTGCCGCCCTGAAGGCGTTGGTGGGGCCTGGAGTCACCGTGGTTCCTCGCCTTGCAAAGGCCGAACGCGTGTTCGCTCTTGATAGTGATTTCCTTGGTCTTGACGCCGACTCCGAGCTTTTGGTGAAGGATTTCATGTCCATGCGGGCTCCAGTTGATCCTGCGAAGGACAAGATGAACCGTCTTTACGTGGTGGAGAACCGCTACACCCTGACCGGTGGAATGTCGGACCATCGCAAGCCGCTAGCGGCCAGTTTGATTCCCGTCGCGGCGGCCATTTTGGCCGAGGAAGTTGGCAAACTTGCTGGTGACGCCGCGCTTCAGCAGGCGGCGGCAGGTCTTGCGGGCAGTGTTGACATTGGTCTGCGTGAGTGGCTCGCCACGGCGGCCAAAGATCTGGTGGCCAATCGCGGCAAGTCCCTGGTTTTTGCCGGTCCTCGTCAAAGCGAAGCCGTTCAAGGTTTGGTGCTGGCGCTCAATCAAACGCTCGGTGCCCTCGGCACCACGCTTGAACTGTTGCAAACCGGCGCGGATGAGTATGCCGGTGCCGACGAACTCCTGGCGGAAATCAAAGCCAAGAAAATTGGCTATCTTTTTGTCACCGCTGAGAGCGATCCGGCTTATGACCTTCCTGGGTTTGAAGCCGCTGTGAGAGAAGCGAAACCACGCATCGTTCAGCTGGCGCTTCGCCCGAACCGCACCGGACATTTTGCGCAGTGGACCCTTCCCGCCACGACTTATCTTGAGTCTTGGGGTGATGTGCGTCAGATCGATGGCACTTACAGCATCGTTCAACCGATGATCAGCCCGCTCTTTGGCGGAATTTCAGAAAACGATCTGCTCCTTGCCCTGGCGGGTCGCAAACGTCTCAGTCCTGAGCCTCCGGCGGAAGAGTCTGCTGAAGGAGCGCCTGCTCCATTGGCTCCTCCTCAAGCTGATCCTGCTTATGAAGCGGTCAAGGCGAGCTTTGCTGCGCTGGCTGGCGGATGGAATGAAGAGTCATGGAACCATGTATTGCGTGACGGATTTTTGAAGAACTCGGCTTATGCGATCGCTGGTGCCATGTTTAATGTCGGCGCGCTTGCCGGACTCGTGGCTAAAGCACCGATGCCATCTGCGGCCAAACCCGGCGGGGTGGAGGTGGTGCTGGCTCCTTCGGCGAACATGTGGGACGGTCGATATATCGACAACCCATGGCTTCATGAAGCTCCCGATCCGATCACCAAGTTGACTTGGGACAACGCCGCGTGGATCAGTCCCCGCACTTTCGCCTCCCTTGGACTGAAGAAAGACGGCGACACCGTGACGGTGACCGTTGGTGACAAAACTTTGACGCTTCCTGCGTTCCAGTGCCCTGGGCACGCGCATGATTCGGTCACCATCCCGCTTGGCTACGGTCAGAAAAACGTCGGCAGTGTCATTGGTGAACAGCGTGGATTCAATGGCTATCTGTTGCGCAGTGGCGTGAATGAGTTTGTGCTGACGGGAGCCCAATTGACCAATGCTGGTGGACACTACGAGCTGGCCAACGCCCAGGAAAATTACACGATGGAAGGCCGCGCGCTGGTTCGCGAAGGCACCTTGGACAAATTTGAAGGCGATCCTGATTTTGCCCAGACTCAGGGCATGGATTCCCACATTCCACCAAACATCTCGCTTTACAAAGGCCGGATGGGACGGAAGTCGGAAGAGAATCCTGAAGGTTTTGACTACGAAAACGAACACCAATGGGGCATGGTCATTGACCTCAGCAAATGCCTGGGTTGTTCAGCCTGTGCGGTGGCCTGTCAGAGTGAAAACAACATCCCAGTGGTGGGCAAAGACCAGGTCCGCAAAGGTCGCATCATGCACTGGATCCGTATGGACCGGTATTTTGCCACTTCGGATGGTGTGAGGTCGGAGCCCGACATGAGCGAACTCGACAACCCTTCGATGGTGAGTCAGCCGGTGGCCTGCCAGCAATGTGAATCGGCTCCCTGTGAGACGGTTTGCCCGGTCAATGCCACGGTGCATACCGAAGACGGCCTCAACGCGATGGCTTACAATCGCTGCATCGGCACCCGTTATTGCGCCAACAACTGTCCTTACACCGCACGTCGATTTAACTTCTTCGATTGGAACAAGCGCAATCCTTTCACCGAAACCAAGGTGGTGGGCATCACGACGGGCAACCTCTATGCCGGTCCTCTGGGCGAGAAAAAGCCCCAAGAAGTCATCCAGCTCCAGAAAAACCCAAACGTCACGGTGCGCATGCGCGGAGTGATCGAGAAGTGCACGTATTGTGTGCAGCGGCTTGAAGAAGCAAAAATCCGTCAGCGTGCCAAAGCCCGCGATAATCCTGATGAACTTCGTGTGAAGGACGGAATGATCAAGGTGGCCTGTCAGGCTTCCTGCTCTGCTGACGCCGTGATTTTTGGTGACTTGGCCAATCCAGACGCCAAGATCGTCGAAGCCAAAAACAGCCCGCGCAATTACGACCTGCTTAAATACATCGGCACCAGGCCGCGCACCAGTTATCTTGCCCGCATCCGCAACGTGAACCAGGAAATGTTGCCTTTTGAGAAAGATCGCATCGTTCCCACTGGTGGTTCAACCAGCATGAAGAACTCCTTTTGATTGATTGACCATGTCCGATACCGCGACCGCCACTTCTCCACCAGATCAGCCGCGCATTCTTGATCGCGAGCCGTTGGTTTCGAACAATCGCAGCTACAACTGGATCACCGAACGGGTGTGCGGGATTGTGGAGAACCGTCAGCCCGCCCTTTGGTGGTGGCTGTTTGTCCCGTCGGTGTTGCTCGCCGGTGTGACGGTGTTTTGTTTCGTCTATCTCATCTCGACCGGTGTCGGAGTTTGGGGCCAGAAACAGCCGGTGGCATGGGCTTGGGACATCACCAACTTCGTTTTCTGGATCGGTATCGGTCACGCGGGAACCTTGATTTCCGCGATTCTTTTCCTCACGCGTCAGAAATGGCGCACGGCGGTCAACCGCGCGGCTGAGGCGATGACCATCTTCGCGGTGGTTTGCGCCGGTTTGTTCCCGGCGTTTCACGTGGGCCGGGTTTGGATGGTGTGGTTCCTCGCTCCGGTGCCGAATGCCAACGCCATCTGGCAGAACTTCAAGTCGCCGCTGCTCTGGGACGTTTTCGCGGTGTCGACTTACTTCACCGTGTCGTTGATGTTCTGGTATATCGGTCTGATTCCTGACTTGGCCACCCTTCGTGACCGCTGCAAAAACGGTCTGCGCAAAACCCTTTACGGTCTGTTCTCCCTCGGCTGGCGCGGTGGCAACCGTCAATGGAACCATTACGAGATGGCCTACCTTTTGTTGGCGGCTCTTTCCACTCCGCTGGTGCTCTCGGTTCACTCGGTAGTGTCCTTTGACTTTGCGACGTCGGTGGTTCCCGGATGGCATACCACGATCTTTCCGCCTTACTTTGTGGCGGGAGCCATTTTCGGCGGATTTGCGATGGTGTTGACGTTGATGATTCCGGTTCGCGCCATCTATGGCTTGCATGATCTGATCACCGCCAAGCACATTGACAACATGGCGAAAATCATCCTGCTGACCGGCACCATTGTTGGCTATGGGTATTGCATGGAGTTCTTCATGGCCTTCTACAGCGGCAATGCTTATGAAGGGCAGGTTTTCCTGATGCGCACCATGCATGGTCCTTCGGTCTGGTATTTCTACTGCATGTTCATCTTCAACGTGATTTTCCCGCAGCTGTTCTGGTTCAAGTGGTGCCGCAAAAACCTGATCGTGGTGATGGTGGTCTGCATGTTCGTCAATGCCGGGATGTGGTATGAACGTTATGTCATCATTGTGACTACCCTTGAGCGTCACTTTATGCCTGGATCGTGGAGAACTTATGATGCGACCTGGGTGGATAACTGGACCTTCATCGGCACCTTTGGATTGTTTATGACGCTGTTTTTGTTGTTCCTCCGCTTCCTGCCGGTCATTGCGATTGGCGAAGTGAAGGCGATCCTCCCACAAGCCGATCCCCATGCGAATGATCACCACGAAAAAGGGGTGCATGAGCTGGAGATTGAAGCTGGAAAAGTTAAAGTGGCCTAGCCCAATCTGACATCTTACTGACTGACGCATTTCACCCACCTATGGCACGCACCACCCTCAAACGAGTTCACGGTTATCTGGCCGAGTTTGATAGCGTTCAAGACGTCTATCACGCCTCGGAGCACATCCGTGACGCCAAATACCGTCGTTGGGACGTGCATTCGCCGTTCCCGATCCACGGTCTCAACGATGCGATGGGCGTGGAGCGTTCCAAGCTGCCGTTCTTTGTGTTTTTCGGAGGTTTGACGGGGATCACGATCGCTTTTCTTCTGCAATACATCACCCAGGTAATGATCTACCCGACGGTGGTTCAGGCCAAGCCGACCAACATCTTCACCACCCCGGCGTTCTTTCCGGTGATGTTCGAATTGACCATTCTTTTCTCCGCCTTCACCACCGTCTTTGGTTGTTTTGCGATGATGGGATTGCCCCGTTGGAACCATCCACTTTTTACTTCCAAGCAATTCAAGAAGTTTTCAGACGACGGATTTTACATCTGTATTGAAGCCCGCGATCCAAAATTTCACCAGGTCGAAACCAAGGCCATGTTGGAGAAGATTGGCGGTAAAAACATTGAACTGGTTGAGGACGAACTGTAAGCGCGACGACCCATGAAGTATTTCTTTCTTAGTTATCTGCTTGTTGCCATCACCGTCGTTGCTTTCGCCGGTTTCCGTGGACACAAGTTCGAAAACACCCCTTTTGAGCTCCTGCCTGACATGGATGATCAGGCCAAGGTGAAGTATCAGGTTTCGAGCAACCTGTTCGCCGATGGCCATGCCATGCGCAAGCCGGTTGCCGGCACCATGCCGATGGGATTTAATGTTCCTTCCCAACCAGCCAGCGAGGGTTATACGCCGCAGGACATCGAGTTCACCCACGGCACTGGTTATTATTACACCGGGAAAATGGGCGACTTTTATGGGGACGGATTGCCACCTGAAGTCGAATTGACGCCTGCTTTGCTAGAGCGCGGTCGTGAGCGTTACAACATTAACTGCGCGATCTGCCACGGTGAATCCGGCAACGGCCAGGGGATTTTTGTCAAATATTCCACCGTGGTGCCCGCCAATCTTACCGACATGGGGCTGGCCGATCCAGCAGCTCCCACCTTCCGGCCGGACGGCAAACTTTATGACGTGATCACCCATGGTTGGAACCAGATGGGTGCTTATGGAGCAAACATCACGGTGCGGGATCGCTGGGCCATCGTGGCCTACCTTCGCACCTTGGAATACGCCGCCAAGAACCCCGCCAAATAAGTAGTAGTAGCCAGACCTCTTTTGCCTCTGTCTTTGTCTTTGATTTGAATCTCCTGCATGAGCGCCCACTCCATCACTCTCGATGACCTGCCCCGCGACGGTGAACGTCTCGATCTGGCCAAATTCAGCAAGCTCAACGGCCTGATGTTCATTCTCGGTGCCCTCGGCACGGTGATCTCTGCTCTTTATCTGTTTGGGGTTTTTGGACCGGACCGCCAGGCGCAGTTCGCCTATTCATGGTTGTTCGCGTTCTTCTTCTACTTCACCATCACCTGCGGCGGCATCTTCTGGGTGATGTTGCAACATGCCATCAATGCCGGTTGGAGTGTCGCCATTCGCCGTCTGTTTGAGAACCTGGGGGCAAACATCAAGTGGCTCGCCTTTTTCGCCATTCCATTGGTGTTCTCCCCGCCGATTCGTGAGGCCCTTTGGGAATGGATTGCCGCCCATCGCGAAGCTGCCGCGCATGCTGGTGCCGGGGAAAGCCTCTACGACAGCCTTCACCACATGGCTTATGCTGATCCGCATCTGCATTTGCTGGTCGCCAAATTCGGTTATCTGAACATGCCCTTCTGGACGGCGCGTGCCATTTTCTACTTCGTGGTGCTGGGTGCCCTCGCCGTCTTCCTGCGCCGCTGGAGCATTCAACAAGACACGGACGGCAAGTTCAGCCACACCTTCCGTTCCCGTTCGTTCTGCTGCCTTCTGCTTCTGCCCTACGCGCTGACCGTAACTTTCGCAGCGGTGGACTGGATCATGGCGATGGATTACTCGTGGTTTTCCACCATGTGGGGCGTCTACATCTTCGCCGGATGTGCCTGGAGTTCCATGGCGGTGACGATCATCACCCTCACCTATCTTCGTTCCAATGGTTACCTGGGTAAAGTGGTGACCGAAGAGCATTACCACTTGATGGGCAAGTTGCTGTTCGCCTTCACGGTGTTCTGGGCCTACATCGCCTTCAGCCAGTTTTTCCTGATCTGGTATGCCAACATCACCGAGGAGACCCGCTTCTACCTGACTCGCAACACGGGCGGATGGTGGTTTGTCAGCAATCTTCTGGTGTGGGGACATTTCGCCGCCACCTTCGTGGTTCTTCTCTCCGCTGGCCGCAAGAAAAAGCCGGTGCTGATGAGCTGGATCTGCGTGTGGATTCTGTTCATGCATGTGGTCGACATTTACTGGTTGATCATGCCAGAGCGTGCTCCGTCTTTGACCCACGGGGAGTCGATCTGGATCGACGGTGCCGTATGGGGAGACCTGTTTGCCTTCATCGGGATCGGTGGTCTGTTGGGCTGGGCAACCCTCCGTCGTCTTGCAAAAGCCAGCCTCTACCCCTGCCGCGACCCTCGTCTTCTTGAGTCGGTCACCGTGAAGTCCTAATTTTCTGCCAACCTACATGTCGACTCCAACTCCTCCAACACCCTCAAAAGCGCTTTCCGTATTTCTCGGCGTTCTGGCTGCGTTCGCGAGCTTTGCCGTGGCAGCTGCCCTGTTCCAATGGATGTTTGGCGGACCTGCGGCTTCGCCTCTTCATGAAGAGCGCGTCGCCATGAAGGAAGAGTTGACCAAGGCCCAACATGACATCATGGCCCAGTATGGTCTGGCGGGTGATCCGATGCCGGTTTATGAGAAGGTCGTTGGCGTGCTGAAAGGTCGGCCGGTAAAAGCGACCACCGTGCTTGATCCCAAATCTCCCACCGCTCAGAAGGCTGCCGCAGAAGCATCCGCCGCTGCCGAGGCCAAGGAAGCCGCCGATGCGCCACCAGAAAAAGCGAAAAAATCCGATCCAGCCGCTGCTCCAACTCCAGCTCCTGCCCCTGCTGCTCCAGAGCCAACACCTGCTCCAGCATCGACTCCTGCGCCCGCACCCGCTCCCGTTCCTGCCCCGGCAAGTCCTTCTCCCTCACCCGCTCCTGCGGCACCGATGCCTGCACCCGCCACTACTCCTGAGCCTGCAGCGCCAACCCCGGCCCCCTCTGCACCGGCTCCGACTCCCGCCCCGGCCCCTGCAGCACCCACCCCTCCACCGGCTCCAAGTCCAGCGCCTGATTCCGCTCCCATTCCTCCTGCAACTCCCGAAACCGCGCCTGAGCCAGCGCCTGCTCCGGCAGCACCTCCTCAACCCGAAGCTTAATCCGCCTCTCAGCTACGCCTTCATCCCAACATCTCATGGAGACATCAGAAACACCAGTTTCAAACAGTGACAGCCTGCGCCGCGCGGAGATTGACCGCTCGGTGAAAGCGCCGGTGCTGTTTTTCTTCACCAATGCGGCCATGTGGCTGCTGGCTTCAACCGTGCTCGGCTTGATTGCTTCCGTGAAGATTTTCTATCCGCAGTTCCTCGACTATGACTGGTTGTGGTTCCTCAACTACGGTCGGTTGCAGCCGGTTCACATGGCGACCCTCGTTTATGGCTGGGCCATGCAAGCGGGGCTCGGCACCGCGTTATGGCTGATTGCCCGCCGATCACTGGTTCCTCTCGCAGGTGGTCAGGGTTCGATGATCGTGGCCGGCATCTTCTGGAACATCGGCGTGACCATCGGCGTGTTTGGCGTGATTCTCGGTGGCAGCACTTCACTCCAATGGCTTGAATTCCCCGTGTTTGTCTGGCCGCTGTTGCTGGTTTCGTATCTGATCATCGCCTGGAAAATGGTCGCCCACTACATTCTTGCTCAGAAGAAGGACGGCTACCAACTCGTGTCGCGTTACGTGATGGTGGGATTGTTTGCTTTTCCCTGGCTGTTCCTTACCGCCAACCTCTTCTTGAATCATTATGCCAATTCCACTCCGCTCGGAGCTTTCGGAGCTGGCATCAATGCCTGGTATGTCAGTTCGCTGATCCTTCTGTTCTTCACGCCGATCGGGGTTGCCGCCAGTTACTACTTTATCCCCAAGATCACCGGCAAACCCGTTTACAGCTTCCAGCTTGCGCAGTTCGGATTCTGGGGATTGATCGTCCTCGGTGGGTGGACCGGATTCAACAAATACATGGCCGGACCATTGCCAGCATGGATGCCAGGCGTCAGTGGCATGGCCTGGGTGTTGCTCCTGGTGCCTGCGGGCGTTCTCGCCCTCAACAACCACATGACCACCCTCGGCAAACACGGTTTGATTGAGTCGAGCCCGACCCTTCGCTTTGTTTTCGTGGGATCGTTTTCTTACCTGATCATGGCCGCCATTGGTGCATTGCTCGGCACCTTCTGGGGTGGAAGCACGATGCAGTTCACCCATGCCGAATATGGATTCCATTTGCTCGCCATCTACGGTTTCTTCAGCATGACGATGTTTGGCGCCATCTATTACATTGTTCCCCGCCTGACGGGTTGTGAATGGCTCAGCGTCCGCCTCATCCGCAATCACTTCTGGTTCTCGGTTTACGGCATCACCGCACTTGTGGTTTGTATGATCGTCGGCGGTCTCGCCCAAGGTGCGTCCACCAACAGTCCTGACAACTGGAACCAGCCTTTCATCGGCAGCATCACCAATGCCCGCGGTTATCTGATTGGTCGCGCCCTAGCGTGGGCCTTCATCCTTTGGTCGAACACCTGGTTCTTCATCCATCTGGTGCTGATGGTGATGGGACTTGGTCGCCGCACCTCCACTCCCACCCTGCTCGTGCACGACAGTCATCACGACTACGTGCCAGGCACCATCATGTCCGCTACCACTACTGAAATCGAAGCATGACGAATTTCCCGAAATTCATCTACGGTCTGGCTTTTGCCTTTGGCCTTCCCTGGTTACTTCTTGTGATCATACCCGCGCTGTGGGGTCAGAAGCTTGCGCCTCTGCCTTACGATCAGGATCGTGATGGAATGACCGGTGCCTATCCTGGCGGCGGCATCTACCGTCAAGGACAGCTGGTTTATCTCCGCGAGGGTTGCAATCAGTGCCACACCCAGGTGATCCGTCCCTCCTTCGAAGGATTGACCGACGGCTGGAAAATGGGCTGGGGATCCGATCAGACTCCACAGCCGAAGCTGGTGGTGCGTCCGAGCACAGCGCGTGACTACATGCATGAGCCCGTCGCTCCATTGGGCATCGCCCGTAATGGCCCCGATCTCGCGAACGTGGGTTATCGCATCAAGGACGACAAGAAACTGCTACAAAAGCTTTACGCGCCGCAGTCTTTGTTTCCCTGGAGTGTGATGCCGGCCCACCGCCATCTCTTCAAGGTGCAGAAAATTCAAGGTTCTGGCGCGGCCCATGCGCTGGATCTGCCAAAGGAGTTTGCTCCTGAAAAAGGTTATGAAGTGGTGCCCAAGCCGGAGACTTTGGAACTGGTGAAATACATCAAATCTCTCAAGAAAGACGAACCCATTCCCGGTCAGGTGCCGCAAGAGTAGGAATTTTTTAGCAACGATCTGATCTGACATGAAACAAGACGAGCCGACGAACTACGACGCGACCGACCTGGACCGTCTCCATGCCGCTGCCCGGCGTGAGAAGCCCACGGTGCAGCCGGGGCGCGAACCCGCACCCATGTGGGTTTTTGTGGCCAGCATGGCCGCCATGTTGATCGGCGGTGGTTATGCAGGAGCGTTTGTGGGTGGATTCGACTTCAACCGCAGTTCACCCTTCGTTGGTGAGCCGGAAGACGTTCGCCCGATTGAGATTAATCCAGAAGGCGATTTGGACCCGTTCCAGTTCGCGATGAAAAAGGGGGCTTCGGTTTACAACAACTGCACCGGCTGTCACCAGGGAACTGGCATGGGACAACCGGGTGCCATTCCTCCACTGGCCGGATCGGATTGGGTAACCGGCGGAACCGAGCGTGTTGCGCGCGTTGTTCTGCATGGTTTGGCAGGTCCAGTGACCGTGAAGGGAAATACCTACAACAGCGTGATGACCCCATTTGGGCAGCTTTCCGACAAAGAAATTTCCTATGTGTTGACCTACATTCGTAATAGTTGGGGCAACGAAGCTCACATGGTGACTCCTGAGATGGTCAAGCAGGTGCGCGAGACCACCGCCGGGCACACGGGTGCCTGGACAGAGGCGACATTGGCAGAATTTGCAGACAAAGACATTCCCGGCGAGATTCCTGCCGGACCAGGAGCCACCGCTGCACCCGCTGCGGCCCCAGCTCCAGCCCAACCCTGATTCCCTTATCTTTACTAAACACTCATGAGCGCCACCACAGCCAGTCACGATGTCCCTCACGCGGATCACGCGCACGAGGACCATCACAAGCCGAGCTGGATCTACCGTTATGTCTTCTCCACTGACCACAAGGTCATCGGGGTTCAATACGGTCTGACTTCCATGTGCTTTTTGTTGTTCGGATTCTTCCTGATGATGGTGATGCGTTGGAGCATCGCCTACCCAGGCAAGGTGATGCCGATCTTTGGTGCCCTTCTTGGTGATCGATGGGCTCCTGGCGGCATCGTCAGCCCCGAGCTTTACAACATGTTCGGTGCCATGCACGGCACCATCATGGTGTTCCTCGGCGTGGTGCCCCTCGGTTTCGCCGCTTTCGGCAATTACATCATGCCATTGCAGATTGGTGCGGTGGACATGGCGTTCCCAAAACTGAACGCCTGGAGCTACTGGCTTTATTTCATCGGCGGCATGTTGATGATGTTCAGCTTTTTCCTGCCCACGGGTGCTGCCCAGGTCGGATGGACCAACTATTCACCGCTGGCCACCACGGCGCAGATGGATGTGAAAAACATCTTCATGACCGGGGGTTCGATGTGGCTGATGGCCATGGTATTCCTCATATCGTCGTCGCTGCTTGGGTCGGTCAATTTCATCACCACCATTCTCAACCTGCGTTGCAAGGGGATGACCTGGATGCGGATGCCCTTCTTCTGCTGGGCGA
Organism: Phragmitibacter flavus; assembly: GCF_005780165.1. NCBI lineage: Bacteria > Pseudomonadati > Verrucomicrobiota > Verrucomicrobiia > Verrucomicrobiales > Verrucomicrobiaceae > Phragmitibacter > Phragmitibacter flavus. Next base: position 178,932 of record NZ_VAUV01000009.1, on the reverse strand, counting down.
TGCTGGTCACGGCATTCCTGCTTCTTCTTGCATTCCCTCCTCTTGAAGTGGCCGCCTTGATGCAGCTTAGCGACCGCGTCTTGGGTTCCAGCTTTTTCCTTCCTACTGGTCTGGTTGAAGGTGGCAAACACCTCGACATCGCCGGTGGTGGCAGCCCGTTGCTCTACCAACACTTGTTCTGGTTCCTTGGTCACCCGGAAGTGTATGTGCTTCTGCTTCCTTCGATCGCGATCGTTTCGGACGTCATTCCTTGCAACATCCGCCGTCCATTGTGGGGTTACAAGTCGATGGTTTACGGCGTGTTGGTCCTCGGTTTCCTCAGCTTCATTGTCTGGGCTCACCACATGTATCTGACCGGCATGGGTTCGGTGGTCAGCACCTTCTTCCAGATCACCACGGTGTTGATTTCGGTTCCTTCAGTGATTCTGCTCACCTGTTTGATGATCACCCTTTGGGGCGGTTCCATCCGTTTCAACACGGCGATGTTGTTCGCCGCCGCCTTCCTGCCGATGTTCGGTATTGGCGGTCTGACCGGCCTGCCGCTTGCGTTCAGCATGATCGATCTTTTCCTGCATGATACGTATTACGTGATCGGTCACTTCCACTACGTGGTGGCTCCTGGCAGTATCTTCGGATTATTTGCCGGCATCTATCACTGGTATCCGAAAATAACGGGTCGACACATGAGCGAGTTTCTGGGGCGTCTGCACTTCTGGCCATCCCTCGTGTTGATGAACCTGCTGTTCGCCCCGATGCTATATCAAGGCATTGCCGGCTTCCATCGTCGCTGGCATGATGGCGGTGCAGCCTTTGAAGAAACGACCAGAGGTTTGCTTTGGCTGAACGAGGTCACCTCCTTTGCAGCATGGGCACTCGCCATCGCTCAAATTCCCTTCATCTTGAACTTGTTCCTGAGCATCAAGGGCGGTAAAAAAGCGGTTAGCGACAACCCATGGCACGCCACGACGTTGGAGTGGGCAACCCCGACACCCCCAGGGCATGGCAACTTCCTCACCGAGCCTGTCGTGGTCCGCGGACCTTATGAATACAGCGTTCCTGGTGCTGAAACGGATTACTCACCTCAATGGGTGGCCGACGGCGTCAAGGTGGAGGAAAAGTTAACCCACGCAGATCACTAACCACAGTCCATGAATTGAATGAAGAGTTTCAGCCCGCGTCTGTGACACCGAGATTCCCCGTTCAATTCATCCTTCACCACTCAAAATTCTTTAAGCCAACCAGATGGAAATTCCTTATACCGTGAAACCCCGGCCGGATACCGGCCTCTACAATGCCAAGATTGGCATCTGGCTGTTCCTAGCCTCTGAGGTCATGCTCTTCGGCGGTTTGTTCTCCGCCTACATCTTCCTGCGTCTGGCGCCGGAAGGTCCCTGGCCGGTTCATGTATTGACATGGGAATTGGGTTTCCTTAACACCCTCGTGCTGATTTTCTCATCGATCACCGTGCTTCAAGCATGGCTGGCGGTGAAACGTCGCAAGTTTAATCAGTATCGTATTTGGATGGTGCTTACCTTGGCTTGCGCTGCCGGGTTTATGGTGATCAAAAGCTTTGAATACAATGACAAGTTTCACCACTACGGTGTTCTGATGCAGGATGGCTCGAACATCGAAGGCCACTTTGTTGAGGACAAGGCGGTGGACAACAAAGCCGGATATTTCGTAAAATTCGACGACGTCAAAACCGTCACCCTTTCCACCAAACCCAAGGAAAGCGGTCTCTTCGGCATCACCGTCGGCACGACGGCCTCGGATGCCAAGTTCCTCAAATACCTCACCGCTGGTGAACCGAAATTCAAGACGGAGAGTGGTGAGGAGATCATTCTCGATGGTGCCCAGGTGAAACGCCTGATCAAGGAAGCCCGCGAGAACATCAATCCAACCACCGGTAAGGAGGACCCGCTGTCGGGCGTGACCCTTCAGGCTGTGGCTCCGTTGACTTTTGCCATTCCCGAATCCAAGCTGTTTGATTACGACGGGACCAAGGGGACCTTCCGAGACGGCACGGTGATTGATGGCAAGATGGCGGACGACACCATGCATCTCTATGCTGACAAGCTGGATCTGCGCCGCTTGATTCCTGCTGAAGAGGTCGATCCGGAGAATGCCATCGAACTGCTTCAAAAGGCGGACATCTGGAAGGTGCTTGGCGAGGAGTGGAAAAAGAAATTTACCGATCACGCCAAGGCTGAACTGGCCAAGTTTCATGAGGAACACGCGGATCAGAAGCCCATGTCCAACGGCGACTTCGTCCGTCATGCGTTCACCATGAAACTCAAACTTGCCGGTGGCGAACAACATGCCCTGGTCATGCCGAATTCATCCGAGGCAATGAAGGCAGAGGCCGCTGTCCCGGCGGGCAATGCTGAAAGCCATGATGGTGGTCATCACGACTACCCACAGGTGGCGATCAAGAAGGAGGACATCAAGTTCTACTCCAACTTCACCCCAAAATACGGCAATTACTTCGCCATCTATTTCACGCTGACCGGTCTGCATGGTCTGCACGTGTTGGCTGGCATGGTGGTGATGACGCACTTCCTTCTCTTCGGCAAAAGAATCTATGACAAAGATCCCGAGCACCTTGCCAACCGCGTTGAAGTGGGTGGTTTGTTCTGGCACTTCGTCGACCTAGTTTGGATCTTCCTTTTCCCTTTGCTTTACCTCATGTAAGAGGCTGAGACCTTTCTTTGACCCTGTAATTTCATCGTATTTTTCAATTCATGGCACACGATCACGATCACGACGACCACAACAGTCCCGAATACTTCGCCAAGCAATCCAAGCTCATTTGGATCGTCGGAGCCATCCTCTTCCTTGCCACCGGATTCACTGTGGTGATTTCGAGGGTGGATCTCGGCAGTCACGAATTGAACATCACCGTGGGTATTTTGGTGGCCGTTCTCAAGGCGAGCCTTGTGGCATTGATTTTCATGCACCTTAAGAGCGAGCGTGGACTCGTATACAAGGTGTTACTGTTCACCTTCGTGTTTGTGCTCGGATTATTCTTCCTGACCTGGATGGGTTTCGCCTATCCGTTGGTATCGAAGGAAATCGTTAATTTCTAAATAATCATTTCCATGTCGCTTCGCGGTTTTCACATTCTGTTCCTTTTCTTAGCGTTAGCGTGCTTGGGTGGATTTTCGGTGTGGACAATCATGGAGCCCGAGTTGGCTTTAGAAAACAACGCTGTCGTTATTGGCAACCTCAGTGGATCGCTGGCCCTTGGGCTTCTCGTTTACACGCTGTGGTTCGTCCTAGTGAAAAGCAAAACCATTCGAGTCTAATCTCAACGATCACGTCATGAATTTTTTGCCCAATCTGCTTTCCTGCGCGGTGTGTCTGCCTGATCAGACCACGGAAATTGCCCGCGCCGCCAACATGATGCTCATGTTCATGGTGGTGGTAGTTTTCTTCGTGCTGGGCCTGCTCATCAAAATCATGTTTAACTTTGCCCGCCGTGAGCGCGAGCACCTAGAGTCACTTAACAACCAATGAACGCACCCGAACTCGCCTTTTTCTCCATCAACCAATTGCTAGGCCTGCCTCCGCTTGCCTCTGAGCACGGCGGCATGGTGGACCACATGATGGAAGTGGTGAACTGGTTCATGTTCATCCTGTTCCTTGGCTGGTCCATCTTCCTGGTGATTGTGTTCACCAAGTTCCGTAAGGGGCGTCATCCGAAAGCGGATTATCACGGGGTCCGCGGGCATGCCTCCACCCACATCGAAATTGGGGTGGTGATTGTCGAGGCGATTCTGCTTCTTGGTTTTGCATTTCCTCTCTGGTCCCAGCAGTCTGTGAACTATCCAAGCGGTGGCGATGTGGTCAAGATGCGTGCGATGGGTGAAAAGTTCCTCTGGAATTTCCAGTATGCAGGTTCGGACAAGTCGCTGGGCAAGGTGCATTTGAAACATATCGATGTCGCCGCCGGGAACATTATTGGTCGCGACTATAAAGATCCGAACGGCAATGACGATTTCATCAAAGGTGGCACGATGACCATTCCGGTGGATCGTCCGGTGATCATTGACGTCAACAGCAAGGACGTGATTCATAACCTCGCTCTGGTGACCATGCGGGTGGCGCAGGATGCGACTCCTGGGGTGCATGCCCACATGTGGTTCAAGCCTACAAAAAAGGGTTCTTGGGACATCATTTGCGGCCAGCTCTGCGGACCAGGTCACAGCGGCATGCGGGCGACCTTGGAGGTGATCGATCAGGCGGAGTTCGATGAATTTATCGCCGAAAACAGCGCGGCAGCGGCCAAGCAGTTTGCGGAAGCTCAAGCGAAGGCCAGCGGTATGCCTGCTCCTGCTCCTACAGCTTCACCTGCTGCGGAAGCTCCGGCACCAGCACCTGCTGCGGCTGTTCCTTGAGCGATCATCAACGCTGTCTAACAGGTTTTGGTCAGTGAGACGAAGTGGATGACGCTTCGTCAGCGGTTGCTGGATGTTGGGTGGAGGGCGGACACTAACGATTCAAGAGGCATGAAGTGGACTTTATTTCAGAAGATTGCCCTGGTGACTTTCATCACGGTGGAGTTGCTGATTTTTGTGGGGGCCAGTGTGAGGGCATCCGGATCTGGATTAGGCTGTCCTGACTGGCCGCTTTGTTACGGGCGGTTGATTCCACCGACCAAGGTGGAGGACATCGATTTCGACCATCTGGATCTGGAAAAATTCCGTGAGAAAGCCGCGCGGCATGGTCGTGATCCGGCAAGCATCACTGAGGAGAGTTTGCGGGCGGAGTTTGATGCGGTTTCCACCTGGATCGAATATTTTAATCGTCTGACAAGCATGCCGGTGGGCTTGTCGGTGCTGGTGCTTTTCGTTGCGTCGTTTGGTCAATTCAAACTGAGGCGTCCCGGAGTATTTGCCGCGGCGGTGGCTTCATTGTTTTTAGTGCTGCTCAATGCCTGGCTGGGCGCTCAAGTGGTGTTGAGCGGACTCAAACCGGGAATTATCACGCTGCACATGGCGTTGGCCATTTTGCTGCAATGCATGCTGGTTTACACGGCTTGGGGCGGAACCTCTGCGCCTTGGCGCTTGAAGGTGGAGGCCAGTGCCGCCCCCGGACTTTTTTGGGTGGCATCGACGTTGCTGGGACTGGTGGTGCTTGAGGGGATACTGGGTTCGCAGGTGAGGGAAATGACCGATGAGTTGTCACGGATTCATCAGGGAGAATCCCGCAGTGACTGGGTGGGTGAGCTGGAGCAAAGCATGTCCTATATTTATCACCGCAGTTTTTCGTGGGTGATTGTGGGTTGGACGTTGTATTTTGCCTGGCGGGTGCGGCGCAGCATGGGGGGCTTCGGCTGGCTGGAATTGTCCATCGTGGGACTGGTGTTTGCGCAGATGGTCCTTGGCATCGTGCTGGCACATGTAGGTATCGTGCGGACGGCGCAAGTTTTGCACATTGGATTGTCATCGCTGCTGGTCAGCGGCCTGTTTCTGTGGATATTGGGCGTTTGGCGGGCGCGTTCTGCGAGTGCCAGGGGTTAAAACGCACCAATTTAAGTCATGTCCGATTCGGTCAGTTCCGCCACCACCTCCAGTCCACCGTCCAGGTTGACCCGCGCGGACTTGCTGACGCTGACGAAATTTCGCCTCAGTGCGTTGGTGATCGTGACGACCTTTTTTGGATTCTGGCTGAACCGTGGCGAGCCGTTCAATGGTTGGCTGCTGGCGCATACCTTGATCGGCAGCATTCTCGCCGCGTTTGGTGCTGCGGTGTTTAATCAATTGATGGAAATTGAGCCGGACAGCCGCATGCAACGCACGGCTGACCGCCCGCTTCCTGCGCGGCGCATGGAGCCGAGTTTTGCTTTCGGGATCGGTTGGTTGCTGAGTGCTTTCGCGCTGATCCATCTGGCCAACATGGTCAACATTGAGGCGTCCATTCTCACCGCGATGACCTTGGGGGTGTATTTGTTCATCTACACGCCGATGAAGCAGGGTTCGGCGTGGAACACGATTGTGGGCGCGGTTTCAGGCGCACTCCCGCCGTTGATTGGCTGGGCGGGGGCGATGGGGCCGCCGACTTCCGAGGCTGAATCCATCCGCTGGGGATTGCTGATTGAGCCCGGGGCGATCTATCTGTTTCTGCTGTTGTTCCTTTGGCAGTTGCCGCATTTTCTGGCGATCAACTGGATGTATCGGGAGGAGTATCGCAAGGGAGGATTTGTCATGTGGGCCAATGACGATGACAGTGGTGGCAAGACGTCGCGGCTGGCGTTGATCTTTTCCATTTTGGCAGCTGCGTTGATGTTGCTGCCGCCATTGACGGGACTGACAAATTACTGGTTTCTTCTGCCCGCACTGACCGTGAATTTCGTATTAATTCTGCTGGCGTGGAAGTTTTGCAGTGAGCGTGAGCGTCCGGTCGCACGCAAGCTCTTCTTCTACACCCTGATTTATCTGCCGCTCATGCTGGTCATCAGCATGGTGTTTTGGCAATAAACTTCAGTGTTCCAACGCTTCTCTATACAAAACCATGTCCGATCCTGAAAAACCTCAGAAACAGCCGCTTCACCCTTTAAGCATTTGGATTCCGATCATTTTGATCATGTTGGGATTGGTGGTGTTTTGGAACTACATGATGAAATTGCAGGCCGACAAGTTGACGCCGCGTTTACCCATGCTTTCGCGTCTGGAGAAGAACTTCACCTTTACTGAGAGTAATGGTCAACAGGTGGAACTGAAAGAGTTGCAGGGGAAGGTCATTCTTGCGTGCTGGGTGTTTACGCGCTGCCCGCGTGGTTGTCCTGGCGTGGTTGCCGAGATGAAGAAGCTGCAGGATGAATTTGGAGACAGTGCAGACATTCATTTTCTCACTGCCAGTGTCGATCCTGACGACAAGCCGGAGGACCTGCGCAAGTTCACCGAGAACTTCAAGCTTAGCACGAAGAACTGGTGGTTTGTTACCGGGCCCAAGGATGATCTTCGCGTCTACATGACCAAGTATTTCGGATTTCAGGACGTGCAGGATGTGCCGGAAGCGGATCGATTGACGCCAGACGACAAGTTTCTCCATGACATGAAAGTGGCGCTGGTTGATCACAACGGGCACGTGCGGGGATTGTATGACATCTCCAGCCCTGACCCGGAGTTCGCGGGATTTTTCAGGGAAAAAATCCGCATCGATATCAAGACGCTGCTCGAGGATCAAAAAAGCGCGAAGTAGCAGCCCCGATTTACCCCTCAATTCTCCTTCATTGAACTCATGGAAGTTACTGACCTGCCCTCATTAAACGCAACATTGAACGGTGTTTCTACCATCCTGCTGGTGGCCGGATGGCTCTCCATCAAGGCTGGAAAAAAAGGGGCTCATATTGGATTCATGGTGTCGGCATTGCTGGTGTCAGCCGCCTTTCTGACGAGTTATCTGATCTATCATTACCACGTGGGCAGTTTTCCGTTTCGTGGCAAGGGAGAGATTCGGTATGTCTATTTCACCATTCTTATCTCGCATATCATTTTGGCGATCGTAAATCTGCCGATGATCATCATGGCCGTGGTGCCGGCGATTGGTCGGAAGTTTGACAAACATAAACGCATCGCGCGCTGGACGCTGCCGGTCTGGCTTTATGTTTCGGTGACGGGAGTGATTATTTACTTCATGTGCTACATCTGGTTTGTGTAGAATGGCGCGCCACACGGCGTAGTGTTTGAATGATCCGCTATTTTTTGGTTTGTTCAGTGCTGGTGTTAGGGACCGCGCTTCCACCGGCGGAGGCACAGGTGGAACGAATCTGGCTCACGCATCAGTATCATGACCCCTCGCGGATCGTGATCAATTGGGAGACGACGAAGCCGACGGCATCCGTGGTGCGTTATGGCACGACGGAGGAAATGGAATATCGTGTGGCATTGGAAGGGGAGCGGTCGCGTCACCATGTGGATGTGTCGATTCCAGGCAGGGATTTGGTCTGGTTTTATCAGGTGGGCGATGGTGCCGCGAGCAGTGAGGTGCATTCGTTCAAGAGCTATCCCAGTGAGCAATTGCGGGTGGCCGTGGTGGGGGACTGGGGGTATGCGCCGCAGCATGATTTGTCGGCTTTGGTGAAGGATGACGTGCATTTGATCATCACTGCGGGGGACAATGTGGCGAGCCTTCACGAGAAGGGCAGGGAGGGGACAAAAGCGTTCAGTGCATTCATTGATCGCTATCCGGAGATCTTTCGTTCTACGCCGCTGATGCCGATCTTGGGGAATCACGATCGCGAGATTACCCCACGCGGTCCGAAACCGCCGGATCATTCGGTGTATGATGTGAGAGCCACTGCTTATCGGGATTTCTTTGCGCTGCCGGTCCATGAATGGGTTTGGCACTTTGACATTCCCGATTTTGGCGTGCGATTCGTTGCGCTGGATCTGAATCACATCACGGATGTAGGAACGACGTGGCAGGCATTTGATGAGAAGTCGGAACAGTTTGAGTGGTATAAAAATGTCATGCGCGCCTCGGGCAAATTTGGCCAGGTGGTGACATTGATGAATGAACGGCAGAGCACCGTTGCGGGCCAGACAAAGGGGATTTGGCACGAACAGTTCAATCGAGGCACGGCGTTGATCAGCGGGTTTGGCTATTTTGCTGAGCGGGCGGAATTGAGGGGTGGACTGCCGTATTTTAACACCTGTCTGAAGGGCGACGGAAACCCCTACAAGGATGCCAATTCGAAGTTTTTCGCTCAGGAGCATCATTATCTGTTGCTGAAGGTGGATCGAGCGGCTGGTGATATCGAAGTGCTGTTCAAAAATCTTGAAGGGAACGTGTTGGACACCTCCGTGGTCCCCAAGCGCAAGCGCTGATGTTTTTTATTGGTGGCAGATGACAAATGATGGCGAACCCGCTAAACCAAACCAATGGGATTTATTCGCGGATTGCTTGGGCATGCCAATGGGGTCGATGTGACCTCTGTATTGCCTGATGTTCAGGATTCTCTGATCGAGGGCGAGGAGGTGCATTATGCCTACAAGCTGGTGCGTGACTTGATCATTTTCACCAATCTGCGGCTGATCACCGTCGACAAACAGGGACTGACAGGGAAGAAGCGGACGATTTTGAGTGTCCCGTATCAACGCATCTCGCATTACTCGAAAGAGAGTGCGGGGCATTTTGATTTTGATTCAGAAATTGAGATCTGGCTGGCGGGTCAGAGTGCGCCGATGAAGTTTGAGTTTCGCAAAAATGGACATGTCGACGAGGTGTATCGCATCATCAGCCATTACACGTTGATCGGGCCTCAGTGATCTCTTTTAAGACATCAGGGACGGACCGAATTATTCGGCTACGAGCCAAGCTTGAATCAAGCGGCAAAAGTCGACGAAGGATATTTCACCCTCGTCCAGTTCTAGTGAGGAGAGCATGGCTGGCAGGGTTGAGTGAAAATTTTCATACCGTTCGATGAGCTTCCGACCTCCTGGAAGCGCAATGTTGGGTTGTGATGAAGACAACCAGTCGCGAATTTTCTTGATCACGTGGTGTGGATTGCAGTCGTGATCTTTGATATCTTGGCCGGCAATATCAGAGATGAATTTTTGATAGCGGTAACGTTTGGAATCAAATATCAAAGTGACCTTTCGTTTTTGCTTGGCATCACCGAAGCCCGCAGCACCGAGAAATAAACCCAATTCGAAAGGCATATTGAATCGGGGAAGACTGTTGACCTGATCAAGCTCAGTGCGAGAGATGTCGTGTATGCCATATCGGCAGGTGCGAATAAGCCTTATGATTTTGTTTAGACGCACTTCGCCTGAGTCCTGCGCTTCAAGTGCGCATCTTGGGGTATAGCCACACAAGACAACTGAGAACACTGTGGCATGAAAAAGCGGACGGTATTCATCGTCGAAAGGGCAGTTGATAAAAACCTGCGTTTCGACCGTGCTCATAGAACAAAGGCCAGCGCGAGACTATTTGGAAGCAGCAGCCTTTACCGCTTTTTTGATCTGATAGGTGGTCAGTTTTCCTTTACCTGGATGGCGATGAAGACTGACTTCTATTCCGTCAATTTTAACTCGTTGGGTATCGAGAGCTTTGGTGCCCTTGGATTTTTCGAGGGTTTTAGTGTTAACGCTCACACCCAACCATAAAACGAAATGAGCCTTTTTGCAAGGGCAGTGGCTGTCAGATTGAACATTAATTTAAGACCAAAATTATGAGAGAGCATTTTGCCGTTGCAAGGTTTGCCGGGTGAGTCGAAAGAAGGGGAGATTCACCCATCAACCCATCTCTATATTTAGATCTATGTCTATTCTCATCTCAGGTTCCATCGGTATCGACAATATCAAAACGCCTTCGGATTTCCAGGAAGGGCTGCTGGGTGGCTCAGTGGCTTACGCATCGCTAGCGGCCAGTGTGTTTGCCAATCCGGTGCATCTTTGCGGGATCATCGGACATGATTTTCCGAAAGCCCATCTGGATCTGTTGGAGAGCAAGGGGATCACGCTGGATGCGTTGGAGCGCCATAGTGGCGAGTCGTTTACGTGGACGGGTGAATATCATGCGGACATGAACACGCGGGACACTCTGAAAGTGGGCATCAACGTGCTGGAGCATTGGAAGCCAAGTCTGCCGGGTGCTGCTGCAGAGGCTCCGATCGTGGTGCTGGCGAATGCGAGTCCGGACAATCAGGGGCAAACGCTGGATGAGGCGAAAGGCGCGAAGTTTGTGGCAATGGACACGATGGATTTGTGGATCAGTATTGCGAACGACCGTTTGCATGAGGTGTTGAAGCGCGTGGATCTTTTGGTGATCAATGACGGCGAGGCGCGCGAGTTTGCCGGGACTTCGAATTTGGTGGAGGCGGGTCGTCTTTTGCGTGAAAAAGGTCCGCGTTTTGTGGTGGTGAAGCGTGGCGAGCATGGCAGCTTCTTGTTTGGTCCTGGCGAAGATGAGTTCTTCTCGTGCTCGGCCTATCCGTTGAAGAGTGTGTTCGATCCGACGGGGGCTGGCGACAGTTTCCTGGGCGGCATGGCGGGCTGGCTTGCTTCTCAGGGCAAGTTTGATCCGACGTTTGAAGATCTGAAAACGGCGGTGGCTTATGGGAGTGTGACGGCAAGTTTCACCTGCGAGGCATTCAGCACCCGGAAGATTGAAACGGTATCGCTGGTGGATGTGGAGACTCGCATGAGCGAGCTGCGCAAGTATACTTCTTATGCGGGTTGATCGGCTTTAATTTAATAGAACGGCCACTGAGGTTGAGGCCAGCCGAGGCTTTCTTGTTCAAAGGAGCCTTTGCGGTTGGCTTGCAACTGGGCTTGGATTTCGTGGTGGAGGTCGGCCATCAGCGGGTCGGCAGCGAGGCGGGTGAGCTGACTGCACTCGTCTGGGGTGAGTGGGTTTGACGCGGGGTGGTCGCGAAACTGCATGTGAAGGGGTTGGATTTCGCGCTGGGTGCGCTGGCGGAGATCGCGCAGGATGTCGAAGCCGGAGGGATCGGTGTCACCGAAGTGCCAGCAGGGGAGGTTGGGGGGCAGGAGTTTGAAAAGGGTGATGACGGCGCTGCCTGGGTAGCTGGTTTGGATGAGGAGGGTGTTGCTTTGGAGTTTGGCGAGTTCGTGAAAGGTGGTTTCGTTTTCGACGGTGAGGCAACGAAGGGCGGGGGTTTGTAGGGTGGTGGCGTTTTGCAGGTCGGTGGCGGAGAGTCGGATGGGGCCTTGCAGCAGGGTGGCATCGAGAATGCCGTTGGGCAGGTGGAGTTGCAGGGGGCCGTGGATCAACACGCTGCGGGGATTTTCGCGGATGCCGAGTTGTTCGAGAGTGAAGGGAGCGCCGTGGAGTTGGGTGAGGGCGGTGTTGAGTTTGGAGGAAAGTTCTTCGAGGCGTTTGGAGTTGCCGCAGATGACACAACTGGCGAAGCGGCGGAGGGATTCGCCGGGCCAGGCGAGGAGGGCTTGAAGGGTAAGCAGAATTTCCTGGTTGAGGGGGAGGTCATCTTTGTTTTTGGAGAGGGGGGCGATGGACTGGCCGGTGAGGGCGGCGTTGGCGAGTTGCTGACACCAGTTGATCCAGCGGGTTTGCCAATGGGTTGGAACGGCGTTTTGAGCAGCGGTGAGGAACTGGCTGGCGAGGTTTTGCCGGTGGGTGGTGGGGCTGGTTTGTTGGAGGCGGTTGAAGAGCCAGGGTTCGCCGAGTTGGGCGTGGAGTCGGACACGGTGGATGAGTTGGGCGTCACGAGGATGGCGGTCGAGCTTGAGGGCGCCTTGGGAAATTTGTTCGGCGTCGAGGAGGTCGGTTTTGGCTTGGACAAGTGCGTCGCCATCGGTGGCTTGGGCGGCTTTGAGGAGGGCGAGATAGTCGCAGAGATAGTCGGTGGTTGACTGGCCCGTGCGTCCGGCCTGGGAGGCGGCGTAGAGGCGGGCGAGGGTTTGAAGGATGGAGGTGTTAAGCGCCATGTTTTTGCATCCATTGCTGGCCTTCCGGGGTGTCGCGAAGAAGGATGCTGGGGACGTTGCGGATGCGGGTTTTGCCAGCGAGCCGGTCTTCGCGTTTGGTGATGACGATCAATTCGTCGCAGAGCTGGAAGGCGTAAGGGATGTTGCCGCTGGACATGGAGAAGAGACCCTGGAGGTCGAGTTCGCCGACGGCGGTGATGCAGTCCTGGATGCGTTCGCCGCTGAGTTTGGAGAAGGCTTCGTCGATGGGGACGAGAGCGAGGGACGGTTCTTTCCAGCGTTTTTCGTGGCGGTTGTAGGCGTGAAGGTAGCTGGCGAGGATGGCGACGAAGTAGGGGCTTTGGTTTTCGCCACCGCTCATTTTGCCGCTTTGTTTGTCGACGTCGATGGGCTTGGCTTCGGGGTTGTTGATGTCGGAGGAGAGGAGTTTGTAGTCGTAGTATTGGCGGTAGTCGAGGAGGCGGGAGGCTTCGGGGGTGTTGGCTTTGTTGACGAGGGTGTCGAGGAAGAGGTCGAGGGCGTCGCGCAGTTCGCCGGTGACGCTGGCGAAGAAGAGGTCGTCTTGGTCGCGGAGGGAGTTGAGGTCGATGAGGTCGCGATAGAATTTGTATTCAGGGTTGGGGTGGCGCTCGATTTTGTAGCGGTCGCGGCCGATGGGGCGTTTGAGTTGCTGGTTGAGGAGGGCGATGATGTTTTCGACGTTTTTGAGGGCGGCGTGCATGCGGCTGAGGACCTGCGTGCGGAAGAGGTGCTCCCAGTTTTTGCGTTCAGCCTGAGCTTTTTGTTCGTAGGAGGGGATGTCGGCGTCGCCGATGCGGTCGAGGAGGTTGGTGTAGGGGGCGGTGTGGCGGCCGTCGTCGGGGAAGTCGTCGAAGCGAGGGCTGAACTCGGCTTTGAAGGCGGTCATGCCTTGTTTGAGGTCGCCTTCAAAACGAATGGCGTTTTCGGCGTTTTGCTGGCGGGCTTTTTCGAAATCGCGGGCCTGGATTTCGAGGGCGGGAAACTGCTGGCGCATGGTGTCGCGCCATTCGCGGAGGCGCTCGAGGTGGAGGGAGATGTCGAGCTGGATTTTGATGTGGGTGAAGGTTTCTTCGGCGTCGTCGACGTCTTTTTGGCGGGTGGTGAGGATTTCCTGCTGGGCGCGGATTTCGCGGCTTTTGCTTTGGGTGGCGAGGTCGAGGCGTTGGCTGTCGAGGGTATTGAGCTGGGTGCGCCATTCTTCGGCTTGTTGGGCGAAGGAGTCGAATTCGGCGGTGTTGATGTCGCTAAGGTCGCGTTGTTTGGCGGTGAGTTGTTGTTCGAGTTCGGGGAGTTCTTCGAGGCGGGTGAGATCCTGGGCCATGCTGGCGGGGTCGGGGATTTGCTGGTTGAGGCTGCTGGCAATTTTGTTGATGGCGTCTTCGATGGGTTCGAGTCGGCGGATGCCGGCTTCGACTTCGCGGCGCTGGACGGTTTTGATTTCGAGCTGGCGCTGGAGGCCGCGTTTGCCGATGAAGGGGGTGCCGTCGTAGTGGCTGGCGCGTTGGGTGAGGGCGGCGCGGGTGGCGAGGCCGTTGGGGAGGATGGCGTCGCCGGGTTGTTGGAGGAAGTCGGCGAGGTCGGTGCAGCAGATCATGCGACCGAAGAGGTGGTCGATGAGGGCGCGGGCGATGGGGTTGGTGGTTTCGATTTTTTCGGCGAGCGAGCCGGGAAGGGTTTCTTTGGGGAGGGTGAGGAGGTGGGTGGGGTGGATGAGGGATTCGAGGGCGGCATCTTTGGTTTGGACGGAGGGTTTGAGCTGGTGATAGAGGCGCAGGGCTTCGGGGTGATGTTCGGCATCGACGATGATGGCGAATTTTTCGGTGAAGACGACTTCGAGGGCTTCGCGCCAGGTTTCATCGGTGACTTCACAGAGTTCGCGGAGGGTGTGGGCGGGGTTGCGACCGGGGAGGCGGGGGAGGGAATCGTTGAGGGTATTGAAGAGGGGTTGGCGGATGGGCGGGAGGCCGTGTTTGAGGGATTTGATTTGTTCGTCGAGGGTGTCGGCTTTTTTGCGGTGGTTGGCGAGTTCGGTGGCTTCGGCGTTGAAGGATTGGCGGAGGGAGGCGTTGAGCTGGGTGGCGATGTCGCGGAGGTGGGCGAGGGCGGTGTAGGTGGCGTTGGTTTCGCAGCTTTCGAGGCGCTTGATGGCGTTTTCGAGGTCGTGGGTGTTGAGGGGGGTGCGGTTGCTGGCGTTGCGGACTTGTTGGAGCCAGCTGTTGGCCATGTCGATGCGCTGGGCGAGGCGATCCTCGACGCGTTGGGCAAGGCTGCGCAGGGTGGTGACTTTGCTTTCGAGGTTTTGGACTTCGCCTTTGATGTAGAGGTAGGTGCGACCGTCTTCGGATTCGTTGAGGAGGCTGAGGAGGCGTTCGCGTTCGGATTTGCCGTGTTCGATTTTGGCGACGAGCTCGGCCATGCGGGTGCTGGTCTCGGCGTCTTCGGCCTGGAGCTGGGTGATGCGTTTTTGGGTGGTGGCGGTGAGATTGCGGGCGTGTTCGAGGGTGACTTCGGCGTGGAGGTAGCGGGCGACGTCGCGGTCGCGCTCGGCTTGCTGAAGCTGGGTGGAGAGGGAGTGGATGTGGTGGAGGTGTTCGAGCTGGCGGCGGAGGTCGGCGAGTTCGCGGTTGTAGGAGAGGAAGTCGCGGTAGCTGGAGGTGACGTCGTCGACGGGGACGGCTTCGCCGGGGAGGACGAAGCGGCGGCAGAAGTCGTCGAAGCTTTTGAGGTTGGTGAAGGACATGGCGCTGGGGAGCAGCCGGTCGAGCACGTCACGATTGAAGTTAAGGTGGGCGGCGTTGGCCATGTCGCGGGTGTATTCGCGGGTGGAGGCGAAGGTGCGGCCGCTGCGGGATTCGATGAGGGCGGTGAAGGTGGGGAGGTCGAGGGGGCGTTTTTTGGTTTCGCCGAGAAAAGGTTCGAGGAAGTCGTCGCGGTCGAGGGAGCCGTTGCAGAAGAAGGGTTTGATGGAGCCGTCGTTTTCGGCGGTGCTGCGGAATTCGAGTCGAAGGCCCCAGGTTTCGATGCGGTCGCTGTCGGGCCAGGTGAATTCGAGGGCGATGTAGGTAATGCCGCCTTTGTCGCGATAATATTGGGGCTGGCCGTTTTCTTCGCGTTTGGTGTCGAGGAGGCAGTAGCTTTTGAGGGTGCGGTCGCTTTGGGAGCCGGTGGCGCTGCGGTTGAAGTGGTGGCGGGCGCGTTCGGGGCCGACGAGGACGAGCATGACGAGGTCCATGAGAATGGATTTGCCGGAACCGGTGACGCCGGCGAGGACGAGGTTGCCTTCGACGGGGAGGCTGTCCTGATAGCCATACCAGTTGAGCGCGTGGATTTTGGAGAGGCGGATGGCGCGGCTGCTGGTCATGATTGGGTGTCTTCGGAGGAGTTGTCGGAGTCGGAGTCGGAGTCAGTTTCGTTTTCGTTTTCGGTTTCGAGCGCGGAGTCGGGGTCGCGGTGGAAGCGGGCGGCGGTTTCGGTCCAGTCGGCGAGGTCCTGGAAGGGGATGACGCGGCGGATGGTTTGAAGGACTTCGATGCCGGATTCTTCGAAAGGTTCGGTGGGATGGAAGTGGATGAGGTGATAGCGGGCGGCCTGGCGGAGGATTTCGCGGAGGCGACCTTGCGGGGGGAGGCCGTTGAGGTCGGGGAGGAGGGTGTCTTTGAGAACGCCGTTGAGTTCGCCGACGGTGAGTCGGGCGCTGGGCTGGCCTTCGTCGCGCCAGCATTGGTCGGCGACATACCAGAGGGCGAGCCAGATGATGGTGGCGTCTTTGGTGAGGTTGAGCTGGAGACTGGGGACGCGTGGGAGGGCCTGGACGAGGCGGTCTTCGTGAAGGATGGCGGTTTCGAGTCCGATGAGCGCGGCGGTTTGGCGGAGGAGGTCGAAGTTTTGGCGGCTCCAGTGATAGAGGGCGGACTGGCTTTTTTCGGAGCCGAGGATGGAGCCGTGGGCGAGGAGTTCCTGGAGGGCTTCGCTGAGCTGGGTTTGATCGGCCTCAGTGAGGTGAGGAAAGAGGGTGGGACCGGGCGCTGCCGGGGCGGGCGAGGGCGCTGGGAAAGGGGCGGGATCGATCATGATTTTTTGATGAGAGTGAAGCGCTCGACTTTGCCGCCGGGAAAGGGGTCGTATTCGAATTCGGTTTCGGCGTGGGATTCGTCGAGACGGGAGGCTTCGAGGCGGTAGCGGGCTTCGGGGGATTCGGCGTGGAGGAGGATGGCGAGGAGGTCGGTGGCGGCGCTGTCGCGGGTGGGGAAGGAGAGGTCGGCGCTGGAGTGGGTGCTGCCTTTGCCGCCGGGGAGGTTTTGGATGAATTCGTTGGCGCGGCGCACGGAGAGGGAGTCGCGGAGGGAACGTTCCATGTCGGCGAGGCCGGCCCGGCGTTCGTTTTCGGTGGGTTCATCGTCGAGGGCTTCGTGTTCGGCGGGGGCGCGGCGCTGGTGGGGGAGTTGGAGGGAGTCGCGTTGGTTGGGGATGCGGGTTTCGGGGAGGCGAAAGGGGGGGATGTCGGGCAGGGAGGAGAGTTGGGAGAAACGTTTGCCGTTGATGAGGCGGTTGATTTGCTGGAAGAGGGCGCGGACTTCGCCGCGACGTTCGCTGCTGATTTCCTGGAGGTAGCGGAAGCGGGCGAGGGAGCGGCGGGTGAAGTCGGCGGTGCGTCGGTCGATTTCATCGGCCATGGGCATGACCATTTCAAGGAGGTGGGCGAGCTCGTTGAGGGCGTTGTGGACTTTGGCGCGGGCGAGGTCGGCGGTGATGGTCTCGTGGCGGCGGAGAACTTCTTTTTCCATCGCGGCAAGGGTGCCGGGATCGTCGAGGAGGCGGTCGTGGATGCGGCGCACGGCATCGGGCAGGCGGGTGGAGAGGCGTGCCTGGACGAGTTCGGCGTAGCAGGAGTGGGCGATCTGTTCGGTGTAGTTGTCGAAGACGACGCTGAGGTTGCCTTTGAGGGTGGTTTCTTCGAGCTGGCGTTGGGTGAGCCGTTGAACGGATTTCTGCATGGCACGCAGTTCGTTGAGGCCCTGACGGGTGCCGTCGAGGCAGTTTTCGACGGTTTGCCAGGGGGTGTCGATGAGTTGGGTTTCGTGATGAAGGGCGGTGCACACGGCGAGCAGTTTGTCGGTGAAGACGGCGGCGTCGGGGTGGGCGATCTTGCGCAGCGCAGCGATGAGGGTGGCACCGTGGGGGTCGAAATAGAGGCGGCGGCGCCAGTCGCGACGGGGTGGTTCTTCGAGCCAGCGACATTGGGTGAGGTGCTCGATGATCTCGCGTGATTTTTCGCGACTGGAGAGGTTTTGGAAGTCGGTGAGGGTGTGGGAGGCGAGGTCTTCGTCGGGGCTGAAATCGGGATGATGGGCGAGGACTTCTTCGGTGAGGGCGACGGCTTCTTCGCGGGACAGGCCGTCGGGGCGGTCGGTGCATTCTTGGTCGAGGGCGTCCAGCACGTCCACGTAGATGCGGGCGTTGTTTCCGGCAAGCACGCGGAAAAACGCCGGGGTGCGAACCTCGCGGAAAAGGCTGCTGGAAAGGGGCTCCATAAAGTGAAAAGACACGGGCTGTCGGGGTGGGTCAAGGGACGGATGGGCGATTTTTGCCGGGAGGGTTTCGGGACGGTGATTGTTTCGGAAATGATTCGATGGGAAGGGTTTGGCGTGCGTAATGAATGGTTCCGCTGATTCTGGATTGGATTGAGACCGGTGTGGCGGCTGATTTTTTATGCGCACGATTTTACGAGTTTTTGGTTATGTCCGTCGGTATCCTGGGATGGCTTCGGCACAGCTGGCTTGTGCGGTGTTGGGGACGCTGATGATTTTAGTGTTTCCTCGCATCACGCAGGAGGTGTTGGACGTGGTGATTCCGCAGGGGCAGATGGACCGTTTGCCGGGGCTGATTTTGCTGGGCTTGGGCGTGTATTTTTTGCAGGATTTTTTGAACTCGCTACGGATCCAGCTCAACAACACCTTTGAGCAGAAAGTGATTTATGATCTGCGCAGCGATCTTTATGAGCGGCTGCAGAGGTTGCCGCTAAGGTGGTTCGACAATAAACCAACTGGCGACATCATGACGACGGTGTCGGAGGACATCCCGGCGGTGGAGCGGGTGTTGATTGATGGGCTGGAACAGGGGGTGATCGCGACGTTGCAGTTGATCGTGGTCGGGGTGTTCATGTTTCAAACGCATGCGACGCTGGCGTTGATTGCGATGGTGCCGGTGCCGTTTTTGATGATGGGGGCGGCGGCTTATACGTTCACGGCGGCGAACCGTCATCGGCAGGTTCGCAAGGCGAGCGGGGCGATGAATTCGCTGCTTCATGACAACATCGCGGGGATGCGTCAGATCAAGGCGTATGCGATGGAGAAGGAGGAGCTGGGGCGGTTCAATGAGTTCAGTGCGGCGTTGCGCAAGGCGACGCTGCACGTGATGCGGGTGTGGTCGATTTATCGTCCGGGAATGAATTTCCTTGGGAACTGCGGGTTTATCCTGGTGCTGTGGTTTGGGGGCAATGCGTTGTATCGTCAGGAGATCCAGGCGGGGGAGCTGGCGATGTTGATTTTGCTGTTGCGATTCTTTTATGAACCGGCGGGGCAGTTGCATCAGTTGAACCAGCTGTTTCAGGCGGGTCGGAGTGCGGGGGAACGGGTGTTTGCGATTCTGGATTCTGAAGAAGAAAAGGATGTGGATGGAGGCCGCGAAATCGGCAAGGTGTCCGGGCACATTGTGTATGACAAAGTGAATTTTTCGTATGGCAAGGTGCCAACGGTGAAAGACATCACGCTGGAGGCGAAGGCGGGTCAGACGATTGCTTTGGTGGGATCAACCGGAGCGGGCAAGAGCACCTTGATCAATTTGCTGACGCGCTTTTACGAGTATGACACGGGGGTCATTACGCTGGACGGGGTGCCGGTGCATGAGATCAACAAGAGTTCGTTGCGCAAGAACATCGGTTATGTGACGCAGGAGAATTTTATGTTCAACGGCACGGTGCGCGAGAATCTGCGGATCGGAAAACGGGATGCGACGGATGAGGAGTTGTGGGGCGCCTTGGAAAGTGCGCATGCGCGGCATTTTGTAGAGGCTTTGCCGGACAAGCTGGACACCAAGGTCGGCGAGCGTGGCATCAAATTGAGTGTGGGCGAGAAGCAGCGCATTTCAATTGCTCGGGCGTTGTTGAGGAACCCACCAATTTTGCTTTTGGATGAGGCGACGGCGAGCGTCGACACGGAGACGGAGCGGCAGATCCAGGCAGCGTTGGATGTGTTGATGAAACGCAGGACCAGTTTTGTGATTGCGCATCGGTTGAGCACGGTGAGGCATGCCGACCGGATTTATGTGCTTGAGAAAGGCAGGATCATTGAGCAGGGGACGCATGAGGAATTGCTTGGCCACGACGGGGCGTATGCAACGCTGTGTCGGACGAGTTTGATGGCGTAGCGTCGCGAAGTTGTATGATGGGAAAGGCAGGCTAAGATGCCTGGACTAACATGCCTGACTCCGAATCCACTTCCTCCTGGTTGTCCTCTGTTGAAGATGTCCGCGCCTGGCGCGACGAACTTGATGCGGCGGGCAAAAAGCTGGTGTTCACCAATGGCTGTTTCGATATTCTGCACGCCGGCCACGTAAGGTATTTGCGCGAGGCGCGGGAACTGGGGGACGGGATGGTGATTGCGATGAACTCGGATGCGTCGACGCGGGCCTTGAAGGGGCCGACACGTCCGATCAATCATGAAGAAGATCGGGCAGAGGTGCTGGCGGCGTTGGGCTGTGTGGACAAGGTGGTGTTGTTTGAGGATCCGCGGGCTACAGGCTTGATTGAAGCGATCAAACCGCATATCTACAGCAAAGGCGGGGACTACACAGTGGAGAGTCTCAATGCCGAAGAACGGTCGGCGCTGGATAAGGTGGGGGCGGAGATTTGCATTCTTCCCTTGGTGCCGGGAAGGTCGACGACGGCGACGATCAAACGCATGAATGTGCCGGTGAGCAACAAGCTAAGACTGGGGATTCTTGGCTCCGGTTATGGAAGCAATTTTGAGGCGATCCTGAAGGCGATCAAAAGTAGGTCGCTGGATGCGGAGATCGCGGTGGTGATGTCGGATGTGGAGGATTCACGGATTCTGGAAAAAGCTCGCGAGGCCGGGTTGCCGGCGATCTTTGTCGATCCGGGAACTCATCCACTGAGGCTACCGTCCGGACCACAAAAAGAGATTCTTGATCATCTGGAACGCCATGGAGTGCAGGTGGTGGTGCTGGCGGGATTCATGCGGTTGTTGAAGGAGCCGGTGTTGAGTGCTTACCGGGATCGGATTGTGAACATCCACCCATCGTTGTTGCCGAAATACAAAGGTCGCGATGCCTGGGTTCAGGCATTGGAGGCGGGCGAGACGGAGGCCGGTTGCACCGTGCATCTGGTCAATGAAGACCTGGATGGCGGGGAGATACTTGCCCAGCAAGCGGTGCCTATTTTACCAAGAGATACTTCGGAAACCTTGCTCGCAAGGATTCATGAAGCGGAGCATGGATTGTTGCCAAAGGTGCTCGGGGAATGGAAGTCCTCCGGCAGGAAGATTGACTGACACCGGATATCACGTTTTTGAATGGGTATTGAGTTCCACCTTTGGGGCTCGATTTCTCCCGATGATCAACATGAAATCGGCGTTCAAATCATGAATGTCGAGCAGGGTGTTTTCAATCATCAAAAGCATGTTCAATACTTGCATGGATCTCGGGTTGTCCGGTCGAAAATTTCCGGCGATTCCATTCAGAAGAAACTGCAGTGTAGTTCCGGAGCCACGCCGGGTCTCCACCACCTCAAACACCTCATTGAGCAGTCTTGGGATTTCTTCGGAGCGGATGGACTCACTCGGGTCGTCCTTGATTACTTCCAAGGGGGTGGGGTATTCGCCAGTGCCCTTGAAGTGATCGTTCACCGAAAGGCGATACTCCCGAGGGATCAAGCTGATCATGGCGTCCATCACCTCTTTCTGACGTTTGGTGAACTCGAATCGATTCGGGCCGACATATTCATTGGCGATGATCAATCCACCCGGTTTCAAACTGTTCGCCACCTGACCCAGCAAATGCTCCATATCATTGATGTGATGGAGTGACATGCTGAAGATCACAAGATCATAGCTTTGCTGGTGAAGCATGGCCGTGTTTCCGTCATCCACATAATAGTTGATGGCGGGGATGGCTGCTTTTTCGGCTTCTTTCCTCGCGCGCGCGATGCTTGCCGGAGAATAATCAAACGCGTCACAGGTTGAGAAGACTCCCATTTCCCAGAGCTTTCGCTCCAGGTAGCCATTTCCACAGCCAATCGACAAAACACGGCGGTTGGATGTCTCGGAAGAATTGCAGTATTTTTTTATCGCATAAGTAATCCAATCAACCTGTTCATCCCCGGTCAACCTGAAGTTATGATTGGCTTCCACCGCCGGGTTGGAAAGCCAGTAACTGTCCTTGCTGAAAACCTGTGCATCTGGTGATCCCTTGGCATCCCATACATCCACCTGGCCGTCTGTGTTGTTGATCATCATGGAGTCAGTGAGCCTATGGATTTGAATGTGAGTCAGCGATGCTTGCGGAGCTTATCCAATTGCGGATTTGCGCCACGTTTTTCGCCAGCAGCTCCGGACTGTAGTTCTGTTTCACTTCCGACAAACAGGCATCCCGCAGCCGCCGCCAAAGCTCTTCATCTTCGTGAAGTCGCAAGATCGCACGGGCAAAATCTTTTGGCGAATCCGCCACCAACACATGCACTTCATGGGTCAGGGTAAGCTGGGTGGCGACCAGGGTTGTGCAGACAATCGGAACACCGTTGGCCATGGCCTGCACCATTTTAAGAGGCATTCCGGCGGCGAACCTCGTCGGGCACACAAAGACTCTCGCCCTGGCAAACTCCGGCTCAATATCGTCGACAATTCCAAGGTGGACAATGTTCTCGCCAAGGTATTCATACAGTCTTCGGGTGACGGCCCGACCAGCCATGCGAAGTGGAATTAACTGGGTCTTCCAAATCAAGGGGATGACGTTGTCCAGAAACCAGTAGATCGCGTCGGCATTGGGAGTGTCGTCTGACAAAATCGGACCTACAAAAAACATTCCCCTGCGTTCCTCGAATCGAGGGGATTCTTCCTGCGCCGACACTGCGTGACCCAAGACCATCATCTTTTTGCCGGGCGCAACGGCTTGAAATTTTTTCAGATCCGCGGGAGTAACCGCGATCAATGCGTCCGAGGTCTCGGCAAGGGCGAGCTCGTTTTCAACCAGCTTCCGCGCGCGATCCTGCGGCATCTCCCTGCCATAGACGACGCGGTGCCGGAGCACTTCACGCTCGGCAAAGATGGCCTCCGCGTCATAGATGATCATGGGCTTTTTTGACTTCTCATCGTTGGCCATCGTTTCCAGGATCGAACTCAAAAAAGGTTTGTTGTGAGGTCGGCTGACCAGCACCGCGTCACAATCCGGCAATAGATTCAACAGCAGATCCCGTTGTTGTTCCCGGTTGGAGCAGGTCGCGAGGGTGACCCAGCGCAGCGCCTGATGCCTCGGTTGGGATTCAACCGACGATGACGATTGAGCCAGAGTGCAGAGGATCACTTCCATCTCTGCAGATGCCAGCTCGGACAGAATGGCAAGTGCCCTCGGGAAGCCCGATCCCAGTGATTCGCTCGGAACCAGATCGTCCAGGAAAATGACCCGCAATTGTCCTGGACGACGCTTGGTGTAAAAAGATCTCCAGTCATTGGGCATTGGACAGGCCAACAACAGTTCACGGTGCTTGTCACAGATCCTTCGCTGGTTTTGTTGCATTCTCCCGACCGCCGCTAACTGCCCGTTGGTGCCAAACTCAAAATGGTCAATTTTTGCCATCGGATTGTAAACGGTCAGATAACCTTTGCCTAGAGCTCGCAGGCAAAAATCGGTCTCTTCGTAATAGGCTGGAGCCAGGTCAACGTCGAATCCCCCCAGTTCATCCCATAGTTCTCGACGCACCAGAAAGTAGGCGCCCGAACAATAGTCGACGGCCCTGGCTTGCTCAAAGAACGGGTGATCTGGAATCATTCCGCGTCCTATCCCTGCACAGGAGGCATCGCTCCAAATCGCGTTTCCCGCCTCCTGCACGCGACCGTCAGGCAGAATGAGGCAGCCGCCAACAATGCCGATTTTTGGGTTGCTCTTGATCAAGGCCAAAGAACTGGACAAGGCGTTTTCACGGACGAAGGCATCGGTATTCAACAGCAGCAGGAACTCTGATCTGGCATGCTTTGCCGCTTCATTGTTGGCGAGGACGAAATTCAAATTGATGCTCGACTTCAACACCCTGGCCCCGAACAGTTTGTCGTAGAGCGCATCCATGTTCTCCGTGCTTGCGTCATCCCAGATGATCACCTCACTCGGTCCATCAAGGTGCTTGCTCAACGATTCGAGGCATCGAAGCAGAAGCGCCGGCTTGTTGAATGCGGTGATGACAATGCTGACCTCAGGGTGGTCTGAAGTTGGCAACACAATGGTCTCATGTCCTGATAGAAGCGATTGATAGCGTTGCTCGGCATCGGCAAGGCATTGTTCTTTGACCAATGGCGGTGGAAACACCGCGTGGGACTCAGCCCACCAGTTCTGATCCTTCACATCATCAATGATTTCGCCATGGCCATAGGCTTGAATGATGGATTTGGCATCCAATCCGACGCGGTCGAATATCTTGCGATCGGAATGCGTTTCAAACTCAGGAAGCGGCAGGCATCCGGTCTGGCAACCGGTGGTGATGAAATGCGTCAGGGCATCGGCGTCGCCCATTTGCGATCCATACATTTTTGAATACCAGACTGGACAAAACTTGCGGTGTGGCGACCTCCCTTCCTTCGCGCCGGTTTGGATGAAATGAGTGAGGGGTTCCATCGGCATTCTGGCGACCTCAGGGTAATTGGCCAGATACCAAACGGGATCAAACAAAGGGTTTGGCCAGCGGCCCTCCCTCGCGCCTTGGGTGAGATAATGTCGCATCGGCTCCATGCCAGTGGCTGCGACATCAGCATTCCGGCCCAGATACCATCCCACGTGAAACAATGGATGGGGATCGAGCTGAATTTTCCAGCCTGTGGATTGGTAATGTTCGAGCGCATTGTCCAACGTCACTTGATGATCCTGCTGACCAACCTTGGCCTCCCATTGAGAAAGGTAATGACGCGCGTCAAATAACAGAGGGACTTTCTTTGCCTGGAGCTTTCGCTCCGCGCTTTGCCATGCTTTTAGATTTCGCTCCACCGTCTGTTTCGCCTGTTTGAGCTTGCGCATCTCATCCGAACGCACCAGCCATCGGGTCCATCTTTTGGTTCGTGCCTGCTTGAGCACCTCCGAACAACGGTCGATGGCGAGTTTGCGACCTTCAAAAACCGCAAGGGGACGTTTGCGGATGAGTGCTTTCTCTTCCTGTTCGATCATCTGGTCGATCTTGCGCAGCGCCTGGTCTGAGATCAGTCTCCGGCCCATCCATTTTTTGCGCACGACGGTGAGCAGATTGCGACCACTCCGGGTGGCCTCCAAAGCCTTTTCCAGATAGCGGCGGTGGTGGTTCGAACTGGCATCGGCGTTTCCCTTAGTCTCTTGAGGATTCGAAGAAATTCTGCCGACCTCTATTGCCCGCCGTGCGTCATCGGGCTTGAGCGGTCCAGGGCTGTTTTCACCGGCCATGGTGTTGAGCATCCGATGATGCGATTGCCGCAGCTTTTCGATTTCAGCCTCCAGCATTTTTCGTTCCGCCTCCATGCTGAGGGCCAGTCCGCGATTGGCATAATAGTGACCAAGCGGGCCCAGGGTCACCTCCTGCAACCAGGAGTCCATGACATCGTTGTGACCCTTTACCAGGATGCCGAGTCCACGGCCATGGCTGAAGGAATAGGTCTGATGAGATTTTTTTATTTCATTCCATAAGCGTCCGGCCCCCCGATCACGGCAGGCCTCACCTGGTTGCCCATGGATGTCGTGAAAAAGCACGACCCCGCCCTCCCGGACTTTGGGAAACCACGTGGCGAAGTCTTCAGCTACTGTGGCACCTGCATGAAAGCCATCGAGATGCAGCAGGTCGATCGTGTGGTCATCGAACTCCGCAACTGCCTTCGATGGCTCGGTTTTCAGCATACGCGCGAACGCGGCGTAATTTTGTTGGTGCTCTGGCTGATCGATTTGGAGTGGATCATCCATCTTGTGGCCAATGGCGGAACAGCGCGTGCCGAGTTGATGATCTGCAACGGACTGACAAAAGGTAAAGAAAGCATCCCCACTCCACGACCTGAGTTCGACAATCTGCCGTGGATTTTGAATGCGCACCAAGTCATAGGCAAAAGGAAGATGCGGGGTCCATGCCGATTCTGCTGAAATTCGAAGAGGGAAAAAAGAATAAGACGGGATAATCATGATTATTCATCCTGAAAGCGCACCAAATAGGGAATTCGACATTGGATACACCTTGGATGGCTCATTCTTCAAGGTTTTCCGAGCGATGGGAACCTGTTAGAATCCTGCCCGGTATCGATCCCCTGGGAGTGGCGGAAATTTTGTGATAAGAAATCCAGAGGGGGCTGGAAAGAGGCGAAAGAGAAAAATCGGAACAATGCGGTTGCCTTTAAAACTGTTGGGAATGAATTTTGAGGGGGATCCTGCACGCTCTTCATTGAGAACCCCAATTGGCCTGCAAAGGTCAGACTGTCAGTGTGCAATTCCATGAAAACGATCCAAAGAAAGATGATGAAGGCGATTCTCAGCACGTTGCTTCCCAGTTGGGATGAAACGGACGGCTGGACCTATAACCATTTTTTCGGCACCCCTCACCTGCGTTTGGGCGAGTCAGCTGATGGAGCAACTGCACTGATCACGGTAATATTGATGGGCAGACAAGTTGAAACGGGAATATGCAATTGAAACATTTTGTGAAACCATGAAGCAAATCTGGCGAGTCCTCGCTGCCCCCAGCACCTTGTTCCTGCTGGGGCTCTGCGCATGGATCGGATGTGAGGTGCCTCATGCACGATCAAGCAGCGCGGATGGAATAGCATTTTACGGTCAATACCGTGCGTCGATGCCAGAGCCACAGGCGATGCAGAAGATAACCAAAAACGGCGAGGATTTCTACGTTTGTTTTGGGCCTGTAAGGATGCCGCTTATTTTGCGATCAGGACCTCCGGCTTATGTTTTCGACGCACACGGAAATCTAGTCGATTGGACACTTGATACGGGGGATGATTCTCGATTCTCCAGCGCATGGGGGATTGAGCAAGGGACTGATTTTGAGATCGAAGATTACGAGAAACTCTTGGCTCAAAATAGGAAAGGTGTATAGAATGGTGCGGGAAATCGTTATGGAATAGTCAACGAGTGGTTCGTGCCGGAGCAGCGGCGATTCGGTAAAAATGATGAAGCATCCTGATCCACAGTATCGAAAGGTTGGCGAGCTTGAGCACTTCTGGGTCAAATTGCTAGTTGGTAAGATTTTGTTGGTTTCAAGTAGTGTCGCACTTTTCATTTGCGGAGCAGATCTTCAAAAGAGTGATCGGATTGGAGCGGTGGGGGTGTTGGTGATTCTAGCGTTTGCTGTCGCAGGGTTCATTGCATTGTTCGTTTGGGATTTTTGGCCCTCAAGGCGCTGCCCTGAATGCCATGATAAAATGAAGCGATGTCGGATCCGGCCCGAGAACCCCTCTCCAGCGTCTGAGGAGGCGATGGTGCTCAGCTGTGACCGATGCAAAACCTATGTCGACCTCAACGTGTCCATGGAGTAGCGTCTAATTTGAAGGACCGAACAATTTCGGGCCTCGTAAGATTAAAGGATAGAAAGATTAAAAAGGACCTGCCGATTTCCGCAGAGGGAGTTTACGACCTTTCCACAGTGATCACTCAGATTCTCGCTGCGGCTCCACCGCTACCCGGCTGGCGGGTGCGAGCGATACTGGACTCTGATTCGTTGGACGGACGGCGGAGTGAGACACTGTTTCCATCTGACGAGAATGGTGACGTGTTGTTCGGCATCGCTGAAGGAGCAGGCGACCTGATCACGAGTCGTCCGGTGGATTATTGTCATATCTTTCCTTCGAGTGATTCTGCTGCTCAATTTACCGCTCTTCTTCCCAAGGGCGAGTGTTCTGAGCCTGAACGTTACCGAGGTCGAAAGGGATTGCCCTGGCAGGTCGTAGTCACCCGAGAAATGATCCCCTCGCACAACAACATCACCACGACGGAGGCTCAGCTTGCGGACGTTGCATCCAAACTTGGAGGCATCCCGGACGGCTGGGGCTTCATGAGCAGCTGATGGGGGGCGTCACTCGTGCCGCGCTCACCCCCCCCGGCGGCAAGACACAATTCCGCCCACGAAGCGCGCTTTACCGATTCTCGCTGATGTATTACCATTGCAGCGTGCAGAGCGTTTACATTGAGACAACCATTCCGAGCCACTAGCGCTCAAACGTTGAAAAAATGAGACGTGTAATCTACATCCTGTTGGGATTGGCGCTTCTCGTTCCTGCCGCCTTCCTCGTCTTTGTGCGATATAGCTTTATGGTAAGCGAGGGATACCCGACGTGGGAAGCGGCGCGGAACTATCTGGTGAGGGATGGGGAGATCGTGACTCGCCTACCGGATGGTCAGAAAGTGCTTTCAGCCAGATGCGATGACAGTGATGATATTAGGATTGATGGGACGAAGGTGATAACCAAAATTGGATACTCATGGAGCACAATCTCGATCCGGACTGAAGTGGATGGGAAAACCGAAACGATCTACTTCAATCCGCAGAAACTCAATAGCTGGAATCGCATGCTCTTCGTGCCCGTCAATCCAAGCGACCCGCAGTCGGCATATACAAAATTCGAGAATGGGGTTGAGAAATCACATTCAGATGTCACGCGAGAAATTGACAGCGAGCCAGGCAGTGGTGGCAGCGGTCGGTGAGCCGCTTTAGTTCGCTCGTTGTGGACGTCTCTTACCAGACATTAAGGGACGAATAAATAGAATTCGGGGAGGGGCAGAGTTGGCGGGTGAAAGTGCGATAAAGAGCGCGGGGCGTTAAATAGAAAAATCGGCATGGGGTGGTGAACTCCATGCCGATCTCAGGGTTTGAAAAGGTCGGTGGTCAGGGTTGGACGGTGATGATGAGCACGTCGCTCCATTGCTGGGTGGGTTGTTCTTTGTCGAGGTAGCAGGCGCGGTATTCGCGAACTTCGGGGATGTCAGGGGTGGTGAGGGGGCGGGTGTCGACGTAGGGGCTAAACAAGTCCTGGCCGAGCTGGGTCCAGGCGACTTCGCCGGGTTTGCGGGATTGCACGAGGATGCCGGTCCAGCCGTCTTTGTTCCAACGCCAGGTGACGGAGCCGACCGTGGATTTTTGCAGGACGAGGGTGGGGGCCTCAATGGAGGCGATGGAGACGGCGCTGTCGCCGGTGACGATGATGTTGAGATCCTGACCAATGGCGGTGGTGTAGGAAGGATGGTTTTTGATGGTCTGGACGAGTTTGCGCAAGCGGGGCAGGGCTCCTGGCAAGGGCATCGTCGGGGCGGCGGGGATGGCGGTGGCGCTGGGAAGAGCGCTGAGGGTGCTGCCGCTGCCATTTTTGATCATGTCTTTGTAGCCATAGGCTTCTTCAAGGCCGTTTTTGAGGAGCGGGATGTAGGTGTTGATGAGGTAGATGAGCGCCTGACAATCTTCCTGTGCCTTGGTGACCGCGCCGGTGTCGAAGCCAAGAACGCCGGCGTGGGTGGTCAGTTTGAGGGTGAAGTTTTGCAGCCAGGGGAGAAGCTGGGTATCGGCTTGGGGGACGGGGCTGGAGGCCATAATTTTTTTAGTTAGTTAGGGATTTGGACGTTGGATGTTGAAGAGCGTGTTTGCTCGATCAATGGAGGGGATTTTGACCACTAGTTGAATAGCGCGTCAACCTTCGAGGTGAATTTTTTTGCATGCATAAATTAGTGCAACTAATACCGCTGGGATATGCGAGTTTCGGGGTGAGAGGATTGGGGCTGGCATGGAGAGAGGCGGTGGAGCTGGCGAGAGGGTTTATGGGGTGCGGGAAAGAGATTGTGGAGGGTGGCAGAGGGTTTGCGGCGCCAGCGAGAGGCCTTGCGATGGCGTCGAGAGGAGCGGCGCTGCCGTCGAGAAGGGGTCGGTGGGACCGCGATTCCTCGCGGTGGGAGCGCAAGGACTCTCGGTGGCACTGAGAGCGCTTGCGGTGGCGGCGAGAGCGGTCTCGCCGGGGTCGCGAAGGAGTTGATGGGGCCGCAAGGGCTTGCGATGGGTCCGCAAGCCCTTGCGGAGGGTGCGTAAAAAGGGGGGTGGCACGATTAAAGAGTCGCACGCAGACAGATGACTGCAATTATGAGGTGTCATATTCTGCGGTTGGAGATGCCGCCATTGGCGAGTAGACCGAGAGAATGGGTAGCGAAGATGCGCATAGACATGCAAGCGAACATGGCTAGATTGAAAAACTCGTTGATTGGCGACGAAATCGCTGGATAACGATAGTGGCAAGAACCGGATGTATTACGAATAGCGAGTTCGCCTGAAAAATTCACCCATATGATCGGCAGAAGCACACAGATTATCACCGAGGCTCTAGCAACGGAATGGGTAAGGCATTTCAGGAAAACCCCTTTGGTTACCTCTGCGGCTACACTAACCGCAATTGCGATTTTGGTGGTCGTAGGTATTAAGGTTGACGCACATCAAAAGGAAGTGAGACAAACTGCCCGATTGGAGAATGCAAGCTATAAGGATCAGGTTGACCGTCTGAATGAGATGGAGACTAATGTGACCCAACTGCTTTCGTTTATCGACGGCCAGAAAAGAACCCTGAATGCGACTCAAGACACCATTTCAAAGCTTGAAACTGAACGGGATAGGCTGAAGCCACTTGTGGAGAGCGACAAGAGGGTAGTTGAAGCCGTATTTCAGATTCAAGAGGATCGTGCTAGCGCTAGCATCTGGCGTGAGCGCTGGATTGGATTTGGACTTGGAGTGATTGCTTCCTTGGTTGCTTCATTTATGTGGTTTGTAGTCATGAAGCTCGCTCGCAACCAATCAACCGGAAGCGATTTCGCCCCGAGCGCATGACCCATCCCCAGTGCGAGCCTTCATGATCGCTCCAACATCAACCCGAAGTCGAAGCCTCGCCTACCGTCTGGAGTGCCGTGTCCTTCGACGTTGGACAACACAGTTGAATGCTGGACTCGAAAATCTAGGGACGGACAAATATAAATCAATTGCATAAATTTATGCCTACGGATCCGATCCTTGAGACACTCATCAATATTGTTGAAGCCAGGCACGCTGACGGCAGGCCGCCTTTGGGGCTCCGACTGATGATTACCGTGGGCGGCATGTTCATTAGCGGTGTAGTTGTTTCGCGTGGGATATTTCTTTCACAGGAGCGCCCGCTTCTAAACATTATTCATGAAGCTCACGAGGGGGCAACGCTAGAGATGGCAATTGCATTGGACGTTAGTCCAAGCAGCCTTGAGCGCATTCATCCGCAGTTCCTACATCTTGCCAACGCCTCGTTCTCTGGCCCCTCTGGAGATTGGGATCCGCCGCCCGAGGATTCTGTAGAGTTCTGGCGAGGGCCTCTCGAAAGAATCGACGGTTTCACTCTTGGAGAGTCATTCCGCTCGGACTCGGAAATATTTCCTTGTCGTGATGAAAGACACAAAGCCCAATGAGCGGCCTGAATTACTAGTGACAGACAATCAAATTGAGTAAAGAATGGACCTTGAACTGAAAACTTTAGGGCAAACACTAGCTGTTGGCGGCTTGGCAATATTCCTTGTTATCGTATGGGTTGCAGCATTACTCCGCGATCCTGAATGGCCAATACAAAAATTAGCTAGGATGGATGAGGGGTTTCCACTTATTCGAGGATCGCTATTTTTATCTATAGTATTAGTAACAGGAATTTTGTGTGAAAACTACTCTCGTCGTGTAGCATCGGGACGCGGTCACCTACCATTCAAGGGGATCTTTTCATTCTTCATCGAGAGTGACAAACAAATCAGATTGCGAAGCTTATTAACCGTTCATAAGTTTAAAGACGATTTCATTGAGGTGGCTCTATCTCCAATAGCCGTAGAGACTTTGCAACTTCCGCAGATTGGTTCTCTATTGCCATATCAGCGGGAATCCATTCAGCACATTGTGGATGCATCAAGGCTGTATCCGAAAAATAGAGACCACAGATTCAGAATCAAAGGAATTGACGAATGCAGCATATTTGTAGAATCTATAAATGCGATGTATTACCTTGGAAAAAACGCTGCATTCCGGCATGAGAACCATTTTCTCGAACTTAGAGAAATTGAGGCTAGATTCAATTTTTCCGGTGCTGTAGCTTTTATAGGGCTTGTCGGTTTTCCTATTGGGCTTGTCGTTCTGGCTTTCTCATGGTATCGTAACCGCCCAGCGTTTAGACTGTCGGTCTTTAGTGTGGCTATTTGTATCCTTTTAGCAGTATTTGGACGTTCATCATACGTCGACGAACGCCTTAATTTCAATTTGCGTATTTATGGGTATATGAAAGCAGAAGCGCTTTCAAGACATTCAGAATAAAGCGACGAAAGCAGCTGAGCCGAGCTTTTTAATTAGGCTTTGATCGCAACTTTGTGAATTTCGAGGGGCGGACAAATAAAGATTCACTCGCTTGTCAAATACTGCGCAGAGTAACTTTTTCGCTCACGAAACACGTTCGAGTAAGCACCTAGCGCCATGGCCTTAATGTCTGCTATTTTTAGGGATAAATTTGGGAAGGAGCGCATCGCAATTCAGACCACTGGCTCTGCACTTTCGACAACGATTCGCGGCATTGATTTTTCGGGGACAGATTTTGAAAGCTTGACTCCTGCGACGGCATCGGACCTGTTTGAACTGTGCCATGGTTATCTGTGCGGCTGTGAACTGAGCATCACCATTCCGGCACGCGTGGTTTCTGCAGACGGATTTCGACTGGTTGAGATCCATGCCGAGATCAATCTCGGATATCGGGAGCCACGCGGCGGTCTTTATGCGGCGATTGTCAGAAACAGACTCGCTCTGCCTGAATTCGCCATAATGTCCCGTGGCGATTCTGGCTGGTTCGAGGACGAGCTATTGTCACTCGCAACTCAATTGCCCGATGGTTTCATGCTAGAGGCCTGCATTACATGTGGCCTTAGCGACTACAGTCCCTACGGCCACGGATGCTTTGGCTGCATGGCCTGCTTTCGTGGTGTTGCTGATGAGTATCGACGAGTTCAAACGAAGGCTGGCATATTCGCCATCTGGGATCGTTTGACCGAATACGTTCAAGAGACACACTATTGCCAGCACTATGAGCCACGCCCACTTGGAAGAGGATACCGCGGGTGAATCATGCTCGAACAATACGGATACAGGTAACGGATTGCATGGCATCTGCCGTTTCATCGGCGCGACCTCCTCGCCGTCGCCTGATCCGAAGCGTTCGCCATAAGCTTGAAGATCGTTAGAGCCTGGAATTGTTAAATAGCTCCGCATCCTGGGTTTGGGGCTAGCATGAGTGGTCGCGCTATAAGGGCCTTTCCTGATGTGGGCGAAGTAAAACTTCGCGGTCCCTTTGGCAAAGGCGTGGGGGCGTTAAATGTAAAATTGGTGGGTGGCGGGACGTTCTGTCTTTTGTGAAGGGATATTTTCCAGATTTGATTCGGGGTGTGGGGTGTGGGGTGATCTTGCTTGTGGGAGGGATGGGGATGGGCATGGCGGCGGAGGCGAGTGTTGATGCGGAGGGGGTGGTGTTTTTTGAGGAGAAGATCCGGCCGGTGTTGGTGGAGTATTGTTATGACTGCCACAGTGCGGGGGCGAAGAAGGTGAAGGGGAATTTGCTTTTGGACACGAAGGCAGGGTGGGAACGTGGGGGGGATTCGGGGGAGGCTTCGCTGGTGCCGGGGGATGCGGGGGCGAGTTTGTTGATTCGATCACTGGCGCATGCGGAGGGGGCGGATTTGCAGATGCCGCCGAAGAAAAAACTGCCGGAGCGGGTGATTGCGGATTTTGTGACGTGGGTGGAGATGGGGGCGCCTGATCCGAGGACGGGGGTGGCGGGGGAGGTGAAAAGGGCGGACAAGTCGTGGTGGTCGTTGCAGCCGTTGAAGGCGGTGACGGAGGTTGCGGGGAATGTGGTCGAGGGGAGCGGGGTGATTGATGGGTTGGTTGAGAAGGGGCTGAGGGAGAAGGGATTGGCGATGAACGGGGCGGCGGGGGCGAGGGAGTTGATCCGCAGGATGAGTTATGATGTGACGGGGTTGCCGCCGACGATGGAGGAGGTGCGGGAGTTTGAGTCGGCGTTTGCAAAGGATGAGGAGAGGAGTGTGGTGCGGTTGGTGGATCGGTTGCTGGCGAGTCCGCATTATGGGGAGCGCTGGGGGCGGCATTGGCTGGATGTGGTGCGCTTTGGGGAGAGCCGGGGGTTTGAGCGCAATTTGATCCATGATCAGCTGTGGTTGTTTCGTGATTATGTGATTGGTTCGATCAATGAGGACAAGCCGTTCAACCAGTTCATGGTGGAGCATCTGGCAGGGGATGTGGTGGGGAAGGATGATCCGAAGGTGGAGATCGGCACGGCGTTTTTGACGAGCGGGCCTTATGATGATGTGGGGAATCAGGATGCGCTGGCGCAGGCGGTGATCCGCTCGGATACGCTGGATGACATGGTGACGGCGACGGGGTCGGCTTTTCTGGGGCTGACGGTGAATTGTGCGCGGTGTCATCACCACAAGTTTGATCCGATTCCGACGGAGGATTATTACCGGATCAAGTCGGCGTTTGAAGGGGTGCAGCATGGGACGCGGACCTTGGCGACGGCGGAGGAGAAGCGGCGATTTGAGGCGGTGACGAAGCCGCTGGAGGGCAGGAAGGGGGAGCTGGGCAAGGAGAAGTTGGCGTTGCAGACGGCGATTGTGGAGCGGGCGAAACTTTTGCCGAAGGTGGAGGCGACGAGGCCGGTGGCGAGTGCGCAGTTGACGGAGGAGAAGTTTGAGCCGGTGCGGGCGGGGATGTTGCGGTTCACGGTTTTGGGGACTTCGGCGACGGTGACGTCGGGAGTGAATGGTCGGGTGGATGAGTTTGAGGTGTGGTCGAGTGGCAAGGATTCGAGGAATGTGGCGCTGGCGGCGAATGGCGGGAAGGTGGAGGGCGCGGCGGGTCGGGTGGCGGAGGATTTTGATGGGGCTTATGGGGTGCAGCGGGTGAACGACGGGAAGTATGGGGTGCGGTGGATCATTGGGTCGCCAGCGGTGTTGGTGGTGAAGTTTGCGAAGCCGGAATTGATTGAGCGGGTGACGTTTTCGCATGACCGGCTGGCGGGGAAGGATGAGCCGGTGCCGGGGTTGGGTCCGAGTGTGGTGGAGTATGAATTGGAGGTGAGTGAGGATGAAGGGAAGACGTGGAAGCGGGTGGCGGATTCGTTGGACCGGAAGGCGTTGAATGAGGAGATGGCGCGGGCGCGGACCTTGCGTTTGGGGTCGACGAAGGAGGAGTTGGAGAGGTTGCGTGAGTTGGATGGGGAATTGGCGGAGGTGCAGTCGAAATTGAGTGCGGTGGCGCCATTGCCAGTGGCCTGGGCAGGGAAGTTTTCACAACCGGACAAGCCAACGGTGGTGTTTCGGGGTGGGGATGTGAGCAAGCCGGGGGAGGTGGTGAAACCTTCGAGTCTGGCGGTGCTGGATGCGGTGACGAAGGGATATGAGCTGCCGGTGGAGGCAAAGGAGGGAGAGCGTCGGCTGGCGTTGGCGAAGTGGATGGTGGATGATGGGAATCCGTTAACGGCGAGGGTGCTGGCGAATCGGGTTTGGCATTACCATTTTGGGATTGGGCTGGTGGACACGCCGGGGGATTTTGGGTTTCTTGGCAGCTTGCCGACGCATCCGGAGTTGTTGGACTGGCTGGCGCTGAGGTTGCAGCATCACGGGTGGAAGTTGAAGGGGCTGCATCGGGATATTCTGTTGTCGCGGACTTACCGGCAGTCGGCGAAGTGGGACGAGAAGGCGTCGAAGGTGGACAGTGCGTCGCGTTTGTTGTGGCGGTTTCCGCCGCGTCGTTTGGGGGCGGAAGAGGTGCGGGACACGGTGCTGCTGGTGGCGGGGAGGCTGGACGTGAAAATGGGGGGACCGGGGTTTCGATTGTATGATTACAAGAATGACAATGTGTCGACTTATGTGCCGCGTGAGGTGGTGGGGCCGGAGACTTATCGGCGGGCGGTGTATCATCAGAATGCGCGGGCGTCGGTGGTGGATGTGTTGAGCGAGTTTGATTTTCCCGACACGGCGTTTGCGGCTCCTAAGCGGGCGAACACCACGACGCCGATGCAGGCGCTGGTGATGATGAATCATTCGTTTGCGATGGACATGGCGAAGGCGTTTGCGGAGCGGGTGAAGGCGGAGTTTGGGGGTGATGATGGAGGTGATGTGGAGGGTCAGATTCGCGGGGCGTTTGCGGTGTGTTTTCAGAGGGAGCCGCGCGATGATGAGATATCGGCGGCGCGGGAGTTGTGGCAGGAGCACGGGGCGGTGGCGTTGTGCCGGGCGTTGTTGAACACCAACGAACTGATTTACCTGGAATGAATGAGCGCGATGACGAAGAAGATGAATGAAGACGTTTTGAGTTTTAGTCGGCGCCATTTTATGGGTCGGATGACGACGGGGTTTACCGGCGTGGCGCTGGCGCAGTTGCTGGGGCGGGAGTTGCAGGCGGCGGCTTCGGCTTCGTCGGGATGGGTGCCGGGCGCGCCGCAGTTCAGGCCGAAGGCGAAGCAGGTGTTGCAGATTTTCTGTCCGGGGGCGGCTTCGCATGTGGATTTGTGGGATTACAAACCGGAGCTTTTTAAGCGGAGTGGCGAGGCGATGCCGGGTCCGGCGGAGGTGAGTTTTCAGGGGAAGAACGGACCGTTGATGAGGCCGCCTTGGGACTTTGTGGCATCGGGCAAAAGCGGGAAGATGATTTCATCGTTGTTGCCGCACATGGCGAGGCATGTGGATGACATGGCGTTTGTGCATTCGATGACGTCACGGACCAACACGCATGGGCCTGGGTGTGTATTCATGAACTCGTGTTTTACACGGGAGGGATTTCCGAGTGCGGGGTCGTGGATGAGTTATGCGTTGGGGAGTTTGAATGACAATTTGCCGACGTTTGTGTCGGTGCAGGATGTGCGCGGGGAGCCGCCGAACGGTAAGGCGAACTGGTCGAATGGGTTTTTGCCAGCGCAGCATCAGGCGGTGGCGATGGCGGCGCAGCAGCCGTTGAGGAATTTGGCGAGGCCGGGATCGGTGAGTGAGGCAGAGGAGCGGGCGACGCGGGGATTTCTGGGGAGGATGAATGAGCGGCATGCGGAGATGCATCCGGGAGAGAGCGAATTGCGGGCGCGGATGAGCACGTATGAGCTGGCGGCAAGGATGCAGATGGCGGCGCCGGAGGTTTCGGATCTTTCACGCGAGCCGGCGCATGTGCGCAAGTTGTATGGGGTGGATGATGGCAATGCGCTGAAGGCGGCGTATGCGAAGAACTGTTTGTTGTCGCGGCGATTGCTGGAGAAGGGCGTTCGGTATGTGAGTTTGTATTGTTCTTCGCGGGCGTCGGGGGTGGATGGGTTGTTGAATTGGGATGCGCACCGGACCTTGAAGGCGGATTATGAGAGGCATTGTCCGATTTTTGATGAGCCGACGGCGGCGTTGTTGACGGATTTGAAGCAGCGGGGGATGCTGGAGGATGTGCTGGTGATCTGGAATACGGAGTTTGGTCGGATGCCGACGAAACAGGCGAACACGGATGGGCGGGATCACAATCCGGATGCGTTTACCGCATGGATGATGGGGGCCGGAGTGAAGGGCGGGGTGAGTTATGGGAGCACGGATGAGTTTGGGCGGAAGTCAGTGGTGGACGTGGCGACGCCGTATGATTTTTACGCGACGGTGATGCATTTGTTGGGGTTGGATCACGAGAAGGTGACGTTTTACAATAACGGGGCGGAGAGACGGTTGACGGATGTGCATGGGCATGTGATCGGGCAGGTAATAGGGGGATAAGGAAAGGATAAAGGCGAAAGGATGAGGGAAAAAGGGGTTCAATGTGCCGTCCCAGAGGGACGATTCATCATAGCCCGGCACGATGTGCCGGGTCCGTGAAGGTTTGAAGGGCGTCCTGAGGGGACGCGTCATGCGCTGGGAATAGGGCGGCACGTCGACCCGCATGAAGCGTCCCTTCAGGACGCGTGATCCATCTGGAACCAAACCCGGCACCCTGTGCCGGGCTGCTATGAGTCGTCCCGTTGGGACGGGGGCTCCTTGCGTCACTCCATCACTCCATCACTCCATCACTCCATCACTCCATCACTCCATCACTCCATCACTCCATCACTCCATCACTCCATCACTCCATCATGCAATGCCGGGGGAAGGTGATGGCTAGAGCAGGGAGGGGGAGGTGTCGTTGGCGGCTTTGAAGGCGGTGAGGGCAGAGGCGAGTTCCTGTCGGGTGTGGCGGCTCTTGATGGTCTGCATGGCGAGTTGGGCGAGTTCGTCGCAGCGCTCGTTTTCGGGGTTGCCGGCGTGGCCTTTGACCCATTGCCAGA
Source organism: Phragmitibacter flavus (assembly GCF_005780165.1). Lineage (NCBI taxonomy): Bacteria > Pseudomonadati > Verrucomicrobiota > Verrucomicrobiia > Verrucomicrobiales > Verrucomicrobiaceae > Phragmitibacter > Phragmitibacter flavus. The sequence goes on along the minus strand of NZ_VAUV01000009.1, from coordinate 140,888 downwards.
TGACCTGGTGACGGCTGACGGCGTCGTCGAGGGCGCGCCAGAGGTCGGAATTTTTCACGGGTTGTTTGGCGGCGGTTTTCCACTGGTTGCGTTTCCAGCCGAAGAGCCACTTGGTGATGCCGTTGCGGACGTATTGGGAGTCGGTGTGCAGGGTGACGGCGCAGGGTTTGGTGAGGAGCTTGAGGGACTCGATGGCGGCGCGCAGTTCCATGCGGTTGTTGGTGGTGGCGGGTTCGCCCCCGTGGATTTCCTTGCGGTGTTTGCCGTTGAGGAGGACTGCGGCCCATCCGCCGACGCCGGGATTGCCGTGGCAGCCGCCGTCGGTGTAGATGATGACTTGTGGGGTGGCTTCGGCCATGATGGGGGGTTCATGGTCGAAGGGGATTGGGGTGGCAAGTGGAAGATGGTTTTTTGACAGCTGTCTTTTTGCTTGCATGGATGGGTCGGCACGGGGATTGCTGAACAAGTTGGTCCACTTGTGTTTTCATTTTTTGATTCTGCTTTGATTTTTTCTCATGTCCGCTACCCCGACGCCTGATTATCTGGAGATTGGTTTTGCCCGTATCGATCACGATTTGATGTTTTTGATGGAGTCCTTTGCGGAGGTGCTGGGGGAATTGGGGCTGGGGGAACTGGCCGAGCATCTTCCCTGGGTGGGCAAGATGAAGGACCTGGATGAAGACGGGGTGCCGGACAAGCTGAACCTGGCTTATGCGGTGGCGTTTCAGCTGTTGAATTTGGTGGAGGAGAATGTGGCGGCTTGGGTGCGGGAGCAACGCGAGGAGCATGAGGGCGGGGCGGCGGAACGCGGGTTGTGGGGGAATCAGCTGGAGCGATTGAAGACGAAGGGGGTGACCGAGGAGCAGTTGATCGCGATGCTGCCCAAGGTGCGGATTGAGCCGGTGTTGACGGCGCATCCGACGGAAGCAAAGCGGCTGGCGGTGCTGGAGCATCACCGGACTTTGTTCAGGTTGTTGCAGAATCGGTCGGATCATGCGAGGTCGCCGCAGCGGACTCGTAAAGAAGTGAAGGCGGCGCTGGAGAGGTTGTGGAGGACGGGGGAGATTTTGTTGGAGAAGCCGACCTTGAGGGATGAGCGGCGCAATGTGCTGCATTATTTCCGCGAGATTTTTCCGGCGGTGTTGCCGGAGTTGGATGAGCGTTTGATGCTGGCCTGGAAGGAATCGGGTTTTGACGTGGAGAAGCTGAAGGTGTCGGGCGTTTTGCCGAAGGTGCGCTTTGGGACCTGGGTGGGTGGGGATCGCGATGGACATCCTGGCGTGACGGCGGAGGTGACGCTGGAGTCGCTGGAGCGTTTGCGGGTGAATGCGCTGGTGGTGCATTATCGCGGATTGAGTGCGTTGGCGGAGAAGCTGACGTTGACGACGTGGATGCAGAATCCGCCGGTAGGATTGTTGGAGTTGCGGGATCGTTTGGAGGCGGCGTTGGGATCGGAAGCGGTGACGCAGGCGGAGGAGCCGTGGCGGCAGGTGGTCGAATACATGATGGCGAGGCTGCCGGTGAAGGTGGCGCCGGGGCATTTATCGGAGTTGCGGGAGGGGACGGGCGTTTATGTGTTTGCGGCGGAGTTGAAGGCGGACCTTGAGGCGTTGCGCTCGGCGTTGTGTGAGACGGGGGCGTTGCGATTGGCGGAGGCGGATGTGGATCCGCTGTTGCGGGCTTTGGAAGTGTTTGGCTTCCACATGGCGACGCTGGATGTGCGGCAGAATTCGGAGTTTCACACCAAGGCGCTGGTGCAGTTGATGGCGGCGGCTGGATTGGATGGGAGTGACTGGGATGAGTGGAAAGAGGAGGATCGGTTGCGGTTTTTGGAGAAAGAATTGAAGTCACCACGGCCGTTCTTGCCGCCGGGTTCGTCGGCGGGGAACGAGGCGGATGCGGTGCTGGCGTGTCATCGCGGGGTGGCGGCACACATGGCGAAGTTCGGTTCGGAAGGAGTGGGGGCGTTGATCGTGAGCATGACGCGTCGGCTTTCGGATTTGTTGATGGTGCATGTGCTGGCGCGTGAGGCGGGGTTGATGCGCCGGACGCCGGAGGGGATGTTGTGTTTGCTGCCGGTGGTGCCGTTGTTTGAGACGGCGGATGATTTGGCGGGCGGGCCGGAAATGTTGAGGATGTTTGTGGAGCAACCGTTGACGCGGCGGAGTCTGGAGTTTCATGCGGAGGAGCGGGGTCAGCCGGGACGTTTGATCCAGCAGGTGATGGTGGGCTATAGCGACAGCAACAAGGATGCGGGGATTCTGGCGAGTCAGTGGGCGTTGCATCAGGCGCAGCGGGCCCTGGCGAAGACGGGCAAGGATGCCGGAGTGGAGGTGCAGTTTTTCCATGGTCGGGGTGGCACGGTGAGCCGCGGCGCGGGTCCGACTCACCGCTTTTTGGATGCGTTGCCGCATGGTTCATTGTGTGGTGACACGCGTGTGACGGAGCAGGGCGAGACGATTGCGCAGAAGTATGGGAATCGTTCCACGGCAGCGTATAACCTGGAGTTGTTGCTGGCTGGCGTGACAGGCACGGCGTGTTTGCATGCGAGGGGCGAGAGGCCGCCGCATGTGCTGGAGCCATTGGCGGAGAAGCTGGCGAATTCGAGTCGCGTGGCTTATCGGAAGCTGTTGGAGGCGGAGGGTTTTATGGCGTTTTATCGTCAGGCGACGCCGATTGATGCGCTCGAGCACAGCCGGATTGGGTCGCGTCCTTCGAGGCGGACTGGCCAGGCGAGTCTGGCGGATTTGCGGGCGATCCCGTGGGTGTTTGCGTGGAACCAGTGCCGGTTTTATGTGCCAGGATGGTATGGCGCGGGGAGCGGGCTGGCGGCGTTGAGTGAGGAAGAGTTTGCACAGCTTTCGGACGAGCTGAGGTCATGGCCGTTTCTGCATTATGTGATCACCAACGTGGAATCGTCATTGGCGAGCACGGATCGTGATTTGATGACGGCTTATGCTGACTTGGTGGAGGATGATGGATTGCGTGAGCGGTTGTTTGGAATGGTATTGGCGGAGTATGATTTGACGCGCAAGATGCTGGAGAAGTTGCGTGGCGGGGAGCTGGAGGCGAAACGGCCGAGGATGTGGAAGACGTTGGAGTTGCGAGCGGAAGCACTCAAGGTGTTGCATCATCAACAGATTGGATTGCTGCGCCGCTGGAGGGCCTTGCACAAGGCGGAAGATGAGGCGGGGGCGACGGCGTTGTTGCCGGAGGTGCTGCTGAGCATCAATGCGATCGCGAGCGGTCTGCGGACGACGGGCTAGGGCAATGGTAAAATTTAGCACCAGATGGCAGACGGCATTGAAGTTTCTGTGCGAGGTCTGTCACTGTCTCGCTGGGGCAGGGCTATGTCTCAGGGAGTGAGTCGCATGAAGCGCTGAACCCATGGCTTTGTAGATAAGTGGAAATAAACAATAAACTGACATTGATAAGATGAGCTAAAGTATGACGGTTGGAGGTGTTGCTCCGGCTGGCCCTCTTCCTTTTTTGTGTTCCATGCCTTTTTGCGGAGGAGGGGACGATTCGTGCACGGGTGGTTGGGGTTCATGATGGGGACAGCATCACGGTTCTTGCTGCGGAGAAGGTTGAGATCAAAGTCAGGCTTGAAGGGGTGGATGCGCCGGAGTTGAGGCAGGACTTTGGCCGGGTGGCGAAACAGGCGCTGAGTGAAGCGGTGTTTGGGAAGACCGTGACGTTGGTTCCCTCTGGACGGGATCGATACCGGCGTTTGCTCGCGAGGGTGGTTTATCGCGGACGGGATGTGAATCTTGAAATGGTGGCGACCGGCATGGCCTGGCATTATGTGCGATATAGCAAAGACGCGAAGCTGGCGGCAGCGGAGCGCGAGGCGCGGTTGGCGCGACTTGGATTATGGAGTCAGCGGGGAGCCATTCCGCCGTGGGAATGGAGAAAGTGATGAAAGGTTAGGGAACGGATGTGGGATTTAGCGTAACTGGCGCAACAGGTTGGTTCGTTGGGCAATCAACCGGTCCAGTTCGATGACATAGCGTCTGGTTCGGGCGGTGTGAGCGGAACTGCTGCCGCGTTGACGTGCCAGCTGATCGCGCATTTGTGATTCGTCGATCTTTTGCTGGAGTTCGTTGATCTGCTGTTCGATGGCGGTGACACGTGCCTGAATTTGAACTTGCTCCGGGGTGAGCGGCGGAGGTGGTGGGGGTTCGACAAGGGGAGGTGGCGACGACTGGGGGTTGGGCAAGGGGGTGGTATTGGGTGGCGCTGGATCCATCGCAGGTTCGATATTTGTGATGGCGTCGGGCGTTGTGGTGATGATGTTGCGACCGTTGGTGATGGTGAGTTGATCGCCAGACATGGAAATGATGTGAACGGGGGATCCTTTGGGGATGGATGTGATGCCATCACCGGTGGAATCGATAATGTCGACCGCGGCATAGACCTGGCTGGAATTGTTTCTCTTGGAAATCTCTGCGGCTTGTTCGGCGGCGACTTCGACAGCGTGTCTTCGGATGGCTTCGATGTGAATTTTCACTTGAGCAACCAGTGGCGGATCCTCGAACAGGACAAATCCAAGGGCAGCGATGGCGAATAGCAGCAAGATCGCTCTCATACGGGGCAGGTTGAATGAGTGTAGGCAGAGATGTCGGTGGAGGCAATGGCTATTGCCGATGCTGCTTGCAGGGGGGTGAGGATGCCGACGTGACAATGATTGAAATTGGGGGTCGTCAAGTTGGAGGGGGCTATGTTAGGCTTTGACACGATGATGAAGCGATTTCCCTTTTTGATGCTGATGGTCTCGACCTGCGTGGTGTTGGCAAATTCAGGCATAAGCATGGCGGATGAAACGGAGACATGGCCGCAGTGGCGTGGTCCTTCCGCGGATGGGGTGTCGGCCGATGGTCGTCCGCCGCTGGAGTGGAGCGAATCGAACAATGTGCAGTGGAAGGTGAAGATTCCCGGCAACGGCAGTTCGACGCCCATCATTTGGGGGAACCAGGTGTTTATCACGACGGCGGTGTCGACGGCAAAGGCGGGTGACAAGGCATCGACTCCGCAGGCGGTGGAGATTGAGGCTCCGGCTCCAGCGACGCCGGTAGATGGGGAGCGTCGCCGACGTCGGCCGGGTGGTGGAGGGGGGATGCGTGGGGAGGCACCGGATCATCCTTATGAATTTGTGCTGATGTGTCTGGATCGGAAGACCGGTGGGGTGATCTGGCAGAAGGTGGTGACGCAGGAAAAACCGCATGAGGGGCATCATCATGATCACGGATTTGCATCGCATTCGCCGATCACGGATGGTGAGCGGGTGTATGCGTATTTTGGATCGCGCGGGCTGCATTGTTTTGACATGGACGGGGCGTTGTTGTGGTCGAAGCAGTTGGGGCAGATGCAGACGCGGAACAGTTTTGGTGAAGGCAGTTCACCGGCGTTGGTGGGGAAGGTTTTGGTGATCAATTGGGATCATGAGGGAGCGGATTTTGTGGTGGCGCTGGACAAGGTGACGGGCAAGGAACGTTGGAGAAAGGAGCGTGACGAACCCACCAGCTGGTCGACACCGCTGGCGGTGCAGCATGAGGGCAAATGGCAGGCGGTGGTGAGCGCGACCAACAAGATTCGCAGTTATGATGTAGAAACGGGCGATGTGATTTGGGAGTGTGGTGGCATGACATTGAATGTGATTCCCACGCCGGTGGTGAAGGACGGAGTGTTGTATGCGGCGAGTGGTTTTCGTGGAAATGCACTGCTGGCGATCAAGCTCGGAGGCAAGGGAGATTTGACCGGCACGGATTCGGTTTTGTGGTCGCACGATGCGCGGACGCCGTATGTGCCTTCGCCAGTTTTGTATGAGGACCGGCTGTATTTCTTCTCTGGCAACACCGGGATGTTGTCCTCACTGGACGTGAAGACCGGGGCGGTGAAGATTGACGCAGAACGGGTTCCGGGTCTGACGGGGGTGTATGCTTCTCCGGTGGCGGCCGCTGGTCGGCTTTATCTGACCGGGCGCGGTGGAGAGGTGGTGGTGATCAAACCAGACGATACGTTGGAAGTTCTGGCGAGCAACAAGCTGGATGACCGGTTTGATGCATCTCCAGCCGCAGTGGGGAATCAATTGTTCCTCCGCGGGCATCAATATCTCTATTGTTTGAGTGAATAGCGGCAACCGCAGGCTGTTTGTCCGCTTCCCATTGAAGTGCAGCGGAAGCGAACAAAAAAATGCGCGAGCGTTGCCGCCCGCGCATGATTGAAAAATTATTTGGATGCCGCGTTAGGGGAACGGACGAGATTGAAATCAATCCCAGTCGCCGCCGCCTTCGAAGCCGCCGTCGCGCTTGCCGCGATCCCAGGACTGCTTGTCGCCACGACCACCGCCGCCGCCACCTTTGTAGCCACCGCCGCCGCCACCACCTTTGTAGCCGCCGCCACCGCCACCGCCGCCGCCTTTGTAGCCGCCACCGCCACCGCCGCCGCCACTTTTATAACCACCACCACCGCCGCCGCCAGGACCACCACCGCCTGCTGGGCGTGGAGTGTAGGGACGCTCTTCGCGTGGACGGGCTTCAACCACTTTAAGAGGGCGTTCGCCAAGATCGATGTTATTCAAGCCGTTGATGGCTGCACGAGCTTCATCGTCATTGGGCATTTCGACAAAAGCAAACCCACGCGAGCGGCCGGTTTCACGATCAAGAATGATCCGGGCGTGGGACACAAGACCGTAGCGTTCGAAGGCTTCGCGCAATTCGGTGTCGGTCAGGTTGTAAGAGAGATTACTGACGTAGAGGTTCATCTGATTTTTAACGGTAACAAGGGAAGGACGCCATGGACTAAAATAGTGAATCGATCCATGACGAAAACCAGAAACACTCGACGTTGCCGTAGAAAAAACGGCACGAAGCTGCGTATTTATCTGGTTTTAAGGTAAAATGTCAAGGTTTTGCGCCTCGTTTTTGCCGAGGCTTATGACATTTTTTGCATTTAATAAAGCAACATGGCGATTTCGCCATCGGTGAGGCTGGTGGTGTCTTGTGAGGCAAGCAGGTCGCTGAGTTGGTCCATGCTGTCAAGTTCAGAGGCGACGATGGACTCGTCCGGGGTGCTTGTTTCGACCAAATCGACCGGAAGGGTGGCCGATTCAGCGGAAGCAGAGGCGATGATGATGCCCGGGGAACTGGTGGATGATTCCTGGCTGTTATTGGTAACCAGCAGCGCGAGGGCGACGGCGGCTGCAATGGCCATGGCTCCGGTGGTGGCAGCCAGTTTGAGACGTGGGAAATTTTCCAGTCGAGCCATCAAAGAGACCCGCCAGCCACGATCTTGGGGGGTGTTGCGCACGGTGCGCATTACATTCTGGGTAAAATTGGGGCGAGGTTCCACTGCCCGGGTTTTGCCCAGGAGCTGGTGGAGGGGATCGTCTTTGGGGAAAGGGTCCATGACAATGGTGATGAACTCGCGGGTGGGCGGAAAGTTGCGGGACTTCGAAGGATATTTGCACAATCCGGCGGATTGGCAAGCAGCCGGGTGTGCCGATGCTTTTCTTGCGTTCTGTGGGGATGGCGCGTTGGCAAACGGTGAGGCTGTGCTACATGGCTGGCATGTTTCGCCGTTATTTTATCGTGCTGGCCGCTGTTTCTCTGGCGGCTTGTGAATCTCGTGAGTTCAATCAGTTATCCTTGAAGGATTATGAAGGTCCTGAAGGTGAGGCGGTGGTGCGGCACTTGTTGAAGACATTGCCGGATGTGGCACCCGGGGTGCCGAAGGTTTACACGGTGGTGAAGGGTCCGCACCTGAGCAGCACGAAGATGAATTTTGTGGGGCGAATGGCGGATCTAAAATTGAATTTTGTCAGTGGCGAGGTGCTGACGATGATGAATGATCCAGATCGCAGCACGGTTGATCCACGCAGCGGGCTTGCGCCGGTGACGATTCAACTGGCGGACATGCGCATCAATGGATCGGCCAGTTGGGAGATTCAGGCGGGTTGGGCCTACAAAAAAGTGTATGAGCGGCGCAAGCTGATTCTGGTGAAGACGGAGACGGGCTATGAGGTGACCAAGGATGAGCGCGTGGAAGGAAATTATCTTCCCGAGGCTGCCGGGGTTGGAGACGGAGACGGAGTTGGGGTTGGGACCGGGGTCGAAGTCGAAGTCACGCCGCCCCAAGACTGATGCTGACGTCTTCGCAGAGGCCGATGAGGGTCTGTTCAACGAGGGTGATGGGTTTGTCCTTGAGGCAGGTGGCGATCCATTGACGTTTGATGCGGCTGCGAAGCAACGGCACAGCGACCAGTTCGCCGGAAGCGAGTTCGGCGCGATTGGTCCATGGAGCACCGATGGCGACACCGACGCCGACCTTGACGAGCTCGGTGATGCCGCCGGGATTGCCGAGTTCGATGATCGACTTGGGTTTGATGTTGAGCTTCATGAAGTAGTCGCTCACCAACTGAAAAGTGAGGCTGTTGCGGCTGAGAAGGATGAAGGTTTGCTGGGCGAAGTCGGCCTGCTTGGGAGGCTGCGTGGCCCATGGGTGGAGCGGGCTGACGAGGAACATGAGTTCGTCTTGAAAGAGCGGGCGGACATTAAGGCGGGTGGTGTCGACGGGTTTCAGCGTGATGGCGACATCGACTCCGCCGGCTTCGAGAGCCGTGAGGATGTCGGGGGTTTCGCCAGGAACCACGGTGATACTATATAATGGGAAGGAGTCTTTGAATTCGCGCAGCACGGTGGGCAGAATGAACTGCGAGGCGGAAGGGGTGCAGCCGATGCGCAGGTGGCCGCGCGGATTTTTGTCGAGCGCGCCAAGACTGATGCGTGCCTGCCCCATTTGTTTTTGGATCATCTCGGCGTGGCGCAGCAGTTCGCGTCCGTGGGGGGTGGGAAGGGCGCGTCGACCGAGACGATGGAAGAGCTGGCAGCCGAGTTCGGCTTCCAGGCTTTTGATGGCATGACTGATGGCGGACTGGGTGAGATGCAGAACTCGCCCGGCTTGGGTGAAACTGCCTTCGCGGGCCAAAACGGTGAAGGCGCGCAGCTGGCGAGAGTCGAGGAGGTGATCCATGTATGAATTATATTCATCGAATTCAGCAAAACAAAGCGGTTTTATTAATCATTCAGCGGAGGCGCATGGTCACGTAAATGCGATGAATGGCGGGCATGAAAGTGAGCAAACCAACGCTTCGCAAGCCAATGACTGCCAGCCGGCACAAGCCGGTGCGCATCGGGTTTATTGCGCTGACGGACTGTGCGCCGTTGTTGGTGGCGGATGCATTGGGATTGTTTGTGAAGCAGGGGGTGGAGGTGGAGCTGAGTCTGGAAATAGGCTGGGCCACGGTGCGTGAGAAGATCTTGTATGGCCAGCTTGATGCGGCGCATTCGATCGTAGGACTGGGGTTGCCGCTGCGGTTGCAGCAAAACGGGATCAGTTGTCCGGCGATCGTCCCGTTTGTGTTTAGTTTGAATGGCAATGCCATCACGCTGAGCATGGACATGTGGCGTCGCGGCGTCAGAGATGCGGCTTCGTTTGCCAAGTTGATCCGCAGCACTCCGCAGCGTTTGTTCACACTTGGCATTGTGGCGCAGACGTCTTCGCATAACTTTCTGATGCGACGCTGGTTGATGAGTGGCGGCATTGATCCTAACAAGGATGTGCGTCTGGTGGTATTGCCGCCGACACAGATGGTGGGGGCGTTGAGTGCCGGACTGATTGATGGATTCTGTGTAAGTGATCCGTGGAATTCGCTCGCCGTGTCGCGGGGTGTGGGTTGGTGCCCGGTCATTAGTGAGGACTTGATGCCTGGTCACCCCGACAAGGTGCTGGTTACTACGGAGACTTTTGCCGATGAGCGAAAGGTTGAGCATGATGGGGTGCTGCGTGCGCTTTATGAATCCTGCGTGTTCTGCGACAAGATCAGCAATCGCGAACAGGTCGTAGAGATCATTTTGAGCAGTGGTTATCTGCGCGCCAGCCGCGAGATATTGAGGGCCGCGTTGGTGGGGCCATTTGATAACGGTGTGAAGCCCAGAGAAGACGTGGAGTCCTTTTATATTTTCCATCGGGATGGCGCGAACCAGCCGACACATAGCAAGGGCGCGTGGTTGTTGAATGAATTTTTGGCCCATGGGCTGATTCCGCCGGGCATGCGCGAGTTGGCTGCCATCGAAGTTAAGAAATGTTACCGCCCTGACCTTTACCACGCCGCCATTGATGACATGGCTGCGACCACCAAACCAGTTGTAAAAAAACGCAAACTACAAACCACCTGATCATGAACAAGTTATCCATTACGCGACGTGAAATGATTCGCCAGACGGCGAAGACCATTGGTGCCGGCACTTTGCTGGCGGGGCTGCCGAAAGGCTGGGTGGGAGGCGCTTATGCGGATGACTCACCGGAAACCACCAGCATGAATTTCGGCATGATCGCGCTGACGGATTGCTCAAGCATCGTGATCGCCCATGAGAAGGGTTTGTTTAAAAAATACGGCATTCAGTCCACTGTGAGCAAGGGCGCAAGTTGGGCGGCGATTCGTGATTCGCTCTCCAATGGGGACCTGCAGGCGACCCACATGTTGATCGGCATGCCGATTGCGTCGACGATGGGATTGGGAGGTGCTCCGAAAAAACCAATGATCATTCCCTGGTTGTTGAACCGCAATGGCCAGTCCATCACGCTGAAGAAGGAGCTGATGGGCAAGGTGGCAGATGATCCCAAGGCGTTGAAGCCGTTTGTGGATGAAGCCAAAACACGGGGCACGCCGATGACTTTCGCCATGACCTTCCCACCGGGCACGCATGCGATGTGGATGCGATATTATCTGGCGGCGGGCGGCATTCATCCTGGGGATGCGATGGGCGGTGGTGCGGACATTTCGTTGATCACGGTGCCGCCGCCGCAAATGGTGGCGAACATGAAGGTGGGCAAGATGGATGGATTCTGTGTGGGCGAACCCTGGAACGCGAGGGCGATTGTGGATGACATTGGGTTTACTTCGATCAACACCCAGGGGATTTGGAAAGATCATCCGGAGAAGGTATGTGCGTTTACTGAGGAGTTCGCAGCGAAGAATCCCAAAACGGTGAAGGCGGTGTTGAAGGCGTTGCACGAAGCAAGCGTGTGGCTTGATGATCTTGGCAATCGCGAAGAACAGGCGAACCTGGTAAGTGCGGCCACTTACATCAACTGTCCGCCGGAGGTGATCTTGAATCGGCTGGTTGGGAAGTATGACATGGGGGATGGGCGTCGCTTCCGCGATCCTAATTACATGATTTTCAGTCAGCGTAACTGCAACTACCCACAGGCCAAGTATGCGACTTGGTGGCTGACGCAACTGCGTCGCTGGGGGTTTGTCGAGGGCGAACCCGACTATGCGGGGGTCGCAAAGCAGGTGATGCGCAGCGACATTTATGAGGAGGCCATGAAGGAGATCGGTTACACCCATGGCGGGGCCAACGAGGACGCTGAGACCCTGTTTGATGGAGTGAGTTTTGATCCAAAAGGGGATCTCGAAGCCTATGCCGCCAGCTTTGCGGTCAAGAGTCTCAAAAGCTGAAGTTTAATTCCCAACCTGCCCTTGATATGAACTGGATAAAAAGAAACAAAGTTGAAGCCGTGCTTCTTTCGACGGTCGCCCTGCTGGTGTGTCTGTTGTTGTGGTCAATGATCGCCGGAAAGTCAGTGACCACGACCAAGGTGGATGACTGGGGGGATACCGTGAAGGTGACCACGCGTGAAGGCTGGTCGGCGGACCTGCCTTCTCCAAGCGAAACCTGGAAGGCGAGCGAGTTGTATATCAAAGAACCTTTTGCCAAACGCGGTGAACTCGATCAGGGCATTCTGCGATTTACTTGGTTGTCTCTAAAGTTGGTGGCGCAGGGTTATTGTCTTGCGTTACTGGTCGGAATTCCGCTGGGATTCTGTCTGGGACTGTCGAAAAAGTTCACCGTCGCTTTTGATCCGTTGATTCAAGTGTTGCGTCCGGTCTCGCCGCTGGCATGGCTGCCGCTGGGCATGGTGATTTTCAGTGGACTGCGTGTGGTGGATGCCAATGGTCAGACAACTTTCGGTGCCTCGGATGCGGCCTCGTTGTTTACCATCGCGATCTGTGCCATGTGGCCAACGGTGATGAACACGGCGGTGGGGGTGAGGGCGGTTCCGCAGGACTATCTTAATGTGGCAAAGGTCTTGAAGTTGTCGAGGTTCCAGACTTTGTGGAAGGTGTTGGTGCCGGCGACGCTGCCTTACATGTTTACGGGCTTCCGACTGAGCCTTGGCATAGCGTGGCTGGTCATTGTGGCAGTGGAGATGTTGACGGGCATGCCGGGAATTGGTGGCTTTCTCTGGCAGCAATACAACGCCAACAGTTTTGCGCACATCATTCTCTGCATCCTGACCATTGGGGTGATTGGATATGCTCTTGACCGCCTGATGAGTGTGGTGGAATCCCGTTTCAAAACCGCCTGAGGTTATTTATGATTGATGATTTACGATTGTTGGTTGGGGCGCTTGCGGGAGTTGGTGGAGGAAGCTGCTTTTCTCTTCGAGGTGCTGCGGGTGGCGTTAAAGATTTTGACGAGTTCTTCCGCTTCCTGGCGAAGGGCGGTGATCTTTCCGGGCGGGAGCAATTCCGCGCGATCGGTCAACTCCATCCAGAAACTGCTCTCATCAGCCTCTTCAAGAATGATTGTGATTTTGTTGATAAAGTCAGGAGTCGATTTTGCCCGCAAGGCCGCGCGGTAGTTCGCGGCCACAGACGTTCCACTTCTCGCGAGCTGATTGCCGACCGTCTTGCCAGCAACGTTTTTGGGCAGCGCAGCTACCAGCTTTAACACCCTAACAGCAAAGTCCATTGTTCTATTTTTTAAATCTTCGGAGGTCATGAAGGAACCTCTAAATCATCAATCATAAATTTTAAATCATAAATCCAATGATCTCTTTAAAAAATGTTTCCAAATCGTATGCTAACCATGAGGTGTTGAAAGACATCAACATTGAGGTCGAAGAGGGTGAGTTTGTCTGTATCATTGGATACTCTGGGACGGGCAAGACTTCCTTGATGAATTTGATTTCTGGGCTGGCGAAGCCGGATACAGGTGAAGTGCTGCTGGATGGCAAGCCGGTGACAGGGCCCGGGCCGGATCGGGCGCTGGTGTTTCAGAATTACTCGCTGTTGCCTTGGCTCACGGTAAAGGAAAACATCGCTCTCGCGGTGAATCAATTGTATCCGCAGTGGTCGAAGGAAGAGCGTGCGGCGCATGTGGACAAGCATGTGGCGATGGTGAAGCTGAGTCATGCAGGTGACAAGTTTCCGCGTGAGTTGTCGGGTGGGATGCGGCAGCGGGTTTCAGTGGCGAGGGCGTTGTCGATGGACTCAAAAGTGTTGCTGCTGGATGAACCGTTGAGTGCTTTGGATGCGCTAACTCGTGCCACGTTGCAGGATGACATCAGCAGTATCTGGCAGCGGGAACGCAAGACGGTGATTTGGATCACGAATGATCCGGATGAGGCGTTGCTGTTGGCGGATCGGGTGATTCCACTGTTGCCGACTTCGCCCGCCACCTTGGGAAAAAGTTTGTTGGTGCCAATTGAACGCCCGAGGGATCGCAAGGCGGTCAATCATGATCCGGTGTTTAAGTCTTTGCGCAGTGAACTAATTAATTTGCTTTTGGAATCCAAAGCCAAGCAGCGGGTGTCCATCAGCAGGAAACTGGTGCTCCCAGACATTTTACCGGAAGACCTGCGCATGAGGCGGAGCAGGCCGTGGATTAGTGATCGCGGGCCACGTCGGCGCAATGAACAGAAACAGGAAACCATTGAGCTTGTTCCATGACTATGAATGCGTTTGCAAAACCCATGTTGGAAGTCAGCCGTTTGTGGAAGGCGTATCCGAAGACTGACGGTGGTGAGTCGGTGATCGTAAAAGATTTTTCCGCGAAACTGGCGGAGGGAGAGTTTGCGACTTTGATAGGCCATTCCGGATGCGGGAAGAGCACGGTGCTGTCGATTGTGGCAGGGTTAAGTGAGGCGACGAAGGGCGGCATCATTCTGGATGGCAGGGAAACTGATGAGGCGGGGCCGGATCGCGGCGTGGTGTTTCAGTCGCCTTGTTTGCTGCCTTGGATGACGGCATTTGAGAATGTGATGCTGGGAGTGAATCAGGTTTATTTCACGGCCAGCAAAAGTGAGCGGCGTCAGGTGGCGGAGTATTATTTGAGCGTGGTGGGACTGAGTGAGTCGATGCACAAACGTCCGGCGGAGCTTTCGCAAGGGATGCGTCAACGGGTGGGCATTGCGCGGGCGTTTGCGTTGCAGCCGAAGATGTTGCTGTTGGATGAGCCGTTTGGGATGCTGGATGCTTTGACTCGATTTGAGTTGCAGCAGGTGTTGTTGGATCTATGGCGAAAATTTCGCATCACGACGCTGATGGTGACACACGATGTGGATGAAGCGATTTTCTTAAGTGATCGGGTGCTGATGATGACCGATGGTCCTGAGGCTGAGCTGGGTGACATCATGAAAGTGCCATTCGAGCGTCCGAGGGATCGCAAGGCGATCATGGAAGATCCGCGTTATTACGAGCTGCGCGAGCGGCTGATTACTTTTCTCAATGATCGCTCGCACATCAGGCCGAGCCTTGAGCCGAATTTCCAGCCTTCGATTGAGCTTGCAGAAGCTCAGATGGGGCTGGTGCCTACGCAGGTTGCGTAAATGAAGTTAGTTACCCCCATTGTTAGTGATAAGTATTTTTTAAGCATCAACCAAATCTATGAAACTTAGCCTCCCCACATGTGCTTTTTTCGTTGCTTTATCCCTGCCTGTTATGGGTGGTGAAAAGGCGTCAACCAAAGAACCGGTGCTGCCGCCGCCGGATGATAATCCACTGTCACTACTTGAAGGCAGGGTGGTGTTCGATTTTCAAGAACGTCTGCGGTTTGAATATCGAGAGAACAACTTTGATTTTAATGATTCGGTCAACAGTCTGACCGATGACTCGTGGTTGCTGCAAAGGGCGCGGCTAGGGGTGAAGATCAAACCAACGGATTTTCTGACGTTTTATGTGCAGGGGCAGAGTTCGTTTGAGATTGATTCGGACCGGCCGAATGTTCCTGGTGCCTTGGGGGCGGAGGGGGATGATCCGATTGATTTGCGTCAGGCTTATGTGCAGATTGGGGACAAGAATTTTAATGTGACGATTGGCCGGCAGTTGCTTTCTTTTGGTGACGAACGGCTTGTGGGTGGGTTCGACTGGAACAACATTGGTCGCACGTTCGATGCGGTGAAGTTGCATTATGGAGCGGAGTTGTGGAGTCTGGATGCTTTCGCATCGAGTGTGGTGGTGCCGGACAAGGATGGGTTTAACGACAGTGATGCGTTTGATGGCAATGAGACGGGCAGGGATCAGATTTTCAGTGGTCTGTATTTCAGCACCAAGGCGGTGCCGGTGCAGGTGACGGATTTGTATGTGTTTCATTTGCATGAGTCGTATGCGGTGGGGGACAGCAACTTTGCGACGCTCGGAGTTCGTGTGAAGGCTGACCCGGCCAAGCTGGGTGGATTTGATTACGAGTCGGAGATGGCGTTTCAGTTTGGCGATGTGAAGGGCAAGGATCTGACCGCGTTTGCGGGTCATTGGGGGGCGGGTTATGTGTGGTTAAAAAGTGCCTGGAAACCGAGGTTGTTTGTCGAATACAATTATGCGACGGGCGACAGTGATCCTAGTGATGGAGATGTGGGGACGTTTCAGAACTTGTTTCCGACCAATCACAAGTTCTATGGTTACATGGATGTGTTCTCCTGGCAGAACATTCATAACCCGGCGGTCAGTTTTTCAATGATGCCGAGCAAGACGGTGAAGTTGCAACTGGACTATCATGGTTTTTGGATCGCGGATACAGCGGACTCATGGTATCGCGCCAATGGAGTGACGGCGGTTCGTCCGGTGAAGGCAGGCGCAGATAGTTTTGCAGGAACCGAGCTGGATTTTACGGTGAGTTGGAAGGCGGCGAAGCATTTGAGCTTTCTGGCGGGTTACAGTCACTTTTTTGCGGGTGATTATTTGAAGGCGACAGGCGCGAGCGATGATGCGGACTTCGCTTATGTGCAGATGACGATTGATTTTTGATTGTCGATTTCCTCCTTGGCTGCCAACGCCTGACCACGATTTGTATTGTATGAACACTGTGCCCATCATTCCTGAAAGTGCGCCTTTTACGGCGGATCAACGAGCCTGGCTCAATGGATTTTTGGCGGGCGTTCTAAGTCGCGGTCAGGCGGGCGAGGTGGCTACCGAAGTTCAGGAACCTTTGTTGATTTTGTTTGGGAGTCAGAGTGGCAATGCGGAAAGTTTGGCGAAGAAGCTGGCGAAGGAGGCGAATGGACGTGGATTTCAGGCAAGGGCTTGTGGGATGGAGGCGCTGAGTCCAGCGGACTTGTCGAAAGAGAAGAATGTCTTGGTGATCAGCAGCACCTGGGGTGAGGGAGAGATGCCGGACAATGCGGTGGCGTTTTGGGAGGGCATGAATCTGAATGGTTCGTCACCGAAGTTGAATGGGGTGAGGTATTCGGTGCTGGCGTTGGGAGATCTGAATTATGGGGAGACGTTTTGTCTTGCGGGGCGCATGTTGGATGAGCGATTGGAGGTGCTTGGGGCGGCGAGGGTGCATCCGCGGGTGGATTGTGATGTGGATTTTGATGATGCGGCGAAGGGTTGGAGTGAGGGAGTGTTCAAGGCGTTGAGTGGAGTGGCGGAGAAAGGCAAGCAGGTCAACGAAGTGGTGGTGGTTGAATCGGAGTCTGAGTCGGGGGAGAAGTATCACAAGGGCAATCCGTTTCCGGCGGCGTTGGTGAAGAACGTGAAGTTGAATGGTGAGGTATCGGCGAAGGATACCCGGCATCTGGCGTTTTCATTGGAGGGTTCGGGACTGGTGTATGAGACGGGGGATGCGCTTGGGGTGAGGGTGAAGAATTGCCCTGAGGTGGTCGAACGAGTGATCAAGGGGTATGGGTTTGAGGGCGATGTTTTGGTGTCGGTTCCGAAGTTGGGCGAGATGCGGTTGTTTGATGCGTTGACGGAGCATTTTGAAGTTCGGGGTTTGATGGGTAAGTTGCCGGAGAAACAGGTGGAGGTGCAGGAGTGGGTGGGATCGCTGCGAAAGTTGAATCCGAGGTTGTATTCGATTGCGTCGAGTCAGAAGGCGAATCCTGATGAAGTGCATTTGTGTGTGGGGGTGGTGAAGTATGATGTGGATGGGGTGGGGCACAAAGGGGTGGCTTCGACTTATCTGGCGGAGCGTTGTGTTGAGGCGGGGGGGTTTGTTCACACGGCGGAACATTTTCGGGGGCCGGGGGGGGGGGGGACGCCGATGATCATGGTGGGACCGGGGACGGGTATAGCGCCGTTCAGGGCGTTCTTGCAGGAGCGGCAGGCGACGGGGGCGAAGGGGAAAAACTGGTTGTTTTTTGGGGATCAGTATCGGGTTTCGGATTATCTTTATGAGGACGAGATTGAAGCTTGGAAGGCGGATGGGTTTTTGACGAGGCTTGACCTGGCGTTTTCGCGGGATCAGGTGGAGAAGATTTATGTGCAGCAGCGGATGCTGGAGAAGGGTGAGGAGTTATGGAAGTGGTTGGAGGAGGGCGCGCATTTTTATGTGTGCGGGGATGCGTCGCGGATGGCAAAGGATGTGGATGCGGCACTTCGTGAAGTAGTGGCGCAGCATGGGGGGAAGACGGCGGATGCGGCGGCGGCTTATGTCGCTGAATTGAAGAAAGGGAAACGGTATGCTCGCGACGTTTACTGACTTTCGAATTCTTAACGGGATGAATTCATTCTCTTTCGAGGATGATGAGGTATTGACCTGGACTGATGGTATCGACCGCCTGTGCTACCATTGGCGCCAAGGGCTTCAGATCCGGCCATTGTTGGACGCCGAGTTCAAGGATGGCGATGGTTCTTCCTGTCAGGTTCTGTTGATACCGGAGATTGCGATCACAGGTGATCAGGAGATCGAACTCGGATTCAGCGACTTTGATGAGGTCGCCATTGGAGAGGGCGGCCCAGCCGCGTTGGGCGGCGAGTGTGACCTCATGGCCAACCAGATGGCGGCGGAGTGGTGCAGGTGTGCAGTTGTCGAGGATAATCCTCATGCCGAGGCTAGCTCAGGGATCCCGCGTTCTGCAGATCGTTGCGCGGCGAACTCGAGCACTGCCCGGCAATGTTCCATCGTGACGGGCGGATACCAGTCAACGAACTCTTCCAAGGTGACGCCGCGCCCAAGATTTTCAAACAAGTATGAAATCGGAAGCCTGGTTTGGTCGAAGCACCAGAGGCCGCCCATCCTTTCGGGATCGCGCCACACAGCGGGGCATTCACTCCAATCAAACTCGATCATTTTATGAGTGTAGCACTTTCAACCAACAGATCAAGCGAAGGCATTCCGGCCACGGGGATGAACGATTTTTCGTCGGAGCAAAAGCAGTATCTTCAGGGGTTCTTTGCGGCATTGAATGCGAAGGGGGTAAGTTTTGGGGATATGGCGGCGGCACCGGTGGGAGAGGCTGCCCCTCCGGGGCCGAACTCGGATGAGTTGACTAGGGAGGAGCGAATCAAACATGATCTGCATCCGTTTGATGCAATGGATCAGTTGACGATTGATGCGCGGTGGAATGCGAAGCCGGAGACGGACTTTGTGTTTCGGCATAAGTGGAATGGCTTGTTCTGGCTGAATCCGGTGAAGGATGGGTATATGTGCCGACTGCGGATTCCTGGCGGGGTGGTAAAGTCGTTTCAACTTAGAGAACTGGCATCGATTGCGAGGGAACTGACGACGGGATATATTCAGATTACTACGCGAAACAATTTTCAGATTCGCTTGATTGAGCCGAAGGATTGTCCGGAAGTTTTGCGGCGGATCCAGGCTTGTGGGTTGCACTCGCGGGGGGCGGGGGCGGATAACTTGCGGAACTTTACAATGAACCCTTGTGCGGGTTATGATCCGTATGAATTAATTGATGTTCGGCCGTTTGTGAATGAGCTGGCGACGATTGTGATTTCGAGCAAAGAGTTTTATGATTTGCCGCGGAAGTTCAACATTGCCTATGATGGCGGTGGGTTGGTGGGGAGTGTGGAAGATACCAATGACATTGGGGCGACGGCGGTGAGGATTGGGGTGAATGAGGAGGGGATAAAGCCGGGGGTTTGGTTTCGGATTTGTCTGGGTGGGGTGACGGGACATCAGACCTTTGCGAGCGATTGGGGGGTTTTGGTGAAGCCGGAGGAGTTAAATCGGGTGATCCTGGCCATTGTTAGGGTGTTTATTCGAGATGGGGATCGGACGAATCGGAAGAAGGCGCGCTTGAAGTATCTGGTGGAGGGACGTGGGCTTGAAGGGTTTCTGGACGATGTGGAGGCGTTGGGCGGGTTTAAGTTGTTACGGGTGAAGGAGGATTCGAAGGCGTTGTTAGCGAGGGAGTTTTCGCAGCAGGGGCATACGCATGTGGGGGTGTATCCGCAGAAGCAGGCGGGGTTGAATTATATCGGGGTGGCGGTGGCAGTGGGGCAGTTGACGGCGCGTCAGTTGGAGCGGATGGCGGATGTGGCGGACAGTTATGGGACGGGTGAGGTGAGGTTGACGGTGTGGCAGAATTTTATTGTTCCAAATGTGTCGGATGCGTTTGTGGCGAGTGCCTGCAAGGCGTTGCAGCGGGCGGGGTTTGATACCGTGGAGTCACCACTGAAGAGTGGGTTTGTGGCGTGCACGGGGAATCGCTATTGCAAGTTCGCGGCGACTGATACAAAGGGGCATGCGATCGCGATGATGAGTTATATGGACAAGCGGGTAAAGTTAGACAAGCCGGTGAACATTCATTTCACGGGGTGTGCGCATAGTTGTGCACAGCATTTCATGGGGGACATCGGGTTGTTGGGGACGAAGGTGAAGAGTGAGTCGGGAGAAGGCTATCATATTACGGTGGGAGGCGGGTTTGGGGAGAATCGGAAGATAGGACGACAGGTGTTTACGGGGGTGCCGTTTGAGTCGTTGGGAGGGACGCTGGAGGCGATGTTGAAGGGCTATCTGGCGAAGCGGGAGGGGGAGGAGAGCTTTCAGGAGTTTTGTAATCGGAGGACGGTGGGGGAGTTGCAGGAAGTGTGGAGTCAATGACCAATGACCAACGTCCAATGACCAAGGGAATGAGCAATGACGATTGCGGGCTTTGGGTTTGGCATTGGACGTTGGGATTTTTATTGGGCATTGGACATTGCGATTTGGTCATTTGTTTTTCATGAGTAACTTACTAGAACATCGCGTATCTTTGGTAGATGAGTTGCTGAAGCAGCAGGGTTCATTGGGGACTGCGGTGATGCGGTTTAGTGACTGGCATGAGGAGCAGGCGGGAGTGCCTTCGCAGGAGAGATTTTATAAGAAGCTGATGCCGATGGGGAAGCCGGGGGTGGGGCATCAGTTTGCGTTTGAGGTGAACTTGGATCAATGCACGGGGTGCAAGGCTTGTGTGGTGGCGTGTCATTCGTTGAATGGGTTGGATGAGGAGGAGAGCTGGCGGGATGTGGGGATGCTGGTGGGGACGAGGATGCAGCCTTACGTGCAGACGGTGACGACGGCTTGTCATCATTGTGTGGATCCGGCGTGTGCGAATGGGTGTCCGGTATTGGCTTATGAGAAAGATGACGTGACGGGGATTGTGCGGCATCTGGATGATCAGTGCATCGGGTGTTCGTATTGTGTGATGAAGTGTCCGTATGATGTGCCGAAGTGGAATTCGAAGAAGGGGATCGTGAGGAAGTGCGACATGTGTTCGCAAAGGCTTGCGGTGGGGGAGGCTCCGGCTTGTGTGCAGGCTTGTCCGAGTGAGGCGATTGCGATCCGGATCGTGGATCAGGGGGGAATGGGCAAGGTAAGAATGTTGCCGACGGCTTTTGATTCGAGTTATACGCAGCCGACGACGAGTTATGTTTCAGATAGAGTGGTGCCGCAGGGGGCGCGGGATTTTGGAGATGCGAAGTTACGATTGGAGGATGCGCATTGGCCGCTGGCGTGGATGTTGGTTTTGACGCAGATGGCGATGGGGTTGTTTGGGGTGGGGTTGTTGTTGCCGGTGGCCGGTGGGATGGAGTGGGGGAATCGATTGGCAGTGGGGGTGTTGGGGATTGGGATTGGGTTGAGTGTGTTGCATTTGGGTCAGCCGATGCGGGCTTGGCGCTGTTTTCTTGGATTGAGGAAGTCGTGGTTGAGCAGGGAGATTGTGGTGTTTGGTGGGTTTTTGATGGTGGGGTTGCTGGCGGCGGTTTTTCCGGGTGGGTGGACCACGGGGGCGGCGGCTTTGGTGGGGGTGGTGGGGGTGTTTTGTTCGGTGATGGTGTATGCGGATACGCGGCGGGTGTTGTGGAATTTGGGGAGCACGGCCTGGAGTTTTTTTGGCACGGGGTTGTTGTTGGGGTGTGCGGGTGGGGCGGCGGTGATGGGTTGGATGGGGCCGTCGTTGCTGGCAATTCATTTGGGGTTTGCGGCGACGGTGGTGAGGACGGGGTTGTTTGTGCGGGATCGGTTGAGGTTGCGGGGGGCGTTGATGGATGAGGGGCATGAGAATCATCGGTCGGCGCGGAAGATGGTGGAGTTGAAAGGTGGAGTGGTGAGGGCGAGGGCGGTGTTGTTTGGGGTGTCGACGTTGTTGGGGTTGATGGGGATGGTGAATGCGGGTGGGTTGGCGGCGTGGTGGGCGACGGGGTCGGTGCTTAGCACGGTGATGGCGCAGGTGCTGGAGCGGCATTTGTTTTTTGTGGCGGTGGAGTCACCAAGGATGGTTTCGAATTCCTGGAGGGAGATGCATTGATGAAGACGAAGATGAAGAGGAGACTCGATTTTAAGTTGCCGGGCTTGTTGAGGTCGTTGGATGGGCCGATGACTAGAGAACTGGTGCAGAGTCCGGGGAAGTTTGGGTTTGGGAATGTGCCGTTGAGGATGACGCCGCATGGGACGGTGACTTCGGTTTGTGGGTTTTGTTCGACGGGGTGCGGGTTGAAGGTGCATGTGGATGAGCGGGGGCAGGCGATCAACTTGACGGCGGATTCGAGTTATCCGGTGAACTTGGGGATGGCGTGTCCGAAGGGTTGGGAGGCGTTGACGCCGCTGGGGGCGAAGGATCGGGCGGTGGTGCCGATGCTGGATGGGAATGCGGTGGATTGGGATGAGGCGTTGCAGGTGTTTTGTCGGAGGTTTGGGGCGATCATGGATCAGCATGGGGCGGAGTCGGTGGCGTTTTTGAGCACGGGTCAGATCATGTGTGAGGAGATGTTTTTTTTAGGGGCGCTGGCGAAGTTTGGGATGGGGATGGTGCATGGGGATGGGAATACGCGGCAGTGCATGGCGACGGCGGTGACGGCGTATAAGGAGAGTTTTGGGTTTGATGCGCCGCCGTATACCTATGCGGATTTTGAGGAGAGTGATGTGCTGGTGTTTGTGGGGGCGAATCCGTGCATTGCCCACCCGATCATGTGGCAGCGGGTGGAGCGGAATCGACACGGACCGGAGATTGTGGTGATTGATCCGAGAAAGACAGAGACGGCGATGGCGGCGACGCAGCACTTAGCCATTAAGCCTAAGTCGGATTTGGTGTTGTTTTATTGTTTGGCGCATTGGTTGGTGGTGAATGGGAGGGTGGACTTGGAGTATGTGGAGAGGCATGTGGATGGGTATGTTGAGTTAGTGGAGTTTTTGAAGGATTTTGAATTTGCGGATCATTTGGAGGTGTTGGGTTTGAGTGCGGAGGAGTTTGAGTTGTTTGCGCGGACGGTGGCGAATGGGAAGCGGGTGTCGTTCTGGTGGACGATGGGGGTGAACCAGGGTCATGAGGCGACGCGGACGGCGCAGGCGATCATCAATGTGGCGTTGATGACGGGGAACATGGGGCGGCCCGGGACGGGGGCGAATTCGATCACGGGTCAGTGTAATGCAATGGGATCGCGGTTGTTCTCGAACACGACGAACTTATTGGGGGGGCATGATTTCACGAAGGCGGAGCATCGCGAAAAGGTGGCGGGTGCGCTGGGGATGGAGGTGGGGCGGATTCCGGATCGGGGGAGCTGGGCGTATGATCAGATCATTGAGGGGATTGGTGAGGGGAAGATCAAGGGCTTGTGGATGGTGGCGACGAATGGGGCGCATTCGTGGATGAATCAGAAGCGGTTTAAGGAGCTGGTGGGGAAGCTGGATTTTTTTGTGGTGCAGGACATGTTTGGGAATACGGAGTCGGCGCAGCTGGCGGATTTGGTGTTGCCGGCGGCGGGTTGGGGAGAGAAGGAGGGGACGTTTATTAATTCGGAGCGGCGGTTCGGGTTGGGGCGGAAGGTGAGCCGGGCGCCGGGGCAGGCGCTGGCGGATTTTCACATTTTTCGGTTGGTGGCCGAGTATTGGGGATGTGGGGAGTTGTTTCGTGGATGGACGTCGCCGGAGGTGGTGTTTGAGAAAATGAAGGCAGTGTCGGTGGGTCAGCCTTGTGAGATTTCGGGGATTGAGGGGTATGCGATGTTGGCGCGGGAGGGTGGGGTGCAGTGGCCGTTGAAGGCGGGGGATGGGGATGTTGTGGGGAAGGAACGAAGGTTGTTTGAGGATGGGCTATTTTTTACGGCGAACGGGCGTGCGAGGTTGGTGTTTGAGACGCCGCGTGAAGTGCCGGAGAAGGTGAGCGAAGAGTATCCGTTGGTGTTGTTGACGGGGAGGGGGACTTCGGCGCAGTGGCATACGCAGACGCGGACGAGCAAGTCGGCGATTTTACGGAAGTTGTATTCGGAGGAGTTGTGGGTGGAGGTGCATCCGGCAGATGCGGAGGGCCTGGGGGTGGTCGATGGGAAAATGGTGAGGGTGGTGTCGCGACGTGGGACGGTGGAGGCGGTGGCGCGGGTGACGGCGACGGTGGGGCGCGGGCAGGTTTTTCTGCCGATGCATTATGCGCAGGTGAATGAGCTGACGATTGGGGTGGTGGACCCGTATAGCAGGCAGCCGAATTATAAGTTTTGTGCGGTGAGGGTGGAGAAGGATTTGAGGTGAGGAGCGGCGGTCTCCGGGCCGCCGTGGTTGATGGGTGACGGCGGCCTGGAGACCGCCGCTCCTCCTGTGTTTTGGAGCGAGGGGTTGAATATTGGCTTGATTGATCATTGGGATATTTCATGCTGATGGCATGAAAGAGTTGCCCCCGCTCGCTTTTCTTAATAGCTCAATCGAACCGGTTGAACGAAGCAGGAATCGGCTGCCTCACTGGCAACGAGAAGGGATGTTTTATTTTGTGACTTTTCGGCTTGCAGACTCCTTGCCGAAAGAGGTGATGCAGAAGCTTGATGACCATAGGCTGGCCATGTTGGCGAGTTATCGGAAGATGATGACTCCGGATGTTGAGCAGGTGGTGCAACGGGCGTTTACTCGTAAGTTGGAACGGTTGCTGGATCAGAACTTGGGGAGTTGCCGTTTGCGTGATGAGGGCGTGTCTTTAATGGTGGCGAATGCGTTGGGGTATTTCGAGGGCAGTCTTTGCAGACAGGTGGCTTGGGTGATCATGCCTAATCATGTCCACGTGCTTTTTCAGCTGTTGGCAGGGCAGGTGATTGGGAATTTGGTCGGCAGTTGGAAAAGTTATACAGCGCGTTTGATGAATGAGGTCAATGGGGAAGTGGGGGCGGTTTGGCAGAAGGATTACTTTGATAGAGCGATTCGAGATGAGAAGCATCTTGCGAATTGTGTTCGTTATATTCGAAGGAATCCGGCGAAGGCTGGGTTGAGAGATGGGGAGTATCGGATTTGGGAAGGGGAGTTGGCCAAGGGGATGGGTGAATGAGGTGGGGGTGGGTGCTGGTTTTTTTGACGGCGGCCTGGAGACCGCCGCTCCTACGCTATTGGCCATTGCCTCCCTCTCGGAGGTCGTAACACGCGACGTGGTCTTTCTTGCGGATGATGAGTCGGCCTTGCCAGGGGGTGGGGGTGGGGCACCACATGGCGCTGATGCGGGTGCGGCCAAGGGGGGTGTAGGTTTCGGGGGTGGCTTTGAGGAGGTTGAGGAAGGTGCCGTTGTTGTCCATGATCACCAATTTGCCGTCGATGAGGACGGGGGAGGAGATGGTGGACTCGACTTGTGATTCCCAATGGACTTTGCCGTCGGCGAGGTTGAGGCAGAGGTGGCGGCTGCTGCCGAGGAGATAGACTTCGTCGCCGTGGATGAGGGGGGATGCGCTGTAGCGGGAGGATAGGAAGTCGTGGGTCCAGAGGGTTTTTGGAGGGGCGTTGGGTTGGGCTTGGTAGCAACGGAGGGCAACGCCTTTGGTGCTGCTGAGGATCACGAGATGATCGTCCTGGGCGACGGGGGTGGACTGGCCTCCACCTTCGGTTTTCCAGCGAAGTTCGCCGGTGACGGGATCGATGCCGGTGAGATTATTGTTGGTCTGGCAGACGAGGGTGGTGAGGCCGTCGGAGGTTTTCCACAGGATGGGGCTGGAGTTGCTGCCTTTGGTTTCTTTGTTGGTCCAGAGGATTTGGCCGTCGGCGGCGTTGACGCACATGAGGGTGCCTTCGAGGAGGTAGATTTTGCCGTCGGCATAGAGGGGGGAGCTGCCTTTGCCGTTTTTGCTGACGGGGGTTTTCCAAATGAGGGCACCGGAGTTGGCGTCGATGGCGTAGAGGTGGGTGCTGAGAACGGCGTAAACGCGGTCGTCGGCAACGGCGCAAGTGGAGGCGTTGGTGCGACCGGTGGGGTGGCCTTCGGCCTTGAATTTCCAGAGGGTTTTGCCGGATTTGGCATCAAGGCATAAGACGACATCTTCGGCGCTTTTGATGGTGTTGGGAACGGCTTTGATGAAGCGTTCGCGGACGGAAGGATCGAGGTTCAGTTCATCGAGCCAGGCGTTGAGTTCGGCAGGGCTGTCGAAGGGTTTTTTGGGTGGCTTGTTGAGCTGGTCGAGAATGGCGAGGTCGATGGCTTGTTTGCCTTGTTTGAACCGGCCTTCGGCCCAGGAGCCGAGGATGAGGCGTTGTTCTTCGGAGAAGTTCTCTTTGACCCAAGTGCGGGCCCATTCATCAAGGGCGGTGCCGCGGAGCCGCGGCATGTCATGGCGGGCGGCTTCCATTTTGGCGGTGAGTTCGGGTCCGAGGAGGTTGGTGCCGCGATGGCCGAGGGAGGCGAGGACTTCGCCGTCGACGAGGCGTTGTTCGGAGGGGTTGGCGGTGTGCCAGACAACGGGGAGGAAGAGGTGGTCGCCGGAGACGACGAGGCTGCTGTGGCCGCCATCATGATCGCTGGGAATGGATTCGCTTTTCCAAAGTTCGGGTGGTCCGTCTTTCGGGAAAGTTGAGGTGATGGGCGTGGTGTCGGAGGAGATGCCGTTGCGCTGGCTGCCGCGCCACTGGTTCCATTCGGCCTGGGCGGCGGTGATGGTGGAGAGGAGCAAAAAACCCGCAAAAAGGGTGTCGCGACGATGGATTTTTTTACATGAGGCTTGCATGAGATGGTTTATTTCCAATTGGCAGTTCGGGTTTTGCGACTATGGTCGGCAGCGTTATCAACAAGGAGCGAGGCTGAATATGATGAGTGGCAATTGGCTAATGTTGGGATTCGCGGGAGCGGCTATGCTGCTTTCTTCCTGTGCTTCAACGTCGCGAGTGGCGGCGGTATTGCCAAAAGCTGAGCCGGTTTTGTATGAATGGTATGGTGAGGGGTTGCAGGGGCCGGTGAAGGTGGACATCGTTCTCGACGAGCAGATTGCTTATGTGACCATCGGTGGCGAGGATGCAGGATGGTCGTATCTGGCGACGGGGTTGCCGAAATACGCGACGCCGACGGGGAGTTTCAAGATTTTGGAGAAGGTGGTCGACAAGCATTCGAACCTTTGGGGGGTGATCAAGGATGAGTATGGCACGACAGTGAATTCGGATGCGCGCAATGGCCGTGATCCGGTGCCGCCAGGGGGGCGGTTCATGGGGGCGCAAATGCCGTATTGGATGCGTTTGACCAACAGCGGGATCGGAATGCATGTGGGCGTGATTCCTCAGCCGGGATTGCCGGCTTCGCATGGTTGCATCCGTCTGCCGCGGGGGTTTGCGATCGAGCTGTTCTCGGTGGTGAAGCTGGGGACGCCGGTGACGATCCGTGGCTCGACACCGTATGCGCGCGATTACAATTTGAGCAGGGCGACCGGGGCGGTTTCTTCGGATGCTATCGTGGCCATGTCGACTTTGCGATAGAAGCAGGTGGGGTTTTTGGTGTGGCAGCAGCCACCGCCCAGCTGGACGACTTTGAGGATGATGGCGTCCTGGTCGCAGTCGGTGCGGATTTCTTTGACGACTTGGTATTCGCCGGAGGTTTTGCCTTTGTGCCAGATTTCGCTGCGGGAGCGGCTCCAGTAGACGGCTTCGCCGAGGGCGAGGGTCATCTTGAGGGAGGTTTCGTTCATGTAAGCGACCATGAGGGGCTCGTTGGTGGCGTGGTCGAGGGCGATGGCGGGGATGAGGCCGTTTTCGTCAAACTTCGGGGCGAAAGCGAGACCGTTTTCGATGGAGTCTTTGGAGTCGCGGGTGGCGAACTGGATGGTGTCGATGGAGGCGGAGGCGGACATGGGAGGGGAATGTGGGGGAAGAATGACCAATGAGCAATTTTTCAATGACCAAGGAAATGACGAATGACGAAGGGCGCGGGTTGTTTTTGGGCGTTGGGATTTGGGCATTGGACATTTCCTTCGTCCTTGGTCCTTGGGATTTGGTCATTTTACTCGGTTCGGGTTCGACAAGACGATGGGTGTTGCTAGCGTGGGGGCTATGAGAAGGGAAGGTTGGACCCGATATGGCATTTAAGGCGGATAAAGCATTGGCGTTGCTGGCGCGTGCGCAGGAGCGCGGGCGGCTGGGGCATGCTTATTTGATCACGGGTCCGAAGGAGGCGAACCTTGAGGGATTTGCAGTGCGGGTGTTGAATTTGATTTCGAAGGTGCATCATGCGGATCTGGATTTGTGGGATCAGCATGGGGCGAAGGTGATCCGTCCGGAGAGCAAGTCGCGCAGGATTCGGGTGGAGGCGATCCGGGAACAGGTGGAACCGTTTTTGTTTCTGACGACGTCGGGTCAGGAGCACCGATTTTGTATCTTTGTGGATGCGGAGCGCATGAATGAGCAGGCGCAGAATGCGTTTTTGCGGACGCTGGAGGAGCCGCCGCCGCGGACGTTGTTTTTGTTGTTGTCGGAGCAGCCACAGCAATTTTTGGAGACGATTTTGTCGCGGGTGATTCGGATTCCGTTAATGCCGGAGTCGAGTGTGCGGAAGCTCTCAGAGGCGGAGGAGAAGCTGGTGGAGTTGCTGAGTGATATGGCGAATCGTGGCGCGGATTCACTGGCGGGGGCGATGACATTGCGGAGCGAGTTTGAGGAGATTCTGGAGGAGGTGCACACCCGCTTGACGAAGCATTTTGAGGCGGAGTTTGATGAGGAGAAGAAGTTCTACAAGCAGACGACGGATGTGGACAGTGCGTGGGTGAAGGATCGGGAAAAGGGGATGGAGGCGGCGATTGAGTCGAGCTACCGTCAGGAGCGCGAGGCGTTGATGGAGCTGCTTTTGGCGTGGATTGGGGATGTGCTGCGTCACCAAGTGGGGGTGGGTCGGCTGGATTTGCCGGAGCATGCAGAGGCGACGCGGGCGCTGGCGGCGCGTTGGGATGGGGCGACGTTGTCGCGCAGGTTGAAGGAGTTGAGGAAGCTGCAATCGCATTTGCAGACGAACGTGAATGAGACGCTGGCTTTGGATGCGGCGTTTATGGCGGCGTTTGCGTAAGGTTTTTTATGGAAATGTCTTGGGATGCGGGCTGGAAACGCTGGGTTTACCGGGCGGTGGCGCTGGGTTTTGGAGGGGTGTTTGTTTACTCCGGGGTCTTGAAGGCGCTGGATCCGGGGCGGTTTCTGATCAGTGTGCGCTCGTTTCAGATGCTGCCTGATCCGTATGCGGCGTGGATGGCGCTGGGGTTGCCGTGGCTGGAGATTTTAGCCGGGCTGGCGGTGGTGACGGGGGTGATGAGACGCGGTGGTTTGCTGGTGTTGAACGCGGCGTTGGTGGGATTTGCGGTCGCGCTGGGCGTGGCGTGGTCGCGCGGGTTGGACGTGGAGTGCGGATGTTTTGGCGGGGGTGGCGAGACGGCGATTGTGGATGCGCTGCTGCGCGATGCGGTGTTGCTGGTGGCTGGGGTTTGGCTGTGGATTTTTGTGAGGAGGAAGTGAGTGAGGTGGTCACTTCAGGGAGAAGATTCTGATTCCTCGGGAGGGCGTGGTTTGGATCTTTTGATGGTGAAGTCCTTGGCGAGCAGCAAGCCTGAAGGTTTCTGGGAAGGGGGGTAGACGCTGATGTCCCAATCGCTGCTTGGGTGGATCTTTAGGCGGGATTTTCCTGGAATGTGGATGGCGTTGTAGACGCGTTCTTGCCATTTGAAGTTTTTCATTGGGGCAACGCTGAAGGTGCTGACGGTCGACAGGGTCACAGCGAAAAGGACAACGCGGAAAGGGGTGGTCGATAGGGCAGAGGAGGCAAAGGCGAGGAGGACCAAGGTCTGGCTGCCGAAGATGAGCAGCGGGACATAATAGCGTTCGCCGGCCCCACCGGGCAGCATCAATGAGAGGTTCTCTTCACCCCAACTGAAGGCACCGGCGATAACGACGGCGATGCCTGCTCCGACCAGTGCGAGGGCCATGAGGGCAGGTTGGCGGGGGAGTCGGACCACCAACCAAGCCAGCCACAGGGTGATGAGACAACCGATGATTCCCAAGATGAGGGGGGAATAGGGAGCGAGACTCCCGAAGAAGAAGTGGGAGCAGGGGAGCAGGGTGGTGACCGTGAGCAGTTCCATCATGGCAGGCATGCCATTGGTTTTTGCGCCGGTTTCGATGCGTTCGCTGTTGAGCAACAGAATAAGTTGGATCGTGGCCGTGATGATGGCGGGGGCGAAAATGGCCAGATCCGAACGGCGAAATGGATGCATCAGGGGACGAAGCATCAGGAGTGGAAGCCACAGGATGATGAAGGGGCCGGTGAGGCCGAGACAGAGGATGAACAGGGCGTCCAGGGCGGTTTGTTTGCCGGTGATGGCGCTTTTCTGGAGGAGGAGAAAGAGCAGGGCGGGAGCGAGAAACCACTGGGCGTTGGTCAGGTTGAACATGGTCGCTCCGGGGAACATGACGAGGGGAAGGCAGAGGGCCATGAGGGATTTGGCATGGGCGGGAAGGTCATGGCGGCTGTTGTGGATGAGCCACATGCCGAACAGCAGAAGGGTCATGGCTCCAAAGTAGAAGAACGCGGGGATCCATTCGAGGGGCAACCATCGACCGAACAGGGCGACGACACGCAGAAGCAAATGGAGGTAACCAGCGTAGGTGTCGAACAGGGAGCCGCCGCCTTCGTGGACGGATTCCCTCAGGAATATCGGCCCGTCCTCGGCCCACAGTTGGGGGTTGAAGAGTCGATCGGGAGCCCTGAAAATCACACAGAGGACGGCGATCGGATAAATAATCCAGGTGGGTTTTGCGATGGGCTGCATGGTGGAGAGAGTCGAGTCGCTGCGGCCTGACGGTTGTTGAGGTGTCAGTGATTGATCGTGGTGTCAATCGCGAAACTTCAGCGTGACCAGAGGCGAACGAGGTTTCTCTATCGATGGGTCATCTGGTTGCGGTGGTCGGAGTGGAAGTTTTCACCAGAGTCATGACGCATTCGAGGTGGCGGGTTTGAGGGAAGAGGTCGAACGGCTGGACTTTTTCGAGGGTGTAGCCGGATTGCAGGAATTTGGTGAGGTCGCGCATCTGGGTGGCGGGGTTGCAGGAGACGTAGACGACGCTGCGCGGTCCGAAGGCGAAGAGCTGGTCGAGGAAGGCGTCGCCGCAGCCGGCGCGGGGGGGATCGACGATGACGGCAGTGTCGCTGGCAGGGTGGGTGATGTCTTTAAAAATGTGTTCGGCGCTGCCGGCCTGGAAGGTGGCGTGGGTGATTTGGTTGATCTGGGCGTTGTGGGCGGCACGGGCGGCGGCGCTTTCGGAGATTTCAATGCCGGTGACGGATTGGAAATGTTTGGCGCAGGTGAGGGCGAAGAGGCCGGAGCCGCAGTAGGTGTCAAGGAGATGGGTGGCACCGCTGGCGGCGGCTTCGCGTCCGACGTGATCGACGAAGGCGGGGAGGATGTAGGGGTTGTTTTGGAAGAAGTCGCCGGCTTTGAATTCGAAGCGGATGCCGTTGACGATTTCGACGGCGATGTGGCCGGATTCGGTGAGGACGTGTTCCTGACTGGCGCGCATGAGGAGGGTGGCGGCGCGTTTGTAGCGTTGGGGGTTGGCACGGACATCGGCGCGGATGACCGGAAGTTTTTCGTTGATCTGGGTCATGGCGATGTCGCAGTGGGGGACATCGATGATGCGGTGGCGGCTGGCGTTGGCGAGGAAACCGATTTCGGCGATCTGGCCGTTGCGGGGTTGCTGGAAGTGGGGGGTGATTTTGGAGCGGTAGTTGAACTGGGTGGGGGAGGGGATGACAGGTTCGACGGGGTGTTCGATGCCGCCCATGTGTTTGAGGAGTTCGGCGACCTGCTGTTGTTTCCAGGTGAGCTGGGTATCGTAGTGGAGGTTTTGGTATTGGCAGCCGCCGCAGGTGCCGAAGAGGGGGCAGCGGGGATCGATGCGGTCAGGAGAGGGGTTGATGACGCGGATGAGGTCGGCGTCGGAGTAGTTTTTGTGATTGCGGTAGATGCGGGCGAGGACGCGTTCGCCGGGAAGGGCGAAGGGGACCATGACGACCCAGCCGTTCACGCGGGCGATGCCCTGGGCGAGGTTGGTGAGTTTTTCGATGTCAAGGGTAAGCTCCTCGTGATAGGCGAAAGGGACGGGGTTGAATTTTTTGGGAGCGCTGGGTGTGGGTGATTCGGACATGAGCAGGAGAACAGAAACCACAGATGAACACAGATGGACACCGATTTTTTAAAACGATGAGGTGGAGCAACGGGGATGGCGGAGGTCGTTCAAAAAACGTGGGTTGATCGGCTTGAGTTATGGGGTGATGGGGGCGGGCACCTTTTGATTTTTCCTGATGTCATTTTTGCGCCGGTTTTCTGTTTATGGGGATTTTTGGCTGCGCTACCTGGAGTGGGGGGCGCGGGTTTGTCCATGGTTCATTGAGCCGGTGTTCATGTTTGTTTTCACGGGGTTGTTCTGGATGGTTTGTGGGAAGGCGAGGAATGCGGTGGCGACGAATTTGCGGACGTTGATTCCAAGGAGTTGGGGTTGGGTGAATCAGCTGCGGGCTTATCGGGTGTTTTGGAATTTTGCGTGGACGATGACGGATCTCTCGCATGTGCGGCGCGGGGAGGATGTGATCGTTTGGGAGATCGTCGGGAAGGAGTGTTTGGAGGTATTGGAGGAAAAGACGGGTGGGGCGGTGCTTTTGACGGCGCACATGGGGAATTATGATGTGGCGGCACCGATGTTCGCCCATTATTTCAGGCGCACGGTGCACATGGTAAGGGCACCGGAGCGGGATCAGAAGAGCCAAAATTTTCAGTCGGAGCACCGGTTGAAGAGCCGGCAGGGTCAGTTTGTGGTGCATTACAATGAACCGGGCAACATGTTGGGGATTGAGCTGGCGGGGGCGATTGCGGAGGGAGGGGTGGTGGCGATTCAGGGGGACCGGATTTTGTTTGATGTGTCGCCGATGAAGGTGGGGTTCAAGGAGGGGGTGGAGTGGCAGGTGCCGCAGGGGCCGTTTTTGCTGGCGCTGGTTTCGAAGGTGGAGATTCATCCGGTGTTCATCATTCGGATGGGGTATCGGCGCTATCGGGTGATGGCGAAGGAAGCGATCGGGGTGAAGGTGGTGGGCAGGGACAAGCAGGGGGCGATGCGGGTGGCGGCGCAGGCGTGGAGTGAGACGATCCGGCCGGTGATGGAGAAACATTGGATGCAGTGGTTTGTTTTTGAGCCAGTGTTTGAGAACGTGAAGAAGCGGGAGGTGAAGCCATGATCGACCGAAATGATGGCAATGTAGATGTGTTGTTTGAGGCGAAAGACGTGCGGCCTGGTTGGTTGGGATACGGGGCAGGTTTGCTGGTGGGGGGATGGACGGCTGTCTGGGCGGGGATGGTTTTGTGGCGGGAGTGGGGCTGGGTTGGGTTGATGGTGTGGCCGATGGTTTGGGTGTTTGGGTTGGTGGTGGGGTCGTTGGTGCTTTTTGGACTGGGGAGTCTGCTGACCAATGTGCTGCGGTTTCCGCGAGGGTGGTGCCGCGGAGTGGTGTCGATTTTGATCGCTCTCACGCTCGGAATTATGGCGTGCTTATTCACCGGTTCGGCCTTGGTGGCAGAGCGGTGGCTGGGTTGGACGGGAATGCTGGTGGTGGGCGCGTTGGCGCTGGGGAGTCTGTCGTTGAAACGAAAGTAGAAGGTTCGTCCCGAGCCTTGTTTTGTTTATGAAAGGCCCGGGACGGACCTTCTACTTTCTTGATCAGTAGCGGGTCTTCAGCGGCACATTGATGCTGGCGGAGGTGGGGCCGTTGGGGGTCCATTGCTGCGGAGTTTGCACGATGCCGGCGATGTTGGGGGGAAGTTTACCTTCGAAGAATTCGGACTGGGTGAGATGAATGGCAATGCTGCCGTCCTTGAGTTTTTCGATGCGTTGTTCCTTGTCGGGATTGATGAGGCCGTCTTCGGTGAAGAAGATGATTTCAAAAATGTTGTCGGCGTGTTTTTTGAGGAGCTTGTCTTTGGGCGGAAGGGTGAGCAGGACGATGATGTCCTTGCCTTTGATGCTGGCGCTGGGCAACCAGGTTTGGAGGGGTTGGGCGATGTCGGCTTTGGCCTTGGCGAAGGCTTTGGCCCAGGTGTTGTTGGGGCGGGGGACTTCGACGCTGATGGGAAGGTCGATGCTGAGGTCCTTGCTGCCGGGGTTGCATTCGCTTCCGCAGCACATCCAGGCGGCTTTGCCTTTGAGGGTGACGGAGGTGCCGGGGCTGAGGTCAGGGCCGGGGGTGATTTTGATCGGAAGAATGACTTCGTCGTGATAACCTTGGGCACGAACTTGGAACATGAAAACGCGTTTGGGGGCGGGCCATTGGATGGGATCGGCTTTCCAGCCTTTGGGGAGGTCCCATTCCATTTGAGTGGGCACGCCGACGACGCCGGGGTGCTTCCAATAGGTGTGATAGGAGGGTGGATGACGCAGACGCAGGCCAACTTCGAAAGGTTCTTTGGCGCGAATGGTGGTGGTGTTGCTGATGAGCTCGATCTCCAGGGTCGCGGCGTGGGTTAGCGAGGTGAGCAGCAGGAACGAGAGGAGAAGGTGGAGTCTCATGGGCGGGCGAATGGGTCGAGGACGAGTTCGATTAACTGAGGAAGTAGGAGTAGGAGGAAGAGTAGGAGTAGGATTTTTTAATACTCCGCATGACCGGGGGTTCTGGCAAAAGGGATGACATCTCGGATGTTGGAGACACCGGTGGCGAACATGAGAAAACGTTCGAAGCCGAGGCCGTAACCGGCGTGGGGGACGCTGCCGTAGCGGCGGAGGTCGGTATACCAGCGGTAGTTCTCGGGGTCCAGGTCGTGATGGGCCATGGCGGCTTCGAGGAGGTCGAGTCGCTCTTCGCGCTGGCTGCCACCGATGATTTCGCCGATGCCGGGAACGAGCACATCCATGGCGGCAACGGTTTTGCCATCATCGTTCTGGCGCATATAAAACGGTTTGATGGTTTTGGGGTAGTTGTAGACGGTGACGGGCGATTGGAAATGTTCCTCGGCGAGGAAACGCTCGTGTTCGCTTTGCAGGTTTTGGCCCCAGGAGACCGGGTATTCGAAGGATTTGCCGGATTTTAGCAGGATGTCGACAGCGTCGGTATAGGTGACGCGTTGGAAGGGTTTGTCGAGGGTGTGCTGCAGTCGGGCGACAAGCGTCTTGTCGATGAATTTGTTAAAAAATTCGAGTTCTTCGGGACAGGTTTTGAAGAGGGCGGTGAGGAGGTATTTGAGGTTTTCCTCGGCGGTGTTCATGTCGCCTTCGAGATTGCAGAAGGCCATCTCGGGTTCGATCATCCAAAATTCGGCGGCGTGGCGGGCGGTGTTGGAGTTTTCGGCGCGGAAGGTGGGGCCGAAGGTGTAGATGTTGCCGAGGGCGCAGGCGAAGGCTTCGCCCTGGAGCTGGCCGCTGACGGTAAGGTAGGTGGGTTTGGCGAAGAAGTCGTCTTCGGGTTTGGAGGGGGTGCCGGTAGGGAGGGTGGTGACGCGGAACATTTCACCGGCACCTTCGCAGTCGGAGGAGGTGATGATGGGCGTGTGGATGTAGAAGAAACCGCGCTCCTGGAAAAATTGGTGGATGGCGTAGGCCATTCGGGAACGCACGCGAAAGACGGAACCGAGCAGGTTGGTGCGTGGTCGCAGGTGGGCGATGGTGCGCAGAAACTCGGTGGTGTGACCTTTCTTTTGCAGCGGGTAGGTGGAGTCGGCGGGGCCGAGAATTTCGATGTCGGTGGCGAGCAGTTCGAGGGCCTGGTTGGCACCGGGAGAAGGGACGAGGTCGCCGGTAACGCGCAGGGAGGCACCGGTAAGGATTTGCGGGTAAAGAGGAGCGCAGGCGAGGGAGTTGTCGGCGACGATTTGCAAACCACGAAGAGAGCTGCCGTCATTGAGCTCGATGAAGGTGCAGGTTTTGGAGTCGCGTCGGGTGCGCACCCAACCTTGGACGGTGAGATTTTTTTGAGGTTCGGAAGGCAGCTGCATCTCAGAAAGGATAAAGGATAAAGGCGAAAGGCTAAAAGGGGAATGCGATTCAGTTTTCGAGCAACTCGAGGGACAGGTCGAGGGACTTGATGGCGTGGGTGAGAGCACCGACGGAGATGAAATCGACGCCGGTCGAGGCAATGACGGGGAGACGTTCAATGGTGATGCCGCCGCTGGCTTCGAGCTGGACACGACCACGGTTGAGGGTGACGGCGTGGCGCATTTCGATGTCAGTCATGTTATCGAGCAGGATGACATCAACGCCGCGCAGGGTGAGGAAGCGTCCGACTTGTTCAATGGTGTCGGCTTCGAGTTCGATGCGGACGCTGGGATGATTTTCTTTGACCTGGTCGATGGCGGCTTGCAGGTCGTCCTGCTGGTCTTCGGCGAGCAGATGGTTGTCTTTGACCATCACCATGTCATACAAACCCATGCGGTGATTGGTGCCGCCGCCGCAGGTGACGGCGTGTTTTTCAAGCCAGCGCCAGCCAGGGGTGGTTTTGCGGGTGTCGAGGATTTTGGTGGGGGTGTTTTTGACGGCTTCGACGTAGTCGCGGGTTTTGGTGGCGATGGCGCAGAGGCGTTGGAGGAAGTTAAGGGCGGTGCGCTCGCCGGTGAGGATGCTGGTGGTGCGACCGGCGATTTGCAGGATGGTGTCGCCCGGTTCGAAGGGGATGCCGTCGTGTTTTTCGATGTGGACTGACAGGGTTTCATCGAGCAACTCGAACACCGCAGCGGCGACATCCACTCCGGCGGCGACGCCCGATTCCTTGGCAAAGATGCGGGCCTTGGTGGTGGCATCTTCCGGCACAAAATACTGACACGTGAGATCTCCCATTCCTATGTCTTCCTCCAATGCAGCGCGAACCAGGGCAATGACGGACTCGGGAAGCGGGGCGGCGGAAGACATGATGGTAGGGATGGACGATGGCGTGGTTCGCGAATTTTTCATGGAGATTTCATCACAACTTCGCGCATGTGGAAGCGGGTCATGTTAAGGTGGAGGAAGAAAATAAAGCAATCATGTCTGACGAATTTGTGCCACCCGCCCCCTCCTCCAACGTGCGTCCGAAAAGACGGGCGCGACGCATTTTTCTGCAACTGGTGCTGCTGGCGCTGTTGTTGATGATGGCCGGAGCGGCGTCGATGCTGGTGTTTTATGGTCGGATCGCGGCGAAGTATGATCTGTCGAAATTGGGCGAGATGCGCGAGAGGTCGGTGGTCTACGACGTGAAAGGCAGGGAAATCGGGAAGCTGCATGGGGAGAACCGGGTGGTGGTGCCGCTGGCGCAGGTGTCGCCGAATTTTACCAAGGCTTTGCTGGCGCGGGAGGATTCGCGATTCTATGAGCACAGTGGGGTGGATTACATCGGGGTGGCGCGGGCGATTTACCGCGATGTCAAGGCACGGGCATTTGTGCAGGGGGCGAGCACGATCACCATGCAGCTGGCGAGGAACAGTTTTGAGGACATGAGCGCGAAGACGGCGCATCGCAAGCTCGTGGAGGCGATGCTCGCCGACCGCATCGAGCGGGCGAAATCGAAGGACGAGATCATGGAGTTGTATGTAAACCGGATCTTCTTCGGCACGGGGATGTATGGGATCGAACGGGCGAGTCGCGCTTATTTTGCGAAACCGGCGAGTGCCTTGTCGGTGGGTGAGGGGGCCATGCTGGCGGGGATCATTCGCAGTCCCAACCGCTTTTCGCCATTCAGAAACTGGAAGGGTGCATTGAAGGAACGGGACACCGTGTTGGCAAGGATGGTGGAGCGAAAATACCTGACGGCGGCCGAAGCGGCTGCTGCGAAGCAGGAGGACATGGTGCCGGCGGCCCAGCCGGTTTTGCGCACGCAGGACAACTACATGATGGAGGCCGTGCGCCGGGACTTGGATCAGGTGTTGGGAGAGCAGGACATTGAAGATGGTGGGTTGGAGATCTACACGACTTTGGATCTCGATCTTCAGAAGGCGGCAACCGATGGATTGGAGACGCATTTGAAATCGATTGAAGCCGAGGGCGGGTTCAAGCACGCCAGCAAAGCGACATTTGATGCTCAATGGAACGGCGAGGAGCCTTCAAGCACACCGTATCTGCAGGGGGCCTTGCTGGCGATTGACAACCACACGGGCGGGATTCTGGCGGTGGTGGGGGGCAGAGACTTTACGCAGAGCCGCTTCGATCGTGCGATGCAAAGCACGCGTGCGATTGGATCGACCATCAAACCCTTTGTGTATTCTGCCGGATTTCTGCATGGCTTGCTTCCGGGGACGCTCGTGGAGGATGCACCCATGCGTCCGGGTGAGTTGCGGGATTCAGACACGAACTGGAGTCCGGGCAACGCCGATGGCAAATTCATGGGCTGGCAGACGGTCGCGACAGGATTGGTGCGCAGTCGCAATGCGATGTCGGTGCGGGTGGGGAACCATGCAGGATTGGATGGCGTCATTGATGTGTTGAGACAGGCCGGATTAGGTGAGCCACAAGTAAGGACGCCGCAGATCTACATTGGTAACATGGGATCGAACTTGCGGGCGTTGACGAGTGCGATGTCGATCTATCCAAATCATGGCGTGAGACGTCGTCCCTTTTTGATCAAGCGCATCAATGACAGTGCCGGAGAAGCCGTTTACTCAACGCCAGTGTTGGAGACCGAAGTGTTGCCGCCCGGCGTGGCCAAAGTAACTCGAACCATCATGGAACGCATCATGGATGAAGGAACCGGTGCCGCAGCGAGATCGCAGTATGGATTCAAAGCCCGCGCAGGTGGGAAGACGGGCACCACCAATGACTACAACGATGCTTGGTTTGTAGGTTATACCGGTGAAGTGACTTGTGGCGTATGGGTCGGCTTCGATTCACCGAAAACCATCATGGCAGGAGGTTATGGAGCGCGGTTATCCTTGCCCGTCTGGTGCGAGGTGATGAACAAGGCATTGGAGTTGAACTACAAACCCCAAGTGGCCGAAGCCGAGCCGGTGGAAGCCCAAGTGAACCTATGCCGGATTAGTGGAAGACTCGCGACCGCCGGATGCCAAGCCCATGGTCATGCTTACACCGATGAGTTGCCCTATGAAATGGTGCCCCAAGGATTCTGCGATTTGCATGGCGGGGCCGTTCCTGTGGCCGAACGACCAAGAAGCGAACGCGAAGGAGTGTTGGGGCGGATTTTTCGTTGGTTTCGGTAGGTAGATGGCGATGACTCGGAGAGAATTTAGACTTCGTGAATACGCCTCTGATGACATCGGCACCGGATCGGCACCATACACGGCTACATTGGCAATGAATCCGGCGGAGCCGAATACACCACCAATACCCTCAACCAATACACTGGCATCGACAATTCCCGACGCTTGCAGGGCCAACCGCGCGGCGCAATCGTGAACTTGCGACCGGCACCGCAGCGCGCGGGGTTGACGCTTTAATCCTTTGCGTAAGGCAATGCGCAGAAACAGATTCATTTCTACGTTTGCCTGATCACATGAAGTTCTTAGCTTTCAGGGGTCCTTCGAGGGCTTCGAAGTAAGCGTAATTAGAGGCGCTAATGCATCGAGTAAATTATGTTCTAATCACTGGAATTGGAGTTTGCGTCGAAGCAGTGCGGCAATATGATTTTCTTATCTTTATTTTTCCACGGTGAGTTGGACTACAGTCATTTGGTCGATGGTGGCGGCGTCGTGTCTCACGATGGCGTTGCCGCATCTGGTGATCGGTCTTCGACAGCGGGGGGCGGGATCGATGGTGAATCTGTTTTTCGCGCTGGCGGGTTTTTCGGTGGCGTGGATGGCGGCGGCGGAGTTGTCCATCATGAGGGCAACGACCATGGAGGAGTCGTCGCGGGCAATTCGGTTGGGGCATGTGCCGGTGGTGTTTTTGGTGACGGCGATTGTGGGGTTTGTTCATCTCTACTTTGGAACGGCGCGATTGTGGTTGGGGGTGGTGGCTGCGGTGCTTCGACTGCTTTGTTTGATTCCCAATTTCTTTCTGCAACCCAATCTGGCATTTAGTGAAATCACCGGCCTGCGACAATTTGAGTTTCTTGGCGAGATGGTGTCGATGCCGATGGGGAAGCCCAGTCCGTGGCTGGTGCTTCCTTATTTGAGTTCACTGTTGATGCTGGTTTTTGTGGTGGATGCCTCTTTGAGGTTGTGGAGAAAGGGGACTTTAGAGGGACGGCGGCGCGCGGTGGTGGTCGGTGGCGGCATGGTGTTTTTCGTCATCATGGCCCAGGGGGCTTCCGTTCTGATCAATGCGGGGGTGATCAACTTCCCTTTTTTTATCAGTATCCCGTTCATGGCGATCGTTGCGGCGATGGGATTTGAATTGAGCTTTGATGTGATCCGATCAGCATCGCTGGCGCGGGCGGTGCGGGAAAGTGAGGAGCGAATGGGTCTCGCGGCGGAAAGTGCCGGATTGGCGATGTGGGATTGGAATCTGGCCGATGATTCGATCTGGATGACGGCGGAGGGGCGGCAGTTGCTGGGATTTGAAAAGGATGAGCGCATCAGCTTTGAGAGCTTCGCGGAGCGGGTGCATCCTGAGGATCGGGTGTTGCGCGATCTGGCAATCCGCCAGGCGGTGAAACGTGGAGGATCTTATCGGGTGGAATATCGTCTGTGGATGGCGGATGGGACGTTGAAATGGCTGGTGGCCCGGGGGCGGTGTGCACTGGATGAAAGGGGGGCGGTCACGCGGCTTTTGGGGGTGTCGATGGATGTGACGAAACAAAAGAAGGCGGAGGATGCGGCGCGTCATCAACAGGCAGAGTTGACCCACCTGAGTCGGGTCGCTCTGATGGGGGAGATGGCGGCATCGCTGGCGCATGAGCTCAACCAGCCACTTACTGGCATCGTCAACAACGCGGCGGCGGGTCGGCGTTTCATTGCGAATGAGCGCGCGAGTTTTCAGAAAATGGATGAGCTTTTCACGGCGGTGGCGGCGGATGGAATGCGGGCGGGAGAAATCATCCGAGGGATTCGCAGCATGGTTCGCAAGGGTGAGGAAGAGCGTTTGTCGGTGTCGATGGGGCAGATCATCCACAGCACGATTGGATTGGCGGCGGCGGATGTGGTGGCGCGGCATTGCGTGCTTCATCGGGAGGTGGATGAAGTGCTGCCGACGGTGGATGCGGACGCGGTGCAGATCCAGCAGGTCTTGCTAAATCTGATCATCAATGCGTGCGAAGCGATGCAGGAAACCCCTCTCGAGGATCGGCGTGTCGTCATTTCTACGCATGTGGAGAAGGAGGGGTTGATGGTGAGGGTGCGGGACCATGGGCCGGGATTGCCGGTGGAGAATCCAACGCAGATTTTCGAGCGATTTTTTTCGACCAAGCGGGATGGCATGGGCATGGGACTGGCAATTGCGCGCGGCATTGTAAATGCGCACGGAGGCGAGCTAACTTGTTTTAACGCGCCGGGAGGGGGTGCGTGTTTTCAATTCAATCTGCCGGTGAGTGAGGAGGTTTTGTCATGAAACCAGAGGCCGCAAAAGTCTTCATCGTTGATGATGATGCCTCGGTTCGTTCGAGTCTGGCCAACCTGCTGGAGAGCGCGGACTTTGATTCGGAAGAATTCCCTAGTGCGGAGGACTTTTTGGCGGTTGCTCCTCATTCCGGGCCTGCCTGTCTGGTGCTGGATGTGTGCATGCCGTGTTTGAATGGGCTGGCCTTGCAGGAGCGGCTGGCTGCGGAAGGCCGGTTCGAGAGGATCGTTTTCATCACTGGTCATGGAGACATTCCGATGGGCATCAAGGCCATGAAACACGGGGCGGTTGATTTTTTGCCCAAGCCATTTGATGACCATGCGCTGCTGGAGGCGGTGAAGCAGGCGTTGGCGCATTCCGCAGCGACCCGCCAAAAGCGGGGATTCAGGGCGGAAGCTCGTGCGCGGGTCGCGCAATTGAATGCCAAAGAATATGAGGTTTTTCGTCTACTGATCGCCGGACTGTTGAACAAGCAGATCGCCGAACAATTGAGCGTGGCCATCCGCACGGTGAAGCGGCATCGCAGCAGTGTGATGGAGAAGCTCGGGGTTTGTTCCATGGCAGAGTTAACCCGATTGGCGCAACAGGCCGGGGTGCAGCCGCTCTATGAGCTGTCACCAAGGGGCCATGGCGAATCAGCCTGAAAAGGCTTAAAGCCGACTGACACCACACAGGCGTATCATCGGTGCCGCCATGCTCATCAATCCCCCTTCGATTTGTATTCTTGATGACGATGCCTCGGTGCTTCGTTCGATCGTTCATCTTCTGGAATCGGGTGGATTCGCGGCTTCGAGTTTTCAACATGTTGCCGAGTTTTTGGCACATGTTCACGAACATGAGATCAAGCTTGCGATTTTAGACGTTTTTCTGGGCGAGGAGAATGGTCTTGTGGTGCAGACTCAACTGCGTCGCATCGCGCCAGACACTCAAGTGATCGTCATGACGGGTCGCGAGCAGCCGGGCATGCAGGCGACTGCCATGGAAAATGGAGCGAAGGCTTTTTTATTGAAGCCATTCGAGGATGAAATGTTTCTCGAGCAGGTTCGCGAGGCGCTCAGTGACATCGGTTGATCGATTTACGGGATAGCCCAAAATATGGCAAGTTTTGGCACCAAGGGGCCATAGGCAAAAGAGTGCGAATGACTCAGGGTGGCGACCGGTCTTTCAATCGCTGGATTCCCCTGGCTCGCTTCCATCCCAGCTGAGCTTTCGAGCATCCTATCTGGGTTCCCATCATCCTCCATGAAATCAAAACCACCTCTCGCCCTCCTCGGCCTCGCATTGGGGATAATCCTGACGCTTTCAGCCAACATTGATGCCGAAGCCGACACACTCGACCGCACCTCTCTGCCGATTCCAGAGCCGCAGCCAGCCAGCATTGCCACACTCGATGCGCGCGATGCAACGGCACCGCCGCGCTTCGCGGTGACCGCTCCTAAGGACGCACCGAACGTGGTCATCGTGCTGATCGATGACATTGGCTTTGGTGCCAGTAGCGCGTTTGGCGGGCCAATCAAGATGCCGACGCTGGAGAAGCTTGCAAGCAGCGGACTGCGCTACAATCGCTTTCACACCACCGCACTGTGCAGTCCGACCCGCACGGCACTGCTCACGGGCCATAATCATCATGCCAACAACGCGGGTGCGATCATGGAACTGGCGACGGGTTTCCCCGGCAATACCGGCATCCGTCCCCGCGAGATTTCAACGCTTGCCGAGATCCTCAGGCAAAACGGCTACAGCACCGGCGCGTTTGGCAAATACCACGAGACGCCGCCGTGGGAGGTGTCCGTTTCGGGTCCCTTTGATCGCTGGCCAACCGGCTCGGGTTTCGATAAGTTTTACGGATTCATCGGTGGCGAGACCAACCAATGGGCACCCGCGATCTTCGACGGCGTGGCTCGCGCGGAACCCGTGCTATCGCCGACCTACCACTTCACTGTCGACATGACGGACAAGGCGATCCAATGGGTCAGCGCGCAACAGACGCTCACGCCGGACAAACCGTTCTACATGTATTTCGCCACTGGCGCGACACACGCCCCGCACCACGCGCCAAAGGAATGGATCGAAAAATACAAAGGCCAGTTCAACGGCGGTTGGGACAAGCTGCGCGAGGAGACTTTTGAGCGCCAGAAAAAGATGGGCGTCATTCCGGCGAGCACCAAGTTGACCGCGCGGCCCAAGGAAATCCCGGGATGGGACGGCATGAGCGAGCAGCAAAAGAAACTCTTCGAGCGTCAGATGGAAACCTTCGCTGGCTTTGCCGCGCACACCGACGATCAGGTGGGCCGACTGGTGGCGCAGCTCGAAAAAATTGGTGAGTTGGACAACACGCTATTCTTCTACATTGTCGGCGACAACGGTTCCAGCGCTGAGGGCGGCCCGGAAGGCACTTACAATGAAATGATGGCGCTCAACGGGATCGTCGGCAAAGCCGAGCAGATGATGGATCATATCGACACCTGGGGCGGGCCAACCACCTTCCCGCACTTTGCCATCGGCTGGGCCTGGGCGACCAATACGCCATTCCAGTGGACCAAGCAGGTGGCTTCGCACTTCGGCGGCACGCGCAATGGCATGGTGATGCACTGGCCGAAGGGCATCAAGGCCAAGGGCGAATTCCGCAGCCAGTTTCATCATGTCATTGATGTCGCTCCGACCGCGTTGGAGGCGGCGAAGATTCCACAACCGAAAACCGTGAACGGCATTGCGCAGCGCCCGATGGATGGTATCTCGATGCTTTACTCCGCCGACGCGCCGAATGCCGCCGACCAGCGCACAACGCAATACTTCGAAATGTTCGGCAATCGTGGCATATATCACGAGGGCTGGGTCGCCTGCACACGGCACTCGATCCCATGGCTCATGGTTCCGCTGCCGTCGGTGAAAGACGACGTGTGGGAGCTTTACAAGGTCGATGACGACTTCAGTCAGGCCGACAACCTCGCCGCTGAAAACCCCGCGAAGCTCAAGGAACTCCAGGCAGTCTTTCTCAAGGAAGCCGAACGCAACCACGTGCTGCCCATCGACGATCGTCGCTCCGAGCGCTTTGATCCCGAGATCGCTGGTCGTCCTGATCTGCTCGGCGGTCGCAAGTCGCTCACCGTCTATCCCGGCATGATTGGGATGATGGAAAACGCGTTCATCAACGTGAAGGGCCGGCATCACACCATCGAAGCCGAAATTGAAATTCCCGAGGGCAAGGCAAACGGAGTGATCATCGCGCAGGCCGGTTATTTCGGCGGATGGACCCTCTATCTCAAGGACGGCAAACCGCGTCACGAATACAACTGGTTTGCCATTGAGCGCACCAACATCGGCGGCGACGAGCCCCTGGCAGCGGGCAAGCACATTCTGGGTTATGAGTTCATTCCGGACGCCGCCAAGCCCGGCACTGGCGGGAAATCGATTCTGAGTGTGAATGGCAAAAAAGTCGCTGAGGCGCAGATCCCGAAAACGCAACCCTTCGCCTTCTCCGCCGATGAAGGCGCGGATGTAGGGATTGATGCGGAAACCAACGTTTCGCCCGACTATCAACCGGGTCTGCCAAGCACGTTTACCGGC
This sequence comes from Phragmitibacter flavus, assembly GCF_005780165.1. Lineage (NCBI taxonomy): Bacteria > Pseudomonadati > Verrucomicrobiota > Verrucomicrobiia > Verrucomicrobiales > Verrucomicrobiaceae > Phragmitibacter > Phragmitibacter flavus. The sequence continues at coordinate 96,105 of NZ_VAUV01000009.1, read as the reverse complement.
AAGATCTTCAAAGTGACGGTCGAGCAAAAATAAACTGCCGTCACCGGCCGCATTCCAGAGATCAGGGTGGCGGTGAAATGATCCACCTGAATCAATGAAGAAAGCCGCCTCCACAAGCCCCTGAATACTCCATGAAACGACTGAACCTGTTCCTAGCGGCAAGCTTCGCCGGATTCTGCATTGCCCATCCCAGCGCTGCTCAGGCTGATCTGCCTGCGGTCGAGGACGTGAAGGCCATTGCTGAGGAGGCCTATGCCTACGGCCTGCCGCTCGTGATGGCTTACACGGCCAGCTACGAATTCTGGATGGATCCAGGCTCCTCCCAATACAAGAGCCCCATTGGCGAGCTTGTGCATAGCCGCCGAGTCTTCACCTACGAGGACACGGCGGTCATCGTGCCGAACAGCGACACACCGTATTCGTTTGTCTGCCTCGACTTACGGGCTGAGCCCTACGTCGTCACCGTTCCGGCCGTGGAAAAGGAGCGCTATTACTCCATCCAGTTCGTCGACTGGAACACCTTTAACTATGGCTATATCGGCAGCCGCGCGACGGGCAGCGAAACGGGCGATTACCTCGTCGCCGGGCCCGACTGGAAGGGCGAAGTTCCCGCCGGGATCAAAGGCGTGCTGCGCTCCTCGTCTCAGTTCACCATTGCCATCTTCCGCACGCAACTCTTCGGCCCTGATGACATGGCGAATGTTGGCCGAATTCAAGACGGCTATCAGGTGAAGTCCCTCTCCGCATATCTCAAGCAGCCCGCGCCGCCCGCCGCCCCTGCGATTGATTTCCCCAAAAGCAACGAGCAGCTGGCCAAAGCCCATTTCTTCGAACTGTTGGAGTTCGTCATGCAGTTCTCACCGGCTGGACCGGAAGAAGCAGACATCCGCGCCAAGCTCGCCCGTATAGGTCTTGGCCCAGGGAAGAAGTTTGACTTCAAGGATCTTCCACCCGAGCACAAAGCAGCCGCCTTGGAAGGCGTGAAAGCCGGCATGTCGAGCGTGCAGGCGCGCATGGGAACGATCGGGAAGCGCATCAATGGATGGCAGGTCGGCTCGGCTTTCGGTGATCGCGCTTTTTACCAGGGCGACTGGCTCCTGCGTGCCGCTGCGGCGCAGGCGGGTATCTTTGGCAACAACGCCGAAGAGGCCGTCTATCCCATGACTCGCTGGCTGCCGGATGGCGAGATCATCGACACCTCCAAGCACCACTACACCCTGACGTTCCCAGCGGGACATCTGCCGCCTGCAAAGGCGTTCTGGTCAGTCACGATGTATGACGGCAAAAGTCAGCTGCTCATCAAAAATCCGATCGATCGTTACCTGATCAATTCGCCGATGCTGCCCGGCATGAAGACGAATGATGATGGTTCGATCACTGTCTATATCCAGAAAGACAGCCCTGGCGCGGAAAAGGAAGCCAACTGGCTGCCCGCACCCAATGGTCCCATCTACATGGTCATGCGCCTCTACTGGCCGAAGATCGAGGCACCCTCCATCCTGCCTCCCGGAGAGGGCACGTGGGCACCGCCAGCCGTGACCAAGGTGAAATGAAGGGACAGCACTCAACAAGCCTGCGCCCACTGCACAGACGCTCCTCCTGTCCGCTCTATTCTATAGCAGCCCTTACCTCAAGACGAACATCATGAAAATGAAGAACATCACATCAAGAACATCCAGGCCGACGTGGCTTGCAGCATGCCTCGCACTCAGCATTTCCATCAGCACGGTGAAGGCGGAAATTGAACCCGCCGCGCGCGAACTCGCGAATGCCGTTTCTGCCAAAATCGGAAGCGCCAAAACCCTTCGGTTGACGGCAAAACACCAGCTTGATCCGGCGCTTGGCGTTGGTGCGGGACACGAAAAGGGACCGATGCAGATCACGGTTAAACGGCCCAATCAATTCTACGCGATTCAACAAGCGGGTGAGGAGACTCGTGAGATCGCGTTCGATGGAACAACGCTCTGTCTGATGCACCCAGAACTCAAGCACCACGCAATGGAGCCGCTCAAGGCCGGTTCCATCGAGCAGTTTGCGGATCGGGTCGACGAGCGTTTTGGCTTCCGTCCACCCGTGGCCGAGCTGCTGGCGGGTGATGCTGCCACACAGCTTTTCCTCAATGTCACTTCTGCCCGTGTGATCGGCACGGAGCGGGTCGGCTGGACCCGCTGCCAGCGACTTCAGTTCAAACAGGAAGGCATCGTTGGAGATCTTTGGGTGGGAGCAAAAGACAAGCTGCCACGCCGCTACCGGCTGACCTTTACTGGCGTTTCCGGCTCTCCCGTCTGGGACATCCGTTTCTCCAAATGGGAACTGAATGGTTCAGTGGACGAAACGCTTTTCACCAAACGTCCGGCCAAGGACTCCATCAAGGTGACCATGCTCAAAAGCCGATAAGTCGATCACCCATTAACTGAACTTTTCACTTTTACCTTTCATCCTTCATGAAGCCACTCATTCGTTCCATCATTGGATTGTCCCTTGCCATGTTTCTGGTCCTTTGCGTTTTCATTCAATCCAGTGACGCAGCCCCTAGGCACCGCCCCGGCAATCCGCGCGGCATTGCTGATCCTCGAGGCGTGCTCGACCCGCGCGGTATTGCCGATCCTCGAGGTGTTTTTGATCCGCGGGGTCCTTTCGATCCCCGCAATCCTGCCCGTTATATGTATGGTCTTCCTGCTGCACGCGCCACCCGCGTTTATGCCGGAGTGAGTTATTACTACTGCAGCGGAAGTTATTACTACCCTTATATCATCAACGGCCAGTCGGTCTATGTCCTCTGCACGGTCAGAGGCGGAGTGCCAGTTATTCCACCACGTCCCTATTGATTTGATCAACCACGATGCTCTCCCGAGTTTGCCATGACCTCACTCAAATCTATCGTTTTATCATCTGCCTTGTTAGCCATTTGCCCCCTGGCAAGTCTCTGTGGTGGCACTCCCGAAGTTGCATCAAGCAAGGAAGTTATCCCTTCGAGCAACATCAAATCAGCTTGGGAAATCACCATCCGGCCATACGGCTGGCTGGCTGGAATGGAGGGGACGACTGGCATTCGAGGCTACACAGCAGAAACCGATGTGGCCTTTGAGGACATCTTAAACAATCTGGACATGACCGCCGCCCTGCAGATGGAGGTGAAGCATGGCCGCTGGATGTTGCTGCTCGACGGCATGTATCTCGAATTGTCTGCCGGCGATGATGCCCCGGGACGCTTGCTCTCGAACGCGAACATCGAACTGACACAAATCATGGCTGAAGCCGCCATTGGCTACCGGCTTTGGGAGGGCGAACGCGGTTACCTCGATCTCTATGCAGGCGCCCGCTACATGAGACTTGATGGCGACATAGGCTTTGAAGTGGACAGTGCCGGGGTTCGATCGCTATCGCAGGACATCAGCGAGAAAGCTGTCACCCAAATCACTTCCGCCGTTCGGAGCACTGTTTCAGAGGTCGCCGTGGAAGTGAAGTCCCAGGCGAGGCAGAAAATTACCGCCGCAGCAGAAACATTGGTGAATCAAAAAATCAGTCAAGCGCTTGAGAATCATCCGAATCTTCCCAAGGCCATTGATTTCATTCGAAACTCCAGTGGGCCTGTTAGCGAATCCGTTCGCGACCTTGTGGCCGCGCGGATTGCCGAGCAGCAGGCAGATTTGGCGGTCATTCAGGAAGCCGCCTCGGCAAAGGTCTCCGCAGCCAAAGCGCGTGCTTTGGAAAAAGCTCGTCGAGCCGTGACGCGCGCCGAGAAAAAGCTGGCCCAGCGCATTGAGCAACAAATCGAAGATTCCATCCCGGAATCCGTGTCTGGTTCGGCCGATTGGGTGGATCCGATTGTGGGCTTCCGTGGACAGTTCCATTTCACCGACCGGTTGTTTGCGGTTGGCCGGGCGGATGTCGGTGGTTTTGGCGTTGGATCCGATCTCGCCTGGCAGGCCTATGCCGGACTTGGCTGGCAGGCCAGTTCACACGTTTCTCTCGAAATGGGTTACCGTTGTCTGGATATGGACTACACCAGCGGCGGTTTCACTTTCGATACGATGACCTCCGGCGTCATCGTGTCTCTGGCGTTTAAGTTTTAGAGCTGATCGCAGAGGATGCACCCGTTTAACCAGTGGTATACGACTGGTTTCCTGGGCCATCGGGTTGGACGGAAGATGGCGCTTTTCCCGCTTGCTGTGGGAGGAGGGGCGATCCTATATTGTCTGCCAATATCTCTCTTTATGAATTGGAAATCCTCGTTCGATGTGCTGGTTTCGCCGATCTTTGGCGTTGATAAAAGTGCCATGGGACGCCGGGGCGGAGGCGGGAGGTCGATGTCGGGGTGTGGCATGCGCTTGCTGATTGCAGGGGCGATTGTGGCTTTTGCGTTGTTTCAGTATTTCAGTCTGCCTTCGGAAGTGAACCAATTTACGGGGCGCGAGCAGAAGCTGAATCTGGACGCCAATGAGGAAATTCAAATGGGGCTGGCGTCGGCTCCGCAGATGGCGGAGCAGTTTGGTGGGTTGTCTCAGGACAAGGCGGCGCGTGATCTGGTGGCGAGGATTGGGGCGAAACTGGTGCAGTTGACGGACGCGGATGAGACGCCTTATGGGAACAATTTCAACTTTCATCTCCTGGCGGACAATAAGACGGTGAATGCGTTTGCGTTGCCGGGCGGGCAGATTTTTATCACGGAGGCACTATTCCGTGTGTTGAAGTCGGAAGATGAACTGGCGGGAGTGTTGGGTCATGAAATTGGGCACGTGGTGGGTCGGCATTCTTCGGAGCAGATTGCGAAGTCGAATCTATTTGGTCGACTGGCGACGGCGGTGATGGTGGGGGCGGCCGGCGAAGATGGTGGGATGGGGACGGCGCGGATTGCCCAGATGGCGGCGCAGATGGCGACGATGAAATATGGTCGGAATGACGAACTGGAGGCCGACCGGCTGGCGGTGCTGTTTTTGTTGCAGGCGGGATATGATCCAGAGTCGATGATTCAGGTGATGGAGGTGTTGAAGAAGGCCTCCGGTGGAGGCGGCGGGCAGCCTGAGTTCATGAGCACGCATCCCAATCCGGACAATCGCAAGGAGGTGATCCGCGCGGAGATTGAAAAATTGAAGGCATCGGGGGCCGCGAAGCCAGGTGGGACGGGGAATCTCCGACGTTGGAGATTTGAGAAGTCGGAAGGCGAAATTTGGTGAGGAAAAACGGGTGAATTGATTCCATTCCGGTGAATCCTGTCTAAAAAAGACTTGCACGCTTCAGGATTGAGGGCAAGTTGCGAGCCCTTTTCCGCCGCTGTGAAGCGGCATCAATGCAGTCAATCGCGCCACGCCATGAGCATCATCGCCAAGATCGAGCAAGAACAAATCAAAACCAACCTCCCTGATTTTCGGGTGGGAGACAGCATCAAAGTTCACACCCGGGTTATCGAAGGTGCCAAAGAACGTATCCAGATTTTTGCTGGTATCGTGATTGCACGCAAGGGCAGTGGTTTGAACAAGGCTTTCACCGTCCGTAAGATCTCTTACGGCGAAGGTGTTGAGCGTGTGTTCCCTTTGAATACCCCGCGTATTTCCAAGATCGAAGTGACCCGTGAGGGCAAGGTGCGTCGTGCGCGTTTGCATTACTTGCGCGGTCGGATCGGCAAAGAGGCCACCACGGTCAAAGAGCGCGACTGATTCAGATTCAATTGCTGCCTTGCAGTTTCTTAATTTTTCAAGAAGGCCGGACGCGTTTGTCCGGCTTTTTTGTGTCTTGAGGTTGAGCGGGAGCGATTCGCAGATTTTTTGGCGGATTGTCAACTACGTGATCGTGTAAGTCTAAATTCTTGTGTCTTGTGCGATTGATGTATGTTGGAATGAGCGGCTCAGAAAATTGTCCAATTTGAGCTCTTCAAAGCCTTGTTATTTGCATGCCGGATGAATAAACCCGTGGTTTCGGGACGTTCTTATGGCAGCTCCACGCAACCCGTCGATTTTTCCTCACCCATGTCTGCCAGCGCCACCAGTGTTCCTTCCCCTGCTCCAGCTCGTTCCGAATATTCGGAGGCGGTTGAACGTCATCATTCGCCGTTCGCCTGGACCTCGTTCATTTTGCTGACGACGCTTTTTATCGTCGCGATGTTGTTCTTTCCGCCGTTCCAGGGGGCGGCCAATGAGCAGGCAACTCCGGCATGGGCGTTGTTTTTTGGCAGATTCCATCCGATCGCGGTGCATTTGCCGGTGGGCGTTTTGCTGATGGTGGCGATCATGGAAGTGTTTGTGTTTGTGCGGGGCAAAGCAGGCGGGGAGGCGTTGCGGGCGGGGCAGACGTTTGCGTTGGGATTTGGGGTGTTCGGAGCGATCTTGGCGGTGGTGTTTGGTGTGGTGCGTTCGCGTGAAGGTGGATTTGGCAGTCCGACTTTCCAGGCGCATGAGTTGCTCGGCGTGGCGACCGGGGTGGGGGCGTTGCTGACGTTTTTCTTCAAGGTGATTTCCGATGGGACGGGCCGGTTGACCAGCGTTTACCGCTTGTTGCTGTTGGTGACCGTGGCGATCATGAGTGTCGGGGGCCACTTCGGGGGAAACTTGACCCATGGTTCCAATTATTTGGTCAAGCATGCGACGCCGGAGATTCGCAACGGGATGCTGTATGCGGAGAGTTTGGTGCTGTCCCGTTTCAAGGCACCTGAGGAGCCGAAGACGGTTGCGCCGGGAGTGGCAGCGACGACACCGACACCGACGGGATTGCCGCCAGTGATTGAGCCGCCATCGACAGCGGTGGGCGCGAGCCCCACGCCGCCTGCGGGGACGACGGCAGCGGTGGTGGCGGATGCGAAAACGGGTGGAACGGTTTATGCAACGTTGATTGCGCCCATCATGGCTGAGAAATGCAACTCGTGCCATGACGATGACAAGAGCAAGGGCGAGCTGAGGTTGGACACGCATGAGATGATCATGCTGGGCGGTGGCAGTGGTGACAATGTGGTGCCGGGAGATCCGGTGGCGAGTTTGATGGTGGAGCGGATGAAGCTGCCCTTGGATGATGATGATCGCATGCCGCCGAGCGATGAACCACAGACGACCGATGAAGAGGTGGCGTTGATTGAATGGTGGGTGAAGCAGGGCGCGAGCAAGGATTTGCTGGTGATTGAGGCGCAGATTCCCGCCGAGTTGAATTCGTTGGTGGAGAAGATGGGGGTGAAGGCGCAGGGTGGTTCATCAGGCAGCACGCCACCCGTTTTGCTGGCCGCAGCGCAGGGACCTGCGGAGGCGACCTTGGCGATTGCCGAGGCGATGAAAAACGTCAATGGCAGCGGTGCGATTCTGACGCCTGAGCAGGTGAGTCCGGCCCAGTTGCGTTTCAGTGCGTTGAATATTGCGGATCAATTTGATGATGCGAAGATGGCGCAACTGTCACCGATTGCCGAGCATCTGACGATGGTGGACTTGTCGAAGACAAAGATCACCGATGCGAGCGTGGCGGTTCTGGCGAAGATGAAAAATCTGCGTGAGCTGAATCTGAAAGATACCAAGGTGACTCAGGCGGCGGCGGAGTCGCTGAAAAAGACCAATGCCAAGCTGGTGATTACTGCCAACTGGTCGCCGACCCCGGCTCCAGCGCCTGCACCTGCACCGAAGGTGGCTGCTGCACCGATTCCTGCGGGTGGAACCGGACCGGGAGCGGGAGCAATGGCCGACGCGCCGGTGTTTAATCAGGTGATTCTGCCGATTCTTCAGGCGAAGTGCATCAGTTGCCATGGGGAGGAGAAAGGACGCGGCAAGCTGCGCATGCATACCTTTGCGGATTTGATGAAGGGCGGCAGCGATGGGGAGACGACGGTGATCGCAGGCAACTTGAAGGACAGTCTGATGGTAGTCCGCGCAGAGCTTCCTGAAGATGACGATGAGCGCATGCCGCCGATTGATGAACCGCAATTGACCAAAGAGGAGATGGCCTTGCTGAAGTGGTGGGTCGAGCAAGGAGCCAGTGAAACGGTCACCCTGGCGGCGATCAAAAAGACTCCTGAAATTGAAGAATATTTGAAGGCTTACGCCAAGGCGAAACCGGCTGCCCCCAAGGCAGTGGTGGAGAAGCCAAAACCGAAGGAGTTGACCGAGGACGAGAAGAAGAAGATCGCCGTCGTGTCGGCAAAAATGACGGCATTGAGCGCCACGTTCATGCCGGTTTCATTGGAGACTCCGGGGCAGATGCGTTTTGCAGCGGTGAATGCGGCGGACAAGTTTGGGGACAAGGAAATGGCCGAGCTGGCACCGATCGGATTGACCGTGGTCTGGGCGGATTTCGCCAGGACCAAGATCACCGATGCCGGTCTGGCTTATGTGGCGGGCATGGACAATCTTGAGCGGCTGCATCTGGAGAACACGGGCATTACCGATGAAGGCCTTTCGCATCTGGGTCGCCTGACCAAACTGGAATATCTCAACTTGTATGGCACCAAGGTGACTGATGCGGGTCTGGCGAAGCTGGCAAACAACAAGGGATTGAAGAAGCTGTTTGTATGGCAAACCGGTGTGACGCCTGCGGGTGCGAAGAAGCTTGAGGAAGTCATTCCGGGGCTGGTGGTGAATGTTGGATTGACCGAGGCCGATGTGGCCAAACTGATTGAAGCTGCCAAACCTCCGGCACCTCCTGCGGCAGCGCCAGCACCGACCCCAGCTCCTGCTGCTGCTGCGAAACCGGCCACTGCCGCTCCAAAACCAGCGGCTACGGCAACTCCAGCTGCCCCCAAACCTGCTGAGGCACCAAAGCCCAAACCGGCTGATGCGGCTCCCAAGCCGACTCCGACGCCAGCACCTGCTCCAACCGCCACTCCTAAACCAGCCGACAAGCCAGCTCCAGCTCCAGCTCCTTCAACTCCACCGGCTGCAAAGCCACAGCCATCTGAAGCTGAAAAACCTGCTCCTGCGCCAACTCCGGCTGCGCCAGCCGCTGCGGCACAGGCGTAATTCACATGGTTGATTGCCAGATTTCCTACGAAAAGGTGACTCCTGGACGTTAGGAGATTGCGTCACTCCCCCGCATCGTCGACAGGTGCTGCCCTCTTTTTTCATTACCGTGATTGCTTCTGTTCCATCCCCTGCCTCCATTTGTTGTGCTTTGTCCGCAATGCTGTTCCTTGCTCTTTCATCTTGCGAAAGGGTGACTGAACGGATGGAGATCACCGAAGTTCGGGAAATTTCCACTTATGCCCCGGCACCCACGCCGTTTGTGACAAGCGCCCAGCGTTTCGGTGACACTGCGGAAACTGAAACGGCTCCCGGCACAGGGATGCCTCCGGAGGATCTGTTCTCTTTTGCGACCCCGGAAGGATGGAGCGTGGCTCCTGCGGCGAGTGGTCCGATGGCGGGCATGCGGCTGGTGGACATGCGTTTTGGTCCAAATGGCGAAGGGGAGTGTTTCCTTTCGATGATGCCGGGTGCGGCGGGCGGATTTGAGGCGAACTTGAATCGCTGGCGTGGTCAGATGGGCCTGCCTGCTTACACGGCGGAGGAACTGGCGGCGCTGCCCAAGCGGGAGATGTTTGGTCAGGAGGCGACTTATGTGGATTTTGAAGGAACCTTTACCAATGTAGGAGCCGCCGCGCCGTTGGAGGGTTACCGGATGATCGGGCTGATCCAGCAGACGCCGAAGTTCACGCTGTTTGTGAAAATGACCGGGCCAAAGGCGCTGGTGGAAGCCAACCAGGAGGCGTTCATGGAATTCGCCCAATCCATCGGACTCAAGCGCTGAGTTTTATTCATATTCCTTTTTTTCACTCTGATTTTTTACCATCGTGTCTGACGCCAAACCCGCTTCTTCACCCCGATCGATTCCTCGCAGGATTTATGATCTGTTTTCATCGTTTGGTTTCGCGACCCTGCTTTTGTCGCTGCTGCTGATCATCACGCTCCTGGGGACGCTCGAGCAGGTGGAACATGGCTTGTTTGCCAGTCAGAAGAAGTATTTCGAATCATGGATCATCACCAGCATCGACATTGTGGACTGGCATGTGCCCATCCTGATGCCGGGCGGATTTTTGGTGATGGTTTTGTTGTTCATCAACATGACGTTTGGTGCGGTGATCCGCATCCGCAAAAACCCACGCACGGTGGGGGTGATCATCGCGCACGTGTCGATTCTGTTTTTGCTGCTGGCGGGGTTTGTGGAGTATTTTGGCAAGAAGGACGGCAACCTGGCGCTGTTTGAAGGGCAGACTTCGGATGAGTTTCAGAGTTATCACGACAGCGTGATTGAGATCGAAAAGATCCAGCCTGCAGCCGAGGAGGGCAAACGCACCGCGTTGGTGATTCCGGGGTCGCATTTTCAGGATCTCACCAAGGGCAAGGCTCGCACGTTCAACCATGAGTCGTTGCCGTTCGAATTGGTGATTTCCAACTATGAGGTGAATGCGGAGCCGCGCGCGGTGGGGCAGGAGGCGCGTCGGTTGCAGGCGGATGGTTATTTCATTCAACCTCTCGCGCGGATTCCAGAGGCGGAGTCGAACCTCGATGCGGCCTACATTGACATCATCAACAAAAAGGACAAGACCAAGCAGACGGGGATTATCTGGCGGGCCTCGCTGGCTCCGTGGACGGTGCAGGTGGGCGATGAGGCCTATACGATCACCTTGGCGCGGCGCATTTGGAAGCTGCCTTTTGCGGTGCGGTTGGACAAGTTCATTCGCGAGGTGCATCCGGGGACGGAGCGGGCGCGGTTGTTTACCAGTGAGGTGACGAAGCTGGTGGATGGACGCGAAGAGAAGAAAGTGATCACCATGAACGCGCCGTTGCGTGACAATGGCATGGTGTTGTTTCAGGCTTCGTTCAGTCAGGAGCGCAGCACGCGTTCGATTTTTGCGGTGGTGGAGAACCCCTCCGACAACTGGCCTTTGTATGCGACGATTGCGGTGTCGATCGGGTTGTTGATCCACATGGCAGGGCAGCTCTCGCGATTCCTTTCGCGTTCGAAGAAGCTCAAGCAGGGGGCTGCAGGATCATAGATTTTTAACGCTTATTATTTTCTCCTTCATTTAATGAAATCGATTTTTGTCTTTTTCGCCGTGGCTCTGGTGCTTGGTGGCACGGGGATTTCTGCGGCTGAATCCGAATCCAAGCCTGCGGACCAAGTCAAGCTACCGGAAGTTATCTTTGACGAGGAGGTGGTTGAGTTGTTTTCGACTTTACCGGTGCTGGATCAGGGCCGGATCAAGCCGCTGGATACGGTGGCGAGGTTTCGTTTGTTGTCCTATCATGGCAAACAGAGCATGAAGGTGGAAGGCAATCCCATTTTCGGGGATCGCAAGAAGCTGACGGCAATGGAGTGGATGTTGTTGACGTGGTTCCGGCCTGAGGTGGCGAAGGAACTGCCGTTGTTTGTGGTGGATAACTCAGAAGCGGTGGTGGAGATCGGCGTGCCGGCAAAAGGACCGCGGGACCGGTATTCCTACAATGAGGTTTTTCCTGCCATCAATGCGTTGATGCAGAAGATGCAGGAAGTTGGGACGATTGAAGCCAAACAGCGCACCCCTTCGCAACGCTATGTGGCGAAGCTGGGCGTCGATTTTTTTGATTACACGATGATGGTCGGCCATTTCGATTTTGCGCGGGCGCCGTTTGGTGATGCGGAGGTGGCCAAGACGGTTCCGGTGGAGCTGGTGCCGACCGGGAGCAAGATGCCGCGTATTTTGGAGTTCACGCCGAAGATGCAGGAGTATATCCGGGCGCGTCCTGAGTTGGTGGACGAGACGGCGGCCCCGCAGCCGTGGTTGCAGCAGTTCTCCAAAACGTTGATGACGGCGGAGATGAGCCGCAATCCGGAACAGACCTTGCGGATTTTTCCACCGTCTTCAGGAGAGGTGGAAGTATGGCAAAGTCCGGGTGGGGTGATCAAGGCTTCGTTTCAGGATGGCAGCGTGGTGGGAGCGCCGCAGGTGACCGAATTCAAGCTTTGGGAAGATTTGTATTATCTTGTGGACGATGCGGCGGCGTTTAAGGCGAAGCTGAAGGAGCTGCATCAGGGGGTGACGCAAGCAGCGGCGGCGCGTGGCGAAGGCACCTGGGTGAACACGGAGGTGAGTTATCACCAGCGCGACTACATGACCAATTCGCTGGTGTTTTTCATCCTGGGTTTGTTGAGTCTGGCCCTCAGCTGGGCGGCACCGACGGGTGGTTGGGGGCGCTGGTGCGTGCGGCTGTGCTGGCTTTGGATGCTGATTGGATCAGCGCTGGTGACGACGGGAATTGTGATCCGTTGTTTGATCATGCAACGCCCTCCGGTGGCGACCTTGTATGAGACGATTTTGTTCATCACGGCGACGGGGGTGATTGCGGCGTTGATTGCTGAGGCCATGAGTCGTCGCAAGGGGATCGCCTTGTTGACGGCGGCGTTGTGCGGCACGGTGGGCATGTTCCTTTCGATCCGGTATATGAACATGGAAGGAACGGACACGTTGCAGCAGTTGCAGGCGGTGTTGTTGACGAACTTTTGGCTGGCGACGCATGTGCCGATCATCAACCTGGGATATTCGGCGGGCATGGTTTCGGCGATTTTGTCGATGATCTATTTTGTGGGCCGGTTGGTGGGGTATGTGAAACGGTCGTCGGAGACGGGCAAGGACTTGACGCGCATCGCGTATGGATTTGTGATGGCAGGATTGTTTCTGTCATTGGTGGGGACGATTCTCGGTGGGATCTGGGCAAACTATTCGTGGGGCCGGTTCTGGGGTTGGGATCCGAAAGAGAACGGTGCGCTGTTGATCGTATTGATGAACTTGATCATCCTGCATGCGCGCATGGGGGGATACATTCGTGAGATCGGTTTCCATGCTTGCAGTATTTTGTTGGGCATGATTGTGATCTTCTCATGGTTTGGCACCAACCAGTTGGGCGTCGGACTGCACGCCTATGGCTTCACGGACGGCATCTGGTTTTGGCTGAGCATGTTCTGGGCTTCACAGCTCGTGTTCCTGGCGATTGCGCTGGTGTTGAAATTGATGGAGAGAGCCAGCTCGAAGAAGGCTTGATACCGGATTACGCTGGGGGCCAGTGGTCCCCAGCATCGGGGCGGTTCTGGATGGGCCAGGCGTAGAAGTAGGCGTGGACTTCGACTGTGTCGAAGGGGGGTGCGAGTTTGACCGGATCGAAGGTGTAGAGGCCGACGGCGAGGTCTTCGAGGAGATCGAGTCGGGCTCGCGTGGTTTCGTCGATGGACCACACTTCGCCGTGGATGGCGAGTCCGTTTTCGGATTCGGATTCGGAGACGGGATACATGCCGGGATAACCACCGAAGCTGGCCATGCGGTAGAGGGGCTGGGTGCGGGCTTCGCCCAGAAATTTTTGGCCGGTGAGGTAGTGGCCGTTTTCGAGTCCGCGTTTGAGGGTGCCGTAGACGAACACAAGCACTTGCTGCGGACTTTTCATGAGACGGCGGGCTGCGGCTGGACGGTGCGGCTGGTGGTCCAAGATTCGGTGCCGTATTTGGTGTCGATCAGAAGCTGGGCGGCGGGAAGGAGATCGGTTATGGTGGCGAGGTCGTCGAGTTGGACGACTTTTTTCGCGAGCTGTGAGGCGAACAGCGTGCCGAAATTGGAAGGGAGCGGTGCCTGTTGGACGGAGCCTTGATGGAGAAACCCCTGGCGGGTGCGGCGTTGGGCGGCTCCGGCAATTTTTTGGTTTTGCCAGACGACGTCGAACTTGGCGGGTTCGACGAAGCAGACGCCCATGCCATCGGAGGTGTTTTCAGGCTGGAGTTGACCACCAGGAAGACCGGCGTGGTCCATGGCATTGATCATGGCTTGATGGATCCAACGGTAGGTTTCGGTGGCGCGTTCATCGAACAGGGGGGTGCCGGGAGGGGAGCCGAGTGTGTAGGTCCAGTCGCCATCATGAACGACGACGCCTCCGCCGGTCCAGCGCCGGACCAATGGCCAATGCTTTTGACCGGCGGGAACGAGCGAGAGGTTTTGAGAAAAGCCGATGCTGAGGCTGGGCTTTTCCCAACGATAAACCCGCATCCATGGCCCGGTGGCGGACAGCAGCATGGCTTCATCGATCGCCATGTTCAACGCCGCGTCATGCGGGGTTGCATCGAGCCAGAGGGAGAGGGTGTCGAGCAGCATCAATCTACGATACGTTATTGCATGAGCTCTTTGACTTTGCCTTCGATGGCGCTTGCCCAGATTTCGTAGCCTTTGGGGGTCAGGTGGAGCTTGTCGGGCATGATGTCGGGAGGAAGGACGCCGCCTTCGACGAGGAATTTTTCACCGATGTCCATGAAGAACACTTTTTGGTCATCGGCATAGTTCTTGATGATGGCGTTGGTGGCTTCGTTTTGCTGACGCATTTTGTCGGTGGGATCGGCACCCCGTGGGAAGATGCCGAGAAGGAGAATTTTTGAGTCCGGGGTCAGTTGCTGAAGTTTGGCGATGATGGCCTTGACGCCTTGAGCGGTTTCATCGGCGGGGCTGAGGTAGCCTTCGCGGCCCTGGTGACCGGTGTTGTTGGTGCCGATCAAAAGCACGATGGCTTTGGGTTTGAGTCCGGTGAAGTTGCCGTTTTCAAGACGCCAAAGGACGTGTTCGGTGCGGTCACCGCCGATGCCGAATCCGGCGGCGTTAAGCGGGGCGAAATGTTTGGTCCAGGCTTCTTTGCCGGCACCTTCCCAGCCTTGGGTGATGGAGTCGCCGAGGAAGACGAGCTGGGCGGTTCCTTGTTTGGAGATTTCGTTGAACGTGGCGTGACGGGCATTCCAGCCGGGTTCGGGACGTTGCATGGGCGTGGTGGCGGGAACGCCGGTGGATTTAGGGGCTTCGGCGAAGCTGAGAACCGGCAGGGCCAGCAAGGACAAGAGAAGGGCGAATTTCATAGAATAGGGATGCAATGACTGTAGGAAGATGGAAACGCTGAAGCGTTGAAGATTTTGAATCTTTTATCGACACAAATCCTCTTTATTCGCATCTTTTTCTTACCTCAGGCGACGGTGCGTGCTTGGAAGGAGGCATGCAGGGCAGTGGCGGTTAATGCGCCAAAGGAGAGCGGTCCCTGGGGTTCGGCATGAGGGAGGCCTTCGGGACATCCGGCACGCCATTCCTCACGCAGAACGGCCATCAGCAGGTCGGGCGCGGGGAGTTGAAAGAGGGCGGCGATGGCGGCCCAGACGACGGGGAGATGGGGTTCGGTTTCGCCGAGGTCGACCTTGTTGCGGAGTCGGCCCAGAGGTCCTTGGTATTTGGCTCCCTGGGTGCTGGTGAGCAGCCAGCTGCCTGCGCCGATGCTGTGTCTGGCGGTTTCTGGATCGAGAGTCTGATTGAGCTCGACGGCGAGGGTGTGAAGGCCTGCATCGTCATTATCCAAGGCGGCCTGCCAGCCACGCAACATGGCGGGAGCGAGAAGGGGCAGCCAGAGGGTTCGAACGTATTTTTCCCAATCGACCAGAACGGCGGGTCGGCCTGAACCTTGGGAAGTGAAGGTGAGGGCCCCATGACGGAGGCGGGCGCTTTGAAACATCCAGTGGACCCAGGCGAGGCCTTCATCGCCTTCTTCAAACTGGGAAGCGACGTGCAGCGACGACACTTCTTCAGCGGAGGAGTGGGCCGCCGTTTGCAGTCGGGTCGGGAATCGCTTAATCATGAACGCGGGCGCATGATAACGTCATATTCGCACTCGAAAACCTAAAACCGTCACCCCAGCAAATGTCGATTGACAACCCTGATCTTCGTTATCTTTGCCAACGCTGCGGCAACTGCTGCCGCTGGCCTGGAGACGTGATCGTGACGGAGCAGGAAGTGGAAGCCATTGCAGCTCATGTGGGGATGGCGACGGATGATTTTGTGCAGCAATACACTCGGTTGAGTGCGAACCGGCAGCACCTGTCGTTGATCGACAACGCGGATGGCTCGTGCCATTTTTTGGAGGGCGTCAATTCGTGTCGGATTCAGCCGGTGAAGCCGGCGCAGTGCTCGGGATTTCCGAATCAGTGGAAGTTTCCGGGCTGGCGGGAAGTGTGCGAGGCGATTGAAGTGACAGAGCCTTGAACCCGGTGGCGAATTTGCACGAAGCGCGCATTTGAATCGTGCAGATCGCACAATTGGATGTATCGGGGAAATCCCTGAGGGTGAAAAAAGCGCGTTGATGGTGAACGCTTTATGCAGGTGCCAACGCGATGGCATGTGCCTTGCAATAGAGGGTGATGAACTTTCGAGACCTAACCCATCACTCTAGCTACACATGAAATACCCAAACATGGAATTTGATTCGGCACACGGCAACATCACCACCGGTGTCATCCAGACCAGCGACGAAATGCTGATGAAGTATCTCAGCCAGAAGAAGCCAGAAGCCTTGCAGGACCTTTATCATCGTTACCATGGTCTGCTGCGTTCAGTGATCCTTCGTGTGATCCACAATCCTGCCGAGGCAGAAGACGTGCTGCAAGAGGTTTACCTCGAAGTGTGGAAACGCGCTGACAGCTACTGCGAGACCAAAGGCAAGCCCCTTGGTTGGTTGATCACCCTGGCACGCCGTCGTGCGATTGACCGTATTCGTCACCTGACTGCCTATCGCGGTGCCACCGATCGTTATGAAGTGGAATGCAAACATTTGCAGGCTGCCCATGAGCATCATGCCGAAGAAGACACGGTGAGCCGTGAGGACATGCGCAGTTATTTGGTCTCCTTGTTGGAGAGGCTGCCTGACAATCAGCGTGTGGTCGTTGAAAAGGCTTATTTTGATGGCTGGAGCCAGCGTCAAATCGCCAGCAACATGGACATTCCCCTTGGCACGGTGAAAACCCGGATTGAACTGGGATTGAGAAAGCTGTCGAATGTGATGAATGGCAGCCGTGCGCGGATTGAGTAGGTCTCTAACTGACTCCCCGAAGCAAAAGCAGATTAAATCAATCGCTGGATTTCTAATCCAGCGATTTGGTTTTTATGGACTTCACCATGACCTCGGCATCACGAGAAGTGAACACCGTAACGGGCTTGTCGATGTCTCCGTAGTCGCCGGAATGCTCGAAGCGTAGTTCTTCGTTGACGTAGATGCTCTGTTTATCTTTGGTTACAACCCAACGTATCTTGACGTATTTGTTTTCAGGGATGTAACCAGCGCCAAATTTGTGCCTGCCATTGGCGGGGCCACCGTCGACACGCAGCTGGTGGCGGTCACGTTCCCAATTAAAGATCAGTTGATCCGCTGCATAAGACAGCCTCAGGTTGGTGGAATCAGTTTTTGCCTCGACAAGAATCTCTATTGGAGGTTTGAAGGAGCTTTGGGTGGTGATGCTGCCGCTGTCTTTTAGTCTAACTGGCTTGGAGCGTTTCTCCGTGAGTTTGTCGATGTGCTCTGCGTGCTCTTCGGAGTTGGAGAGACCAGTGCCCAAAGCCAGGAGCATAAGGGTGGCGATTAAAGTTTTCATGGGTGTGCATAACTATGAGGGAAAATATTTTCACAGCAAAGAAAAAACTCTTTAAGCTATGGGCTCAAGACCGACGACACGTCGGTGGTCCGACTGGCTAAATTTATGCCGACGATACGTCGGCGCTCCATATTAATCTCTTGAGCCGGGGGTGATTTTGAGGTCGATGGGCTTTCCGGCGCGTTCGACGGTGACGGCGGTTTCTTCGCCGATCTTTAGTTCACCCATGATGGAGGTGTAATCATAGATGTTGAGGATGTCTTTGGTGCCGAGCTTGATGATGATGTCGCCGGATTGGATGCCAGCTTTGGCGGCGGGGCCGACGGGGGAGACGCCGCTGAGTTTGACGCCTTTGATGTCGCCTTGGGCGTAGTCGGGGATGGTGCCGAGATAGACGCGGAGGCCGCCGCGGGTGCCCTGATTTTTGGGGGCGGTCATGGCGATGTAATCCGGGGCATCGTGGGTGGTTGCGATGCCTCTGGCGATAAGGCCCATGAAGCGGGTGATGTCGGAGGCTTTGTCGAAATTGATTTTGTCGACGGTGTCGGAGGGGGAGTGGTAATCTTCATGCGCACCGGTGAAGGCGTTGAGGGTGGGGATGCCGCGCAGGTAGAAGGTGGTGGAATCGGTGGCGAGGTGGGCGTCGGTTTGGATGGTGAGGGGCAGGCCGGTGACGGCGTTGCGTTGCTCGATTTGTTTGGGCCATTGCGAACTGGAGCCGACGCCTTGGAGGACGAGGCTTTTGTCGAATCGGCCGATCATGTCCATGTTGAGGGCGGCGGCGAACATGCCTTGGAGGCTGGCGTTGTTGTCGCCTTTGATCATTTTGGCCATGGACTGGACGAAGTGATTGGAGCCGAGGAGACCGAGTTCTTCGCCGGACCACGCGGCGAAAAGGATGTCGCGTTTGAGGTCAAGTTTGCCCTGTTTTTTGAGGTCGGCGAGCCACTGGGCGATTTCGAGCATACCGGCAGTTCCGCTGGCGTTGTCGTCGGCACCGAAGTGGATTTTTTTGGTTTCATCGCCCTTGGCACGGGAGTTGGAGCCGCCGCCGGCGCCGAGGTGGTCGACGTGAGCACCAATGATGAGGGGCGGGATGTGGAAGTCGGGTTCGCTGGTGCGGGTGAGGACGCCGAGGACGTTGCGGCCGGTGCGCTGCTCCTTCTGGATGTCGATGTGGGCGGCGAGTTTGAGGCCGGTGCAATTGATGCCGCCCATGAGGTCGCCGGTATCGAGTTTGTCCTGAAGTTCCTTGAGGGTTTTTCCAGCGCTGGCAAGGAGTTGATCAGCGGTGTGGTCGGTGAGGCTGATGACGGCGAGGCCGGAGTTTGCCAATGAGGCGTCGAACGACATGGGGGTGAGCTGGCCGACGACTTTGCTGTTGGGGCCGCTGACGACGAGGAGGCCGCGGGCACCTTTTTGGCGGGCGATGAGGGATTTGTGGCGGAGGCTGGAGTAGGGGATGAGTTCGTTGCGGCGTTCCTGGGTGATGCCTTCGGGGAGGTAGCGGAAGACGAGGACCCACTTGTCTTTGACTTCGAGGTGGGCGTAGCTGCTGTAGACCTCCATCTTTTTGCCGTCGGCTCCGGTGCCGTTGTCGGGAGTTTCGATGCCGTAACCGGCGAAGACGATGTCGGAGGCATCGATGGTTCCGGTTTGGGAGAAGCTGAGGGGACGCCAGTCTTTGTCGGCGGCGAATTCAATCGGTGAGTTGGGAGTGGCGGTGTTGGTGAGGGTAAGTCGGTTTTCTTTGCCGAGGGCGACGCCGGCGGTGAAGTCGAAGGGATCGAAGTAGGAGTCGTTGCCGAAGGGTTTGAGTCCGATGCTGGCAAAAACGTCGGCGATGTATTGGGTGGCGAGTTGTTCGCCTTTGGTGCCGGTGAGGCGGCCTTCGAGTTCTTCGCTGGCGAGGTATTCGACGTGGGTGCGGAGATCGGCGGGGTTGATGTCGGCGGCAGTGCTGGCGAGGTCGGGATGGTTGGCGGGTTTTTCAACGGGGGCTTTCGGGTCGGGGAGGTTGAGGGCTTTGCGGGCGGCTTCGTCGTTCCAGTTGGCGAGGTAAATTTGAGAGGCTCCGCCGGTGCCGCGACCGGAGGTCCAGCTGAGTTGTTTGCCGTCTGGCGAGAAGACGGGGAGTCCGTCAAAACCGTCGGTGTGGGTAATGCGCACGGGATCGTTTTTGCCTTGGGCGTCGACGATGAAGAGTTCGAAGTTGGCGAAACCTTCGGTGTTGTTGGTGAAGATGAGGTAGTCGCCGCTGGGGTGGAAGTAGGGGGCCCAGGACATGGCGCCGACGCGGGTGATCTGGCGCTGATCGCTGCCGTCGAGGTTCATGGTGTAGATTTCGGCGGTGGTGCCTTTTTCGTCGAAGCGACGCCAGCAGATTTTTTTGCCGTCGGCGCTGAAGAAGGGGCCGCCGTCGTAGCCAGGGGTGGCGGTGAGGCGTTTGGGATTTTTGCCGTCGGCGTCGGAGAGGTAGATCTCCATGAAGTGTTGTTTGTCGATTTTGAGGCGTTCGGTGTCGGCGGGGCTGAGGGTTTCTGAGGAGGAGTAGGCGTGGCGGTTGCTGGCGAAGACGAGATGTTTGCCGTCGGGAGACCAGGCGCCTTCGGCATCGTAGCCTTTGGTGTTGGTGAGATTGGTGAGTTTTTGGTCGGCGAGGGTGTATTCGAAAATTTCGTAGTTTTCGTCGTAGTCCCAGGAGTAGCGGCGCACGCGGTTGTTTTTGCGTTCTTCGAACTCGGCTTCCTGAAGGGCTTTGGATTGGGCGTCGAGATGGGTGCTGGCGAACATGACGCGTTTGCCGTCGGGATGGATCCATGCGCAGGTGGTT
Source organism: Phragmitibacter flavus (assembly GCF_005780165.1). Classification (NCBI taxonomy): domain Bacteria; kingdom Pseudomonadati; phylum Verrucomicrobiota; class Verrucomicrobiia; order Verrucomicrobiales; family Verrucomicrobiaceae; genus Phragmitibacter; species Phragmitibacter flavus. The sequence continues at coordinate 75,899 of NZ_VAUV01000009.1, read as the reverse complement.
TTGCCGGTGCCGGGGGAGATGCGGTCAGTATCGCCGGTCTCGAGATCCATGAGATAGATCTGGTAAAACGGGTTGCCGGGTTCACGCTCGCTTTGGAAGACCATTTGTTTGCCATCGGCGCTGAAGTAGCCTTCGCCGGAGCGTTTGCCTTCAAAAGTGAGCTGGCGGGTGCTGCTTAGGAAGGTGGCTTCGGCGGTGGGAAGCGCCGGGGATTCGGCGTGGAGCGCAGAGGCAACAAGGAGGGAGAGGGCAACGAGGCGTGAGGTCATGACAAAAAGGGTGGAAAGGATACGCGACGGACAGCGGAGTCGTTTCAACTCCCATCACTTCGCTCGTGACATCACAGTCCGGGGGGATGGCGCATGACGAAGCCTTTGGCGGGTCGGGGGCTGGTGTGCCAGCGGGGTCCATCGCCGCCGCCGTAGCCGGTGTCGAGTCGCAGACCGCCGATGGTGGAGAAGACGTGGCCGCGTTTGGCGTAGATGGTGATCCATTTGCCCGGGCCGGGTTTGCCGTAGGTCATGAAGCTGCCGCTGGTGGTGGTGCCGGTCATGAGTCCGGCGTGGTTGAGCATGTAGGAGGTGGTGCTGGAACAGTCGTAACCAGGGGCGTTTTCGAGATTGCGGTGACCGCCGCCGTAAATGTAGGGTTTGCCTTGCAGGCGGTTGCCCGCAGCGACCGCGCGTTTGACGGCATCGGGGGCGGATTGCGGGGCAACGGCGACGCGACCGCGAAGAATCACGGAGCGACCGTAGACGAACTGGTATTGGTAGTTGCCTTTCGGTTTGGATTTTGAAGCGATTCCAGTGTGACCACTGCTGCAATTGCTCAACAGCAGCACCGCGAGGACGGGAAGCAGGGGAAAGAAGTTAAATCGGGGCACTGAATTGCTTATCAGAGGTTGGATGGGTTGCCGAACGAATTTTTTAGGACTGTCTGCAAAGCCGGGTTGTTCAACATGATCCATTGATTGAAGAAGTTTTTGGAGGAGCTGGGATTTTGGTCGGGGAGGCGACCTCGCGTTGTGCTATGCTCCCCGATGCGCATTGCGGAGATGTTTTATTCGGTTCAGGGTGAAGGAAAACTGACGGGGGTGCCATCGTTTTTTATCCGCACTTCTGGCTGCAATCTGCGCTGTCGTTGGTGCGATACACCGTATGCTTCGTGGAATCCGGAAGGGGTCGAGATGGAGAATGCGGCGATCGTGGCGGAGGTGTTGAAGACGCCGACCAAGCACGTGGTGGTGACCGGTGGGGAGCCGATGCTGGCGAAGGGCGTGCGGGATTTGTTGGGGCGATTGAAGGTGGAGGGGATGCACCTCACCATTGAGACGGCGGGGACGATTTTGCCAGAGGGGGCGGTGTGTGATTTGGCGTCGCTGAGTCCGAAGCTGGCGAATTCAACGCCAGATGCGGAGATGCTGGGGGAGGGATGGCAGAAGCGACACGAGGAGTTGCGCTGGCAGCCCGAGGTGGTGCGGGCATGGGTGGAGCAGTATGAACACCAATTGAAGTTCGTGGTGACGGAGGAGGCGGATTTGCTTGAGATTGAGGGCATGCTGGCATCGGCGGGGATCGAGACGGCGGCGGCGAATGTTTTGTTGATGCCGGAGGGGCGCACGGTGGAGGCTTTGGAAAAGATTGCGCCGCAGTTGGTCGAGTGGTGCAAGGAAAGGGGATGGCGGTATTGCGCGAGGTTGCACATTGATTTGTTTGGGAACAAACGCGGCACGTGAAAAACGGTTGAATAGGAAGTGATGGGCTGCGTCGAAACTGCTGGTTGCGTGAAGGATCTGTTTTTTTCATGCGACCGCTCAAACCCGCGTTGTCGTCGTTTGGTGATTTCATCTCATCTGGCAGGTGCGTGCACTCATTTGCTGGGGCGTGGAAGAGCAGCGACGGCGGCAACCGCCAACCGACAAACCTACACCCTAAAAGAGATGAAAAAATTGCTGTTGTTAAGTGCGCTGATGTTGTCGTTGGGAGGGGCTGCGTGGGCGGCTTCTTCTGTTCCGGTGGATTCCAAAGGATCGAGCCTGATTCAAAAGCTGGGTCACATTTGTGGCGAACGCTTCTGTGGCTCGCACCGGCATCATCATTGTCATACGTGGTGTGATCGCCGTGGTCATCACTGGCATTGCCCGGGGCATGACTGATGGATGGCGTCGATGCGGCCCATGAAGCGATGGCTTCATGGGCGATGTTATGCGGGGACTTCTATGGTTATCGAATGTTCAAGCTGACGTTGACAGTGCCATTGGAATTGCTGTGACTGAATCTGGGACGAAGCACCATTGGGAAGTTGTAGGTGTCGCCAGCTTTGAGCGTTTTAATTTTATCGCGTGCTTCCGCCGGGAAGTTGCGGGATTTTTTTTCATGCACGTTGGTTAAGAATTCCAGGGATGCGGGCGCGGGATGGTTTTTGAGTTTGAACGACAGTTTCGAGTCGGCTGGCAGATGGTAGTTTCCTTCGATGCTGAGTCGCCACCACTCGTTGACATCACTGACGATCACCGCAGCAGGAATGATGAAGTCCGGGGCTTCGCGGTTGAGGGCGGCCATCCAGTCGTTGCGTTCCAGAATGCCGAGATCTTCCCATTTTTTGCCTGATGGGGTGCCGACACTGAGTTTGGCCAGGTGGGTGGCGATTTCATCGATCGACTGGACGGAGATGACAGTGATTTCCTGGGTTTCCGAGGAGTGGGAGGTGCGTCCGTCGTTTTGGAGGTTGCGGACGAGGCTGGCTTGCTGATAGGAGACGGTTGCGTCGAGATTGACCCAGAAGGGGCTGGAGCCAGGTTCGTTGTCGGTTACGAGGATGCGTTGGGCTTCAACTTTTTGGACCTTGACGTTTTCAAGCAGTCCGTTGTTGGTGAGCCGGATGAAAGAAAGGGTGTCTCCTGCTTTGATGGTGGCTTTGGCGTCATCGACAATTTCTTCGAGGGTGGGGGGCTTTTTCGAGCAGGATGTGGCCAGGCCCAGGGTGACGAGGGTTAGCAGGCTCCAGGTGGCAAGTCGGGGAAATCTTGATTGCAGCATGATGGAGAAAATAGCTGTGGCACCGGGGCTGTATAGCGAATTTTTTTGGTGGTGCGGATGGAATTGATTGACGGATGTGAATGCTGCGGCTTTCATGAAATGGTGATGTTTCACACTGACAACAGCCTACGACTCCGTGACGCCCTGATGCTAGGGCTGGTCACCTGCTGATCTTGTCCTCCCCTCCCGCCCTGGCCTGGCGATTCTGTTGGCCAACCTCCTTTTCAGCAGCTGCTGTTTTCGCTCTTGTGAGTTGCGGCTGCGTCGCCTTTATTTCCCACCCCTCATCTTTTTATTTTCATGTTGTCTGATCCTTCCTCGAAATACCGGGCTTTTGCGCCGGTGAGTTTGCCCAACCGTCAATGGCCGTCGCGCACGCTGACGAAAGCGCCGATTTGGTGCAGCGTGGATTTGCGGGATGGGAACCAGGCGTTGGCGGTGCCGATGAATGTGTCGCAGAAGCTGGAGTTGTTTGCGACGTTGGTGAAGTGCGGTTTCAAGGAGATTGAGGTGGGGTTTCCTTCGGCTTCGAACACGGAGTTTGAGTTCAACCGGCGTTTGATTGAGGACGGGCGGATTCCGGAAGATGTGACGATTCAGTGTTTGGTGCAGGCGCGGGAAGATTTGATTGAGAAGACGGTCTTGTCTTTGATGGGCGCGAAGCAGGTGATCATTCACATGTATAATTCGACGTCGCCGGCGCAGCGTGAGTATGTGTTTGGGATGTCAAAGCAGCAGATTGTGGAGGTGGCGGTGCGTGGGGCGAAGTGGGTGAAGGAACGGATACACCGCTTGGAAGAGTCGGGGACGAAGGTGACTTTGCAGTATTCGCCGGAGAGTTTTTCGGCAACGGAGGTGGAGTTTGCGAAGGAGATTTCGGAGGCGGTGATGGATGTCTGGCAGCCCACGCCGGAGCGGAGGATGATTCTGAATTTGCCGGATACGGTGGAGGTGGCGGGGCCGAATGTGTATGCGGATCAGATCGAGTGGATGTGCACCAACATCAAAAATCGTGAGTCACTGATCGTGAGTTTGCACACGCACAATGATCGCGGCACGGGAACGGCGGCAACGGAGTTGGGGTTGCTGGCGGGGGCGGACCGGGTGGAGGGAACCTTGTTCGGCAACGGCGAGCGGACGGGGAATCTCGATATTGTGCAGACGGCGATGAATCTGTATATGCACGGGGTCCCGATCGGGTTGGATTTTTCCGACATGAATGCGGTGCGTGAGGTGTATGAGCGTTGCACGGGGATGACGGTGCCGGCGCGGCATCCGTATGGCGGGGAATTGTTTTTCACGGCGTTCAGCGGGTCGCATCAGGATGCGATCAAGAAGGGCTTGGATGCGCGTGAGAAGCGTGGGGGCGGGGTTTGGGATGTGCCGTATTTGACGATTGATCCGAAGGACATTGGACGGGAGTATCGTGAGGTGATCCGGGTGAACAGTCAGTCGGGCAAGGGTGGGGTTGCTTATCTGTTGGAGAGCGAATTTGGCATTGAGTTGCCGAAGGAATTGCAGCGTGAGTTTGGTCCGGTGGCCAATGATGAAGTCGACCGGCTGGGACGTGAGGTGACGGCGGCGGAGTTGAAGGAAATGTTTTGGAAGGAGTATGTGGAGCGGGTGTCACCGCTGGAGCTGAAGCATTTTCATGCGGATGGCACGAAGGAGGTTTTTCGTTGCCGGACGAGTGTCTTTGTGGATGGCGAGGAGCAGCATCTGACCGGTGAGGGCAATGGTCCGATCGCGGCGTTTGCGGATGCGTTGATCGCAGCGGGTCAGCCCGCGTTTCAAGTGACGGACTATCGCGAGCATGCGTTGAGCGCTGGAACGGGAGCGAGTGCGATCTCGTATATCCGGGTGCAGACGCCGGAACTGAAGTCGGTGTGGGGCGTGGGCGTGGACACGAGCATTGAGCTGTCGTCGATCAAGGCGGTGGTGAGTGCGTTGAACCGGGTTTTGGCGAAGATGAAATGAGGATGATGGCGGGCTTCTTTTCATCTGACATCAGCAGGACGATTGGCCTGCTGGTGTTGTCGAATGTGTTCATGACGTTCGCGTGGTATGCGCATTTGAAGGACATGAAGTCGAAGCCGCTGATGTTGGCGGTGTTGTTCAGCTGGGGGATTGCGTTTTTCGAGTATTTGCTGCAGGTGCCGGCGAACCGGATCGGCAGCGCGACGTTGTCGTTGCCGCAGCTAAAAATTTTGCAGGAGGTGATTACGCTGACGGTGTTTGTGCCGTTTGTGCTTTTTTACATGAAGCAGCCGCTGAAGTGGGACTACTTATGGGCAGGGCTGTGCATGTGCGGGGCGGTGTATTTTATTTTTCGGAAGTGAAGGTTGGGGAGTTATTGAGTAGGGAATTAAAGGAACTTTTTAACGGCCTTGGAGATGTCTTTTTTTACGGTGTCCCAAGTGAGGTCGACAAGGCTCACCGGGTCCTCGTCGTCTTCGGCATCGGCAAAATAGGTGAGGCTACGCAGTAGCATCAGGGGGTCTGTGTGGATGTATTTCGCCTGATAGTTAGCGATGATGGTGGACAGGCCAAGTTTGGCAATAAGGTGGTGTAAGTCGTAAAAGTCCTTTTTGGCACCGCGATTGGTAATGGCGGAAAGTTTCATGGCGGAGACGTCGGGCAAACTCATGAGTCGCACGTTTTCGGTAATGTCGTCTGGATGCAGCTTTGGATAGGGATATTTGACAAAGTCGACTTTAACATCGGAGATGAATGCCGTGATGCCAGTGGTTAGGCGTCGCCGTTCATCCCAGGTGAAATCTTTTTGCAGGCTGTGGGCCAGGGAGTCGTGGTCAAAAGGTTCCACGTTGAAAAAATCAAGGTCGACAGAAAGACGATGACCAAATCGCAGAGCCAGCGAAGTGCCGCCCGCCAGTGTGAAGTTTTGCAGGGCAGGATGGGCGCACAACAAGATCAGTAGATCCAAGGTGCTGGGGGGAAGGGTCTCGCGGTGCAGCATCGGAAGTCGGCTGGGGTCAGGTCAAAAGCGGCGCAGCAGAGGCTGACGCCTTGGGGACTCAGGTCACGCAACTGGGTGACAGTCTGGCGCATGCGTTCTGAGCCGTAGTGGAGGCGGATGGTGTGCCAGTCTTGAAGTCGTCCCAATTCCACGACGCGTGCAATGATCAGCGGAGCGTGTTTATCCAGTTCCAAATTGGAAGGATTCACGTCCCAAAAAAGGTTTTCGGGCAGGCCGAGAGGGGCGGTTGAGGTTGGGCGCGCCGACATATGGTTTGGTCAATGTGCCATTGACTCGGTGATTCGTCTATATTCGGATGAGACAAATGACGAGGGGCTTTTGCAACGCTGACTTTCAAATCGGGGATATTGCGGTAGGTTTCCGGCTTGAACTCTTCCCTGCCATCTTTTGATTATCGTCCGGAACTGCTTGCGCCTGCGGGGAATTGGGAGTGTGCGAAGGCGGCGGTGGCGAATGGGGCGGATGCGATTTATTTTGGGATGCCGAAGTTCAATGCGCGGTTAAGGGCGGACAATTTTTCGGAGGAGGATTTGCCGGAGTTGATGTCGGCGCTGCACGAGCACGGGGTGAAGGGGTATTGTGCGTTTAATACGCTGATTTTCACGAAGGAACTTGAGGCGGCCGAGGAGCAGTTGCGGGTGCTGGAGGCGGCGGGGGTGGATGCGGTGATTGTGCAGGATTTGGGGCTGGCGAGGTTGGTGAAGCGGGTGACGCCTGGGTTGCATTTGCATGCGAGCACGCAGATGACGATTACTTCGCCGGAAGGGTTGAAGTTTGCGCGCAGGTTGGGGCTGGATCTGGCGGTGTTGTCGCGGGAGTTGAGTCTGCGAGATCTGGAGAGGTTTGCGAAGGAAGGGGAGGAGGATCGACTGCCGCTTGAGGTGTTTGTGCATGGGGCGTTGTGCGTGGCGTATTCGGGTCAGTGTCTGACGAGTGAGTCGCTGGGGCGGCGGAGTGCGAATCGGGGGGAGTGTGCGCAGGCTTGCCGAATGCCGTATGAGATGATCGTTGATGGGGTGAAGGTGGACTTGGGGGACAAACGGTATTTGCTTTCGCCGCAGGATCTGGCGGCGGTGGAAGAGATTCCAAGGTTGATGGAGTTGGGGGTGAAGAGTTTTAAGATCGAGGGGAGATTGAAGTCGCCGGAGTATGTGGCGGCGGTGACGCAGGTGTATCGCAAGGCGATTGATGCGGCGATGGCTGGGAACGGAAGCGAAGTGAAACTTCGCGGTCCCGACAAGTATGCGCTGGAGATGACGTTTAGCCGTGGATTGTATCCTGGGTGGATGCATGGGGTGAATCATCAGGAGCTGGTGGGGGCGCGGTTTGGGAAGAAGCGCGGGGCGTTTTTAGGGGTGGTGAGCGCGGTGGATTTGGGGGCGGTGGAGTTGGATGGTTTCGCGGTGCCATTAAAGGCGGGGGATGGGGTGGTGTTTGAGAATCCGGCGGATACGAACAAGGAAAAAGGCGGGTATGTTTTTGGGGTGAAGAATCGGTGGATGGAGTTTGGGCACGGCAAGATTGACTTTGAGGGGATCAAGGTGGGCACGCGGGTTTTTAAGACGAGTGATCCGGCGTTGGACCGGCAATTGCGGGCGTCGTTTGCAGGGGATTTGCGGGTGAGGAAGCAGGGGGTTTTGAATTTACGGGTGAGTGGTCGCGAGGGGGAGTTGCTGGAGGTAATGGGTAATGGGAAAGTGGTGAAGTCGCAGATGCCGTTGCAGGCGGCGATGAAAAGGCCGTTGTCGGTGGAGGTGATTGGGCAGCAATTTGGCAAGCTGGGCGGGACGCCGTTTGAATTGGGAGAGGTGGTGATGGCGTTGGAGGGGGATTTGATTTTGCCGATGAGTGAGATGAATCGGATGCGGCGTGAGCTGGTGGATTTGTTGCTGGCGGAGCCGCCGGTGAAGACTTGGGTGGTGCCGCCGGTGTTCGAGATGCCGGTGCGGGAGAGTGAGGTGGTTAAAGAACCGAAGTTGTTGGTGACCTGTCGGACAATAGAGCAGGTGGAGGTGGCGATGCGCAGCGGAGTGATGCGAATTTACGCGGACTTTGAGGATATCCGGCGGTATGCAGACGTGGTGAAGCGGGTGCGTGAGGGCGGGGATGGGGTGGAAATTTTTCTGGCGACGCCGCGCATTCAGAAGTCGGGCGAGGAGGGCTTTTTTAAGCTGATCGAGCGGGCGGAGCCGGATGGGGTGTTGGTGCGGAATCTGGGGGCGCTGGAGTATTTCGCGGCAACGGGGATGAGAATGACGGGGGATTTTTCGTTGAATGTGGCGAATCCGCTGACGGCGGAGTTTTTAGTGGGGTCGGGTTTGGAGCGCGTGACGGTGAGTTATGATCTGAATGCGCAGCAGGTGCTGGATTTGATCGAGGGGGGAACGCCATCGTGGTTTGAGCTGACCTTGCATCAACACATGCCGATGTTTCATATGGAGCATTGTGTGTTTGCGGCGTTTTTGTCGGAAGGGAAGTCGTTTTTGGATTGTGGCCGGCCTTGCGAAAAGCATGTGGTGAAGCTGCGCGACCGGGTGGGGATGGAGCATCCGTTGAAGGCGGATGTGGGGTGTCGGAATACGTTGTTTAATGCGGTGCCGCAGACGGGGGCGAAGTTTTTTGGGGAGTTGATGGCGGCGGGATTGCGGTTTTACCGGGTGGAGTTGCTGGAGGAATCGGCGGAGGAGACGATCCGGGTTTTGGAGATGTATCGTGGGCTGTTGAGTGGAGAGCGCGATGGGACAACGTTGTGGCGCGAACTGAAGGCGCAGTCGCAGTTGGGGGTGGTGACGAGTGGGACGTTGGAGTCGGTGTCGTAGGGGGGGAGACGGGGGCTAAACCGACGACACGTCGGTGGTTCGATGGGTTGTGGGGGCAGGATGACGTTTTTGCCGACGACACGTCGGCGCTCCACGGTGTGGGCGTCAGATGATGTCCCAGCCGGGGCGAACGGGCTCGCGAATGAAGATTTCGGCGTCGGGGTAACCTTTGACTTTCATGGCGTCGGCATCCCATTCGATGGGACGTTTGATGCGCTGGGAGAGAACGCCGAGGAGGACGATCTCGGTGAGTTCGGCACCGTAGTCGAAAGGGCAGGAGGCGGGTTCGCCGCCTTTGCAGGCGTCGATCCAGTCGCGATGATGGCCGTTGGAGCGTTTGAGGGTGGGTTGGGGTTTGGTGTATTCGGCGCGGCGGGCGGTGGGGAAGAGTCGGGGGGCACCGCCGTTGCCTTCGTGTTGGATCACGCCTTTTTCGCCGATGTAGAGGGCACCGCGATGGGGGAGTTTGAAGTCTTCGAGGGCTTCGTGCCGGGGTGGCAGGTGGCCGCCGTTATACCAGTGCATTTTGACGGGGCCGCGTTCGGTGGTGGCGGGGAAGTGGTAGTGGATGAGGCTGCCGTAGGGACCGAGTTCGGCATTGGAGAGTCCGATGCCATAACCTTCGACGAGGGTGGGGTTGGCGAGTTTAAGGGCGCGGACGGCGGTGTTCATGTCATGAGTGCCGAAGTCGCCGAGGCTGGAGCAGCCAAAAGCCCAGAAGTCGCGCCAGGTGAAGGGATGGTAGACCGAGTGGTAGGGGCGATGTTCGCGGGGGCCAAGCCAGAGGTCCCAATTCAGGCCTTGCGGGACGGGCGGGGTGTCGGTGGGACGGTCGTTGAGGTGAATGTTATAGCGGGTGGCGTTGACCCAGATATGGACTTCATGGATGGCACCGATGGCACCGTCCTGGATGTATTCGATGGTTTCGCGGGTGCCGAGGGAGGAGTGGCCCTGGCTTCCCATTTGGGTGGCAACGCCGGTTTCTTTGGCGACTTTGGCGACGTGGCGCGCTTCCCAGATGTTGTGGGTGAGGGGTTTTTCGCAATAGACGTGTTTGCCGGCACGCATGGCGAGGACGGAGACGTAGGCGTGGAGGTGATCGGGGGTGGCACAGAGGACGGCGTCGATGCTTTTTTCTTTTTCCAGCATGACGCGGAAATCTTCGTGGACCGACACCTGATAATTCGGGGATTTCTGCGAGTAATGTTTTTCGACAAAATCTTTGGTCGGAAGCCTGCCGCCCGCACCACCATAATAAAAGGCTTCGAGATTGGTGGACTCGGCGGCGTCGGCGATGGAGATGACCTGGACGTCCTCCAGCTGAAAAAGACCTTTGAGGTTGCTGCGGGCCTGGCCGCCTGCGCCGACAATGGCGAGGTTAACCTTTTCGCTGGGGGGAACGAACCCTGGGCCGCCGAGCACATGACGGGGCACGATGTTCCAGCCGATGGCGCTGGAGGCGGCGGTGATGAATCTGCGGCGGGTGATGCAAGGGATGCGTTTCATCGACTGAAGCCTTGGTGAAATTGTTGTGGTCCAAGGCTATCGGAGTGGGTCGGGAAAAGCTTCCGTTTTGCCGTGAATAATGGATGCAAATCCGGCGGGAGGGAATTGGCGAATTTCAGCTGTAGGGGGACGTTTGAGATATCTGAGCCGTGGCGCGGCGAAGGTTGGGGTGGTAGATCTCGGACTCTTTGAGATTGAGCCAAAGGAAAAAGATGAGGGCGGCAAGACCACCGATGATCATGATGAGGTTGGTGATGGTGGCGAGTTTGCCGCGGCTGATGAGGGTGAGGAAGGCGGCACCGGCGAGGGTGTAATGCACCCAGAGGGACTGGTCGCGGACCAGGGCATGCTTTTTCATCATGCGGGTGTAGCCGGTGTCGCGCACGACGAGGGTGCGTTGCATGGCATCGGCTTTTTCGACGCGGTAAGGAAAGACGCTGAGGCTGGAGATGGCAATAAAAAAGAGGGAAACCATGCGTGCCTTGTCTTGTTTAAGGGCAAGGGTGGCGATGAAGAAGAGCAGTCCGAAGAACAGGCCGTAGAGGGCCATGGGTTCGAGGATCAAATACAGATACTCGGGATTGGCAATCTGGGTGCGCAAGGTGTCGAGTTGGGGAAGCATTGAAGAGAAAGGATAAAGGATAAAGGCGAAAGGATAAACATGACTCTGGCAATGATTATGAGAAGAGGTCGGTTTGCTCGCTGAGGAGGTTGGGGGGGACAGGGAGGCCGAGTTTTTTGTAGGCGCTGGGCATGGCGACGCGACCACGGGGGGTTCGCTTGAGGTGGCCTTGCATGACGAGATAAGGCTCGTGCATGTCTTCGAGGGTGGTGGCGTCTTCGTGAACGGCCACCGCGATGGAGTTGAGGCCGACAGGGCCGCCACCGAATTTGTTGATGAGGGCGTCGAGGATGCGTTTGTCCATCTCGTCGAGTCCGTCGTTGTCGATCTCGAGCATGGTGAGGGCGGCGTCGGCGACAGGTTCGGTGATGATGTTTTGGGCGCGCACCTGGGCGAAATCGCGCACCCAGCGGAGCAGGTGATTGGCGATGCGCGGGGTGCCGCGGGAGCGACGGGCGATCTCTTTGGCACCGCCGGGTTCGATGTTGACGTTGAGGAGCTTGCCGGAGCGCATGAGGATGTGCTGGAGTTCCTCGGGGGTGTAATAATCGAGGCGGTTGGGGATGCCGAAGCGTCCGCGCATGGGGGCGGTGAGCATGCCGGCGCGGGTGGTGGCTCCGACGAGGGTGAAGGGCGGGAGGTCGAGGCGGATGGTGCGGGCTTTTGGTCCCTGGTCGATGATGATGTCGAGTCGGAAATCCTCCATGGCAGGATAAAGGTATTCTTCGACGTTGGGGTGGAGTCGGTGGATTTCGTCGATGAACAGGATGTCTTTTTCCTGGAGATTGGTGAGCAGGCCGGCGAGGTCTCCGGCGCGTTCGATTTGGGGTCCGCTGGTCGAATGGAGCCGGGAGCCGACCGCCGTAGCAATGATGTGGGCGAGCGTGGTCTTGCCGAGGCCGGGAGGGCCGCAGAGGAGCACGTGGTCGAGGGTGTCGCCGCGCTGGCGGGCGGCTTCGACCATGAGCATGAGGCGTTCTTTCACGCGGGTCTGGCCGGTGAACTCATCAAAGTCGGGAGGACGCAGGGCAACGTCGAAGGGAGTCTCGGGCGCGGAGGCCGTTTGGTCGTAGAAATTTTCGCTCAAGGTAGACCAAATAGAATGCATAACGTCACAACCTGAAAGCACAAAACAACAAACCTTAAGTGCCGGGATTGAGGGTGATCGCGGTGGGTGGTCGAACCGGTTTTCGAAGAGCACTGGCACGAAAAATGAAGCAATTTAGGGTGGGGACTGGGCCTTAGGGCTCGGTTTCCCGGCCAATCCTTTTTACTATCCGCACGCATTTCAGGCTTGACTGAGCTTGTCCCCGGCGAGATAGGCGTGGCTTCGACTTCAGACTCTCTGTGACCGTATGATATTATCCAATCTCTCACGATGGACGTTGGCCCTGCTTATGGCAGGTGTCGTTTCCACTTCTGGTCTGCAAGCGCAGGCTCCTGACGCCGCCCCGCAAGAGGCAGCCGTTGCACCCCGCATGGTCCAAGCTGTGGAAGTGATTTCCGCAGGTGGTGCGCAGATCGATGAAAGTCGAATCCGCGCCAACATGGCCACCCGGGTTGGCAATGCCTTCGAGGAAGACGTTCTGGAGCAGGACGTAAAAAATCTTTATACCACAGGTCTGGTGGACAACGTGGAGATCTCCACCTCCGACGTGACCGGCGGCGTCCGCGTGTTGGTGCGTGTGACGGGTCGTGGTGCAGCAGGTGATGTCTCTTTTGTGGGCAACACGGTCTTTGATGCCGCCCGTCTTCGCAAGGAAGTCGAAGTGGCAGCCGGTGCGCCGGTTGACGAAACGAAACTTTTCACCGGAGCCACCAAGATCCGCGAGCTTTACGGCAAGCGTGGTTTCGCTGATGTTTCGGTGGAATACCGCACGCAACCTTCGGCAACGCAGGGTTTTGTGGACATCATCTACACGGTCTCCGAAGGTCAGCGCGGGATCATCAACGACATCCGATTTGAGGGCCTGAGCAACATCAAGGAAGGCGACATTCGTTCGAAGCTGAAGCTCAAGAAAAAACGCGTCTGGCACCTTTGGGGCAAGGCTGGCAAGTTGAGCAATGACGAGTTGCAGGAAGACATCCGCACCGTGGAGCGCACAATTCAGGACGAAGGTTACGTTTATGCGAAAGTCGCCCAAGTGCGTCGCGAGCCGATCAAAGATGACCGTGTGGACATCGTTTTCGTGGTCGATCAAGGCAGCCAATACAACATCGCTGGTGTCTCCATTGAGGGCAACACGGTGTTCACCTTGGAAGAGCTTACCCCTGCGTTGAGCGTTCAGGCTGGCTTCCCTTATTCGGCAACGGACATCTCCAACGATGAGAAGATGCTGGGCGATTATTATGGCTCACGTGGTTACGCCGATGCCCGCATCGACACCAGCGTGCTGGCCGACGGTGCTGACACGGTTCGTGTGGCCTACCGGATTACTGAAGGTGAAAAATCCTACATCCGCAAAATCAACATCGCGGGCAACAGCAAGTCCCAAGACAATGTCATTCGTCGTGAACTTGCCTTCGCCCCCGGTGAAGAGTTCAACACGGTGAAGATCGAGAAAAGCCGCAACCGTTTGCAGAACATGGGTTATTTCAGCCAGGTCGACCTGCGCAACAACCCGACCGGCACGCCCGGGTTCAAGGACATTGACATTGACGTGACCGAGCAGTCCACCGGTGCCATCAACGTCGGTGCAGGTTTCAGCTCGATCGACAGCGTGGTCGGTTTCTTCTCGCTGACTCAGACCAACTTCGACATCACCAACTGGCCCAACTTCACGGGTGCCGGCCAGCGTTTCGGAATGGACGTCCGTGTGGGTGACAAGCGCCGCGATTTCAGCTTGAACATCGTTGAACCATGGTTCATGGGCCAGCGTCTCTCGCTCGGCGGTGAGTTGTTCTTCCGCGATTTGTTCTACCTCAGCGATGACTACGAACAGCAAAACTACGGTGCGGCAATCAATCTGCGCAAACCGATTGGCGAAAACGCCTACGCTGAAATCTCCTACACGATTCAGAACATCACCATTGACGGCATCGCCAGCGAGGCATCTGAAATCATTCGTGCTGAAGAAGGTGAATTCCTTCAGAGCAAACTGGACTTCACCCTTGCTCACGACACTCGTGATTCGGTCTTCATCACCCGCAAAGGTCACAAGTTGCAATTCGGCAGCCTGGTGTCCGGCGACTTCCTTGGAGGGGACGTGGGGGTCTATGGCTTTAACTTCGAAGCGGCTCAATACGTGTCACTTCCTTTCGACATGATCTTCAGCTTTGAAGGTGCCGCCCGCACGGTGGACACCTTTGGCGATGGGGACCGGGTGCCGATCTTCGAACGTCTGTTCCTTGGTGGCGCCAACAACCTTCGTGGTTTTGAGTTCCGTGATGTGGGTCCAAAAGACGAGCGCGGCGAGCCGATCGGTGGCAAGACCTCCGCTTATGCCTCGCTTGAGTTGAGCTTCCCGGTCATCGAAAAAATCCGCGGTGCGGTGTTCTACGATGTCGGTGTGGTCAGCGAGGAGAGCTTCAGCGGCAGCGGCGATGTCAATTCTGACGTCGGTGTTGGTCTCCGTCTGTTCTTCCTGCCAACCGGTCCAATTCGTCTCGATTATGGTATTCCTATGACTTCCGACGAATTTAATGATTCGAGCGGCCAATTCAATTTCAACATCGGCTATCGTTTCTAGTCTAAAGCTCATTCAACCTGCCCAAGTGTAAAACAACACGGGCCCTTCAATACTTGTCTCCAGTCAACACCCCAATGAAATTCATTCCCGCATTATTCCTCGCCGCCACGCTTTGTGGAGCTTCCCAAGCTGCTGACCTCAAAATTGGTGTGGTCGACCTCAACAAGGCATTTGCCGAGTTCAACAAAACCAAAACCGCCAAGGAAGGTCTGGACGCCAACGCCGCCAAAGCCAAGGAAGAGTTGACCGAGCGTTTTGCCGCCTTGAAGAAGCTGAACGACGAAGTGGAGAAAAAAGCACGTGCATCCCAGGACCCGGTGCTGGGTGAACAGGAGCGCGCCAAAAGCCGTGCCGAAGCCCAGACCAAAGCGCAGGAGTTCAAATCCCTTGAGCGTGACATCGCGGAATTCCGTCAGCGTCGTGAAGGCCAGATCCAGCAACAGGGGATGGAACAACGTCGTGAGCTTTACACCGAGATCCTGAAGGTCGTGAAGGAGAAATCCGAAGCGGGCAAGTATGATCTGGTGTTCGACAAAAGCGGTCTTGGCGCCCTTGGTCTTCCTTTCCTCATTCATTCGAAAGAAGGCGTTGCTGAAGATTTCACCTCCGAAGTGATCGTCGAGCTTAACAAGGCTGCTCCTGCAGACGCCACCCCTGCCGACGCAGCGGCTCCAGCGGCGGCGGCGGCCCCTGCCTCGAATTAAAGACTGTCTTGCGGACGATAAATAACCGTCCAAACTTTTTCAATCATCCCTGCTTTGTCTTCGCAAAGCGGGGATTTTTGTTTTATGGATGCATCCAGCCGGATGTCCTCAGGGTTTCTTCACTGTAGCGACGGCGAAGAATTTGGAGTGCCGTCGGCGCTTCATGCAACCCTTAGCATTTAATTGGAGTCCTGTGAAGATTACGTTGGAAGAACTAGCTGTGCTTGTTGGCGGGGAAATTGTTCGAGGTGATGGTGCCCTAGTGGTGAGTGGATTCAGCACGATTCAGGAGGCGGAGGAGGGGGACATTACCTTTTTGGGCAATGCCCGGTATGCACCGCAACTGAAGAAATCGCGGGCCAGTGTGGTTTTGGTGGATGCGAATTTTCAGGATTTTCCCGACAGTATGGCGGTGGTTCAGGTGGGCAATCCGACGCTGCAGTTTGGATTGATTGTGAAGCAGTTTGGACCGCAACCGAGGCCTTTTGTTGCGGGAATTCACGAGAGCGCATCGATCCATGAAAGCGTGCAGATCGATGGGGCCAGGAGTTATGTGGGACCAAATGCGGTGGTTGAAGAAGGGGTGGTGGTGGGGAATGGCAGTGCGATTCACGCCGGGGCGTTTGTGGGTTTTGGCTCGAGTCTGGGAGAAGGGTGTGTGATTCATGCCAATGCAGTGATCAAGGACCGCAGCCTGCTCGGCAACCGGGTGATCATTCATAGTGGATCGGTGATTGGGAGCGATGGGTTTGGATATGAACATGTGGCGGGCAAACATGTGAAGATTGACCAGGTGGGGATTGTGCAGATTGATGACGATGTGGAGATTGGATCGTGCACGACGATCGACCGTTCGCGATTTGGTCGGACCTGGATAGGTGAGGGGACAAAGATCGACAATCTGGTGCAGATTGCGCACAACTGTGTCATTGGAAGGCACTGCATCATCGTTTCCCAAGTGGGGATTTCCGGTAGCACGAGGTTGGGAGATTATGTGACTTTGGCCGGCCAGGTGGGTGTGGCCGGGCATTTGAATATAGGTGACAAGACCACGTTTTTGGCGAAGTCAGGTTTGACCAAGGATTATCCTGAGCCGGGGGCTTACACGGGTTATCCGGCAAAACCGTTGCTCGAAGGGCGGCGCATGTTGACGTATCCGATGAAAGTGCCGGAGCTCCTGCAGCGCGTCAGGGACTTGGAGAAAAAATTGAAGGAAATGGAAGCGCGTTTGGAGAAAATCACGTCGTGAAATAGGGATGGCGGGCTCCTCAGGAGGGGGATGCGGGAAAGGTTTTCAATGACAGGGGGGGCATTTAGGGACAAGGTCCCTGAAACTGACCCTTCATGACACGCGAACTTAATCCCAAGACTCCTCCGCCGGTTTACCCCCAATTCAAATTGAACTTCAACTACATCCTCGCTGGTTTGGCGGGATTGGTGGTGTTGGTGGGCATTTTCACGAGCTATTACACGGTTCCGGTGGAGTCGGAGGGGGTGGTGCAGCGGTTTGGTCGTTTTTCGCAGGTGGTGTCGCCGGGTTTGCGGTTCAAGATTCCATTCGGAGTGGACAAGGTGACGGTGATTCCGGTCAAGCGGCAGTTGCAGTTGGAGCTGGGTTTTGATGAGGGCGGAAGGCAGGCGGGGCAGTTCAAGGCGTCCAGTGTGATGCAGGCCGAACGCAGCATGGTGACGGGCGATTTGAATGCGGTTCAGGTGGAGTGGGTGGTGCAGTATGAAATTGCCTTTCCCAAGGATTTTTTGTTCAACCTGCGCGATCCGGAATCGACATTGCGCGATTTTGCGGAGAGTGTGATGCGTGAAGTGGTGGGGGATCACACCGTGGATGAGGTGTTGACGATTGGCCGTCAGGGGATTGAGGTGCAGACGATGCAGAAGCTGGAAGAGGTGGTGAAGCGTTTGGAGATCGGCATTCGGGTGAAGCAGGTGCAGTTGAAAAACGTGCATCCACCGGGGCCGGTGCAGGATTCCTTTGATGAGGTGAACCGGGCGCAGCAGGAGCGTGAGCAGATGATCAACCAGGCAAACGGGGAGTATAACCGGGTGGTGCCGCGGGCGAAGGGGGAGGCGACGCAGAAGATCAGCGAGGCGGAGGGTTATGCGGTGCAGCGGGTGAATGAAGCGGAGGGGGATGTCACGCGCTTTGAGGCGTTGTTGAAGGAGTATGAAAAGGCTCCAGCGGTGACGCGGCAGCGGATTTATCTGGAGACGATGGCGGAGGTCATTCCGATGATCGGTGGCAAGATCATCATCGATGACGAGGCGAAACAACTGCTGCCGTTGTTGAATCTTTCCACGCCAGCGCCCACACCGCGACCAGCGGTGGTGCCGGTTCCTACGTCGACAACGACCAATTCGCCCTCCAGTCCGACCTCCCGCTTGGTGAGGTAATGGGGTGGGTTGTTGATGGGTTCTCAATATTTAAATTTTTTGTCTAACTTAGTTATGAAAGCTGTTTTTCTTCCGTTTATTTTGTTGTTGGTGTTCGCAGGGGTGGTGGTGCTGTCGAGCAGTATGTATGTGGTGGACGAGACCGAGCAGGTCATTGTGACGCAGTTCCGCAGGCCGGTCGGGGAGCCGGTGAATGTGGCTCCCGAAAAAAGCGAAGCCGGGTCGCATATGCACAACAGTGAAGCAGGCCTGCACTTCAAGCTGCCGTTTGTTCAGGAAGTGAACCGGTTTGAAAAGCGCATCATCAGCTGGGAAGGACCGCCGAATGAGATCGCAACCCGGGACAAGCTTTACATTGTGGTCGACACCTTTGCGCGCTGGCGGATTGTGAATCCGTTGCGCTATTTCGAGACGTTGGGAAGCGATGAGCGCACCGCGTTGTCTCGCTTGGAGAACATCATTGGGAGTGAGTCGCGCAACGTCATTGCGCGTCATGATTTGATCGAGGTGGTGCGCACGGACAAGGAGCGCAAACCGCAGGTGGATGAGACGCTGGCGGAGGCTTCTCCGACGGTTGGGGTGTTGCCGCCGATCCGGGTGGGACGAACCATTTTGGAGCGGGAAGTGCTGGCAGCGGCGGCTCCCAAGGTGACGGATTGGGGCATTGAGTTGCTCGATGTGCGTTTCAAGCGGATCAATTACAAGGACGGGGTCATTGAGAAAATTTATGACCGGATGGTGAGTGAGCGTATGCAGATTGCCGAAAAGTTTCGCTCGGAAGGAGCCGGTGAGGCGGCGGTGATCAGTGGTCGGAAAGAGCGTGAATTGCGTGAGATTGAATCGGGTGCCTATCGCAAGGTGCAGGAGATTCAAGGGGAGGCGGATGCGACGGCCTCAGAGATTTATGCCCGGGCGTATAACATCAGTCCTGAGGCGGGGGCGTTTTACCAGTTTATTAAAACGTTGGATACCTACAAAACGACGTTGGGTGCGGACAGCACGGTGATCCTGACGACTAACAGCGATTTCTTCAAGTATCTGAAGAGTATTGATGGCGGTGATCCGGTTCCGGCTCCAGTGCCTGCGGCCGCAGCGGCACCTCGACGGACTCCGCCGCCTACTCCGACAGTGGCACCGACTCCAACTGCTCCGCGTCCCGCAGCTGCGCCGACGCCGACGCCAACGCAACCACCCACATCTGCGCCAGTTCAGGCTCCGGCTCCGGCAGCGACTCCTCCGGCGAATCCGAACTGAGCAATATAGGCGAGCAAAGGTCGGCTGCTCCGCGCCGTTTATCTGGCCGGGTTGGATGCGTCCTGGGCTTTGACGGGGGGGGTGGCATCTCGCTCGTGTTGCCAGTTGGGCAGGGGAAGCAGGGAAGTGCCGTCGCCGGGATTGGCGAAACTTTGCACGTCGGGATAGCTGATGACGTCCCGGTTGATGTCGCTTTGTTCGGTCATGTATTCTTCGCCGTCTTTCAGGATGCGGGGTTGGATGAAGATCATCAGTTCGCGGCGGGTTTTGTTTTTGTTGGTGTTGCCGAAAAGGTGTTTCAGGATGGGCACGCGGATGAGGAAGGGCAGGCCGTTTTTGTTGTTGGTGTCGTTTTCAGTGATCAATCCTCCAAGCATCACGGTGTTGCGGTCGGGCACGATGATGCGGTTTTGCAGTTGTTGAGAGTTGATGTTGGGCACGGGGTTGCCGCTGATGGTGGTGAAGCCATTGACGTTGTTGTTTTGCTGCATGAACTCAAGGAGCACTTCCCGGTCGTTGTAAATGTGAGGGGTGATGGAGATGGTAAGCTCGGCACTGGCGAACTGGACCGTCGACTGGATCGAAGCTCCGCTGACGACATTGTCGGCAGTGGTGAGTGAGGAGCCTGCGTAGGGAATTTGCTGGCCGGTGGAGATGGTGGCGGTCTGGTGGTTCAAGGTGGTGATGCTGGGGCGTTGCAAGAGGCGGAAACGATTGCTGGTTCCCAGGGTCTGCATGAAGGTGGAAAGGTTCTTGCCGATCTGGCCATAGACGGTGAGGCCGTCGAGGGCGGGCAGGAAATCTTCGACGCCGCCGAGACTTGAAGGGTTGGCATAGGCGGCTCCCTGGGTTTGCAAGACACCACCGATCAGGCTGTTGTTGCCGATGTTGTCGATGGTGCGAATCCAGTCGAGGCCAAATTTGAAGTCATCGCCCAGGGTGAATTCACCGATGATGGTGGTGAGCAGGATTTGTTTGGGGCGCACATCGAGCGAATCAGCGAGTTCATTCAGGATGCGTAGTTGTTCAGGTGGACCGCTGGCGAAAAAGCTGGAGCTGGCGGGGTCGACGATGACCAGGGTATTGGCCACCAGGGTGCTGAATGCCTTGGGGGTGATTTCAAGGCCGGCGCCTGAACCACCGCTAACACCGGAGCCGAAGCCACCACCACCACTACCGCTGCTACCAAAGCCGCCGCTGGTTCCGAAGCCACTGGTGGTTCCAAAGCCGTTGCCACCCATCGAGTCGTTGCCCCCGAAGGTATTGTTATTGTTGCTGCCACCAAAGCGGCTGTTGAGTCCGCCAGAGCCGAAGCCGGTGGTGGAGCCGCTGTTGACGGCGCTCGTGCTGGTATTGGTGCCGCTGCCGCTGCTCGATGGGATGCCTCCTCTGGCGTTGTCACTGTGTCGCATCAGGGCTTTCTCGGCAACGGTGATGAAGGTGGTGAGGTCCATGTAGTTGAGACGGCGCGAGACGAAACCACGGGTGGGGGATTCGGCATCGAGTTCCTGGACGAGGGCTTCGATGTATTTGATGTCGAGGGGCCTGGCGACCACGATGAGGCTGTTGGTGCGGGCGATGGGCTGGATGATGGGGGGGGCGGCTTCGGCGGTGGCGGTGCCGACAGTGGGGGTGATGTTGATTTGGGCGGCCTGCTGGGCGGCGGCTTGTTGCGGGGTCATCGGCACGTCAGGACGTGTGAGCGGCGGATTGACGCGACGGTTGTTGCTTCCGCCGCCTGAGGAGGTGGCGGAGGAGGCTTGATTAAGGCCGAGCAGGTTGGAGAGTTGTTCGGCGACTTCTTCAGCGCTGGCGCGGAGGAGGTGAATGGTCTGGTGTTTGGTTTCGTTGGGCGGGACATCGACCTGCCGGGCCAGGGCGATGTAGGCGCGGATGGTGCTGGTGTTTTCGGTGATGTGCAGGGCGCGCGCATTGGGAATGGCGGCGACGATGCCATACGAGTGGGGGGGAACGATTTGGGAGAAGGTTTGGGCGGCGTCTTCGGCGTTGAGGTGTTGAAGGGGCAGGACAAAGCTGACGACTTGGTCGGATTCCGGCAGGTCGCTTTCACGAAGGATGACAGGGACCCCTTCGCCGGACGGTTTTTTGGCACCTTCGGTGCTGACGACCTTGAGCATGTTGTCGCCGCTGGGAACGATGGCGACATCAGAGAGCAGGAGGGATTTTTCGATGAACTCGATCGCTTCAGCGGGAGTGAGCTGGCCGCTGGTTTCGATGCCGACGGTTTTGGCTTCGACGGCAGGATCGCGGATGAGGCGCTTTTTGGTGAGTTGTTGATACACTTCGAGGACTTCGGAGAGTGGGGTGCCAGGCGGGAATTGCACGGTGACTCCACTCACGGACCCGGGGCTGGAAACTGGGGTTGGTGCACGAACCGGGGAAGGCAGGGGCGATGGGATGGTCTGGCCGACGGAAACGGTGGTGAACAGTCCGATAGTCAGGATGGCGCAGGCTAGGAAAACTGATGAAGGCGATGACATGGCGGCAAGAGGAGATGAGGAATTTATTGAGATGGTGGCGGAGGCATCGGGGCGGGAGCCGGGCGAGGGGCGGGGGCAGATCTTGGTGCAGTGAGAAGTCTTCGACGCTGAGGCGGCGTGTTGCGGCCAGGAAGGGGGGTGATGTCGGCGTTGGGATTCGGGTTTGGATTGGCGGAATTGTTTCCCATGGCACCGGGTGGTTTTTGAACCGGTTGGCCGCGAGCTGCCGCTGCCGCTGCCGCCTCGTTCATGGCCGCAGCGTTTGGGTTGCCGTTGCCATTGGGATCGTTGCTGGCAACCTGATTCTGCGCGGCGAGTTGTTTTTGAAGGCGATCATCGTAGCGGAGAATGGCGATCTCGCCGTCCTTTTCGATTTCGGCGTAGGAGTCGCGGCGGGAGTTAAGGATGTTGGCGGATTTGATGCGCATGCCGTTGGGGTCGGCCTGGGTGCTGACGATGCGGATGCGTTCGCGGGTCTTGGCGTTGACGAGAACGACGGTGGTTTCGAGTCCGACCTGATACATGCTGCCGAGGACAAGATCTTTGGCGAACGACTCTTTTTGGGTGGCAACGGCGGCGGTTTTGAGGGTGAAGGGGTTGGTGTTCCAGCCGGCTTCATATCGATCCACAGGATAAGGCGTTGGTGCTGGAAACTCTTGTCCGACAACGACAACAGCAGCAGCAACCGTGGAAATGACGGTGATGAAGAGGAAAAATATCACTCGTGGCGGGGTCATGGGGTGGCGGCCAGGGCGGGTGAGTAGCGCCGCCAGAATTGCACTTGGGCGACGACTTGGGCGGGGTCTTCCTTGTCAGGGATGACTTTGAGGGCGGGAACGATGCGGAATTCGGAAGGGGTGAGCAGGGTGTGCATCCACCGGAAAACGGCGGGAACCTGGCCTTTGACGGAGAGGGTGACACCGATTTGCAGGAAGTAGTCGGTTTTCAGTGGCTCTTGAAGTTGTTGTGACTGCACGACGAGACCTTCGCGTTTGGCCAGGGAGACGATGTGATCGAGTTCCTTGTTGGCTTCGAGTTCGTCGGAGGCCACTGGCTGGGTTTGGGATAGCCAGCGTGCGCGAGCTTCCCATGCAGGGGCATCGGCGAGGAGGGCGTCGGCTTCCATTTGCAGCAACTCGATTTCGCGCTCACGGCGGTCGAGGTTTTTTTGCCAGTTGATGAGCCGTTGCGAGACCAGCAACAAAGCGAACACGCTGGCGATGGTGCCGCTGGCGATCAGCAATCGACGTTCATTGCGTTGCATCGGCACCTCCCGGATTGAGGTTTCCTTCGATGCGGAAGCTGGCCCGATTGTCATCCATGATGGTGGGCTGCGGGGCGTTGAAGGTGTAGCGTTGCAGTGGCGTGCTTTCTTTTAACGCCTTCTGAAAAGTGGAGGCATGGATGAGTGAACTGGCCTCGCCGCTGACGACGACATTTTCACTGTTCATGCTGAACTCCTTGAAGCGAATGCCTTCGGGCGGAAGCAGCGAGACGATCTGGTGAAACACTTCGACCGGATAGGTGTCAGGCGTCACGGCCTCTTCGAGCGCGGACCAGCGAAGTTGCGCGGTGCGGGCACTTTCGACTTCGGGACGCCTGGCTTCGATGACAGCCATTTGTTCGTTGATCTTGTGTTCGCGCAGCATCAGGGCACCCATCCAGCCAGCGAACAAGAGCGCGACGGCGGCAACGGCGAACGCGAAAATTTGCATTTGTCGGCGGCGCTTTTGATGGGCAAGCCTGGCGATGGCCACGAAGGGCGGCACAAGGCCGCTGGATTCCAACGGGAGTTCGGGCGCAGGTTTGGGGGCGACCAGGATGGGGATGCCTAGAATTTGTTGGATCGATGTCAGGAAAGCGGCGGGGGCTTCGGTCCAAAGATAGCCGCACTGAAAAGTAGAGACCAGCAGGCTGCCGCGCAATGCTTCCACCAGGTGATGAATTTCCGTCACGGCATGGTCATCAAGCTGGCGGGAGGAGAGCACGGTCACATGCACCAAACGTTTCTCATGCATGAAGGCGACGACATAACGTCCGAGTTCCTTGTAGATGACAAAACTGTGATGGGGGATCGCATAGAGCGAGATGCTGGGCTCAAATCCTGAAGCGTTGTGCCGGAGCATTTCTTCGGGCAGGTCCTGGGCATTGAGCGCGAGGGTTCCAACCAGAACACGGCCGTGTTCATGAGCGACCTCCCATCCGGTCCATACCTTGCCCGGCGGCTCAACCTCCATGCCGAGGGATTCCCAGCGCAGCGCAATCGCCTGGTCGAGGCCCTTGTGGTCATCGCCAGGGTTCAATGCAAAAAACGGACTGCTGTCGAATGCCAGCATCTCGATCGCCCGAACGGCTCCGCTCGTGTCGGTGGAAGCGGTAACTTGATGAGCCCAGCGGCCATTGGATTCACGACGCCACAACTCCCTGCTATCTTCGCCGGGAAGATACAAGTGGAGGTTCGGGGCGGCGGGCATGGTAGTAAGTCAATAAATCCTGATCTATCTTAGGCCTTAGAAATCACGGTGCGAGAAAAATTCACGGGGATTGCCGGGAACGACAAGGCGGGTGTCTTTCCCGAAGAAAGGGAGAAAAAGTTGATTCCCGCTTGGCAGAATGGAGGCGCTGTGAACAATAGCCTGCACTGGATGAATTTCGCGATCTTACCGACCAAAAAAAGCCGGGCTTCCGCCTTGCTGGTGGTGTTATGGGTGATCGCACTGCTGTCTTTTTTGGTGGTAACCACCTTGATGGTGATCATGCAGGATGTGGAGTCGGTGGGAGCGCGGCACCAGGTGTTTCGTGCGAGACAGCTCGCGGAGATGGGGGTTGCTGTGGCGTCGAATCCGATGGTGAAGATGGGTGATCCTTTGCTGGGCCGTCAGGTTTCCCCGGTGGAGAGGTATGAAGCGATCATCTCCACCGAGGAGAGTTTGCTCAACATCAACGCCTTGCTCACGGAGCAGCGTCGGCTGATTTTGGAGCGGTTATTTTCAGGGAAAGGTTTGGAAGC
Organism: Phragmitibacter flavus; assembly: GCF_005780165.1. Lineage (NCBI taxonomy): Bacteria > Pseudomonadati > Verrucomicrobiota > Verrucomicrobiia > Verrucomicrobiales > Verrucomicrobiaceae > Phragmitibacter > Phragmitibacter flavus. Next base: position 51,349 of record NZ_VAUV01000009.1, on the reverse strand, counting down.
GGCGGCGGCGCAGACGTTGGTCAATCGCATGCTCGACTGGATCGATGGCGATGAATTGCAGCGGCTCGACAGCATGGAGCGCGATCAATATGAAAAGGCGGGTTTTCCGGGGCGGCCTTATGATCGACCGTTTCGCAGTCTGGATGAAGTGGCGCTGGTGGCCGGAATGGACACGTTGATCGAGCTTTGGCCACAATGGCGGGAGAGTTTCACCGTGTTTGGAGATGGGATGCTGGACGTCAATGAGGCGAGTCCTGAGCTGATTGCGGCCCTCACGGGGGTTTCGGTGCTGAATGCAAGGGATCTGGCGTCACGCCGCGACGGACCCGATGGACGACGTTACACGCTGGATGATACGCCATTTTTAGAGCTGGGCGAAGTGACGGCGCTGCTGGGCATTTCAGAGGCCGACATGGTATTGCTCGAAGGTTTGTTGACGCTCAAGGGGAGCACCCGCCGGGTGGTGAGCACGGGGGTTGCAGGGGATTATGCCCGCAGCATCACGGTTTTGGTTTCTGGAGATGGCGGGAGCGCGGTCATGCTGGATTGGCGCGAGACCGTGCCGCAGTAGCGCCATTTTTGGTTGGTGAGCATGAACAATTATTTGCCTCCGAATATTTTTGGATTGATCTTTATTGGCATATTTGGCATTTTAGGAGTTTGCTCACGGTAATTGGCCTGAGCTCAACGCCTAGCCTCCTGCCATGAAGCTCAACCTCCCCCTAGTGCTGGGATTAGTCACCACTTCGCTGCTGTCATTTTCCCAAACGGGTTATGCAATGAGCGATTTTAACAATGATGGTTACGACGATGTCTGGCAGCATCGCTACTCGGTCACGCCGGACTTGTTGCCTCCTGATGAAGATGAAGATGGTGACGGGGCATCCAATTACGAGGAATCAGTGGCGGGAACCGATCCACGCAGCGCGGGGGATCGGCTGAATGTGGAGACAATGGCGATTGTCGGAACGGACGTGCAGGTATCGTTCGAGACTCTGACGGGAAAACGCTACAGTTTGGTCAGCAGTTCGTCGCCCAAGGGGCCGACCTGGGTTGCAGAAGGCAGTCCGGTGACGGGCAACAACGCGACCATGACGATCACGGTGCCGATGGGGACGGGAACAACGCCTAAATTCTACATGGTGAAGGTGTGTGATCAGGACAGCGATGGCGATCAGATTTCGGACTGGGCGGAGTCGGTGATGGGCACCAATCCTGCCCTTGCAAATTCGACCAACAACGCTTCGGGGGGCGCTGCCAGCGATGGCGAGACTTTGCGCAGCTTGATGTCGATCACCACCAGTGTGGTGACCCCTAGTGCCTTTGAAAAAGAAGGAATCAAAGCCCGTGTGCGGCTGACAAGAACTTACGGCACCACCATGCCGCTGACCATCTCGCTCACCACGGCGGGATCGCCTGATCCGCTGAAGGGATCGGCCTCTGCCAACGACTACACATTACAAACGAGCACGGGTGTTGCAATACCCGGCAGCACCATCACCATGGCCAGTGGTGCCACGCAATACGATTTGTTGGTGGCCCCCAAAGTGGAGACGCCACTGATTCCGGAAGTGCCGGAAATCTTACGGCTTTCGTTCAAGGCGGACAACGGAAGCGTGACCATTCCGGTCGGCACCACCTGCACCGTTGACGTGCGCGATGCCACCAATACGGATGACAATCGTCGTCTTTTTGTCTCGTATTATGGTCGCGAGGGTGGTGCGGTGACCAGTGCGACCGGGGTCTCAACCTTGTTGCTGAATGGCGACAACACTCAGGCGTTGGTGCGATCCGAATTCAGCAACCTGACAACGATCCAAAGCGCGTCTCACTTGCACGCGGCACCTGCCATCGATCCTCAGAACAGCGGGCCCATCATTGAAAGCATTCCGCTGGGTCAGGTCAGCGAACATCCGTGGTCGATTGAAGCTGAACCGGCGGTGGGATGGACAACGGATCAGGCGACGCTCAATGCCCTGCATGCAGGATATGTTTACATCAACGTCCACAGTGCCAACTACCCGAGTGGTGAAGTGCGTGGTAATTATACCCTGACTTCAGGTTCCGTGATGCCGCCACCGACACCTGCGGATCCCCCCGCCTATGGCAGCGCCCAATGGCCGGCGTTGACCGGCGACGCCATTGACCGGGACATCGCGAGATTTTTGACTCAGGCCACCTTTGGTCCCACACCGGAGAGCATCCAGGAGGTGAAAAATCTGATTGCCGCCAATGGCAACAACGCGATCGCGGGTTACACCGCGTGGCTGGATCAACAAATCAGTGCCACCACCACGCCATATCCTTCGTTGAAAACCTTGGTGGAGGCGGCGGACGTGGAGGATTTTATGATTCGTGGCAACCGGCATCTGAATGCGAACAACGATCCCCAGTTTGGGGGCGCTTCATTTTCCTGGAATACAGGAAACCGCACTTGGTCAGGCAGCACGATCCACGAGAACAACTATCCCAATCAGCTGAACCGCCGTCGCGAATGGTGGACGTTGACATTGCAGGCCAAAGCCCAGTTGCGCCAGCGCATGGCTTTTGCTTTGAGTCAGATCGTCGTCATTTCCGAAGCCGACACCACCGTCGCCACCTATCACTACGGGGCAGCCCACTATTGGGACATGCTGGCCAACAATGCCTTTGGCAAATACCGCCAGGTATTGTCGGATGTTACCCAGCATCCCATCATGGGGATCTATCTCAGCCACCTAAAAAACCGCAAGGCTTCCGGGAACATTACTCCGGATGAAAACTTTGCGCGGGAGATCATGCAGTTGTTTTCCATTGGCTTGGTGCTGCGCCACCCCGACGGCAGCCTGAAGCTGGATGAGGACGGACTTCCCATTCCCACTTACGACCAGGAGGATATCCGCGAACTCTCCAGAGTCATGACCGGCTTCGGCTTTGGAAAACGTCACGCGGTGGTGAACGGTGTTGCGACCTATCCGAATACCTCCAATCAGCGGATCGGTGCAGTTGAAAACAATACGGATTTCTACTTGGGCAACCAGATTCGTTACTGGCAGGCTCAGTGGACGAATCCGATGAAGATATTCGATGCTCATCATGACTTCGCTGCGAAGATCTTGTTTGAGGGGAAGGTGGGGCAGGCGAACATCCCGGCGCGAACTGATAACTCAGGGGTCGAATCAGAAGGACTTGCAGATATTAGTCTGGCGCTCAATGCCCTCGCGGGGCAGTTGGCCTCTTCCACTTACGACGGGCATCCCAACACGCCCATGTTCATCAGCCGGTTACTGATCCAGCGATTCACCACCTCCAATCCAAGCTCCGGTTATCTTCATCGCGTTGCACAAAAGTTCAGGGATACGAATGGCAATCTCGGGGAAGTCATCAAGGCCATCCTGCTGGATTATGAAGCGCGCAGTCTGTCGTTCGCTGACAATGTGGCCACCGCAGGAAAACCCAAGGAGCCGCTGCTGCACCTGGCAGCCTATCTGCGTGCCGCCAAGGTTTTCTCTGGTGCCCCGCTCGCCAACCTGACCACCATGACGGTCCCCTTCAATTCGCAGCAGTCTCCGGTGACCACTGCCTATCCGACTTCTGAACTCGCGAAGTTCACGGCCAATCCGGTGCGGTTCAGGTTCTCCGATCTGACCGGGTCCATTACCCAGAGCCCGCAGTTTTCCCCCAGTGTTTTCAACTGGTTCCTGCCGGACTATGTGATGCCTGGACCGCTTGCCGCAGCGGGCTTGGTGGCCCCTGAACTTCAGGTCGCTACGGAGTCCAGCGTCGTCAACATCTTCAATTATCACTACAGCACCATCTTTGCCTCGCTTCCATCGACCACCAACACCAACACCGGACGCGGACTGGATGATTTCCCGATGATGGCATCCTATCAAAATGCTTCGCAGGTGCAGCTGGCGAACCCCCAATATTCGGTCAACGCTGGATATTTCACTGCCACGACCTTTGACTCCTCTCCGGGTGGAACGGCCCAGCCGGTGAACATCAGCAATCAAAAAGACAATCTGATTCTGAACTATGATCCACTGATCGATAGCTACATCAGTCTTTACGCCGCATCCCTGGTCGACCAATATGCTCCTGCTGCAGTTCCGACGACACCGGGAACCACTCAACGACAGGTGGCGCATGCCGAAGCGGTCAGAGCATTGGTGGATCAGTATGACCTGCTTTTTTGTGGTGGTTATCTGAAAGCGAAATTCGGATCACTGGGAACCTCCAATCCGCGCAAGTCGATCATCGACGCAGTGAACTTCATCGCCGCCAACAACCGCCACACCAGTGACAATACCAACTTTAGGAACGATGCCCGCACCCGCATTCGCAACATCATCTATCTTGTCCTGAGCTGTCCGCAGGCGTTGATCCTTAAATAGCATCGAAGATTTAAAAAAAGCCTTTCCAGCCGTCCCCTCAACTTATTGCCATGAACCTGATTTTTCCGCGAAAAAACGAACCCAATCGACGGCAGTTTTTGGTGAAGACCGGATGCTCGGCCATGGGGATTACCAGCGTGGTGAACACCCTGGCGCATTTGAAATTGATGCAGGGGGCGCTCAACGCCCAGCCGGTTGGAGGAGGGGGTTACAAGGCGCTGGTATGCGTTTTCCTCAACGGCGGCAACGATTCGAACAACATGCTGATGCCACTGTCCGGTGGTGCCCGCGCGGACTATGAAGCGGGCAGGGGACTGCTGGCCATTCCCATCAACAACGCCGATGCAAGTTTGAATGCGCTGCCCATCGCTGCCACCAACATCGCTGAATCCAATCCTCTCAGTGGTTATGTTGGCAGCTATGGAATCCATCCGAAACTTGGGGCGATCAAGACCTTGTTTGAGCAGGGAGACGCTGCCTTTGTGGCGAACGTCGGCTCAATGACGATGCCGGGGGTGACACGAGCAAATTATTCGACCGCACCCAAACCACCGCAGCTCTACTCCCACTCCGACCAGCAGGTGCAATGGCAGAGCTCCATTCCCGATCGCCCATTCAGCAGTGGTTGGGGAGGGCGCATCGCGGATCTTCTCGACCCCGTTCACAACCCTTCCAGCGGCAATGTTTCCATGAACATTTCCATATCCGGAGTGAACAGCTTTCAGGTAAGTCCCACTGGCAATGTTACGCCTTACATCATGAGCAGCAATGGTCTAGTCAGCCTCTCCGGCTATGGGACCAACTATTCCAGCGCGGTGAACAATCCCAATGTGTTGTTTGAACCGAGCAATTACAAAACCTCGGCAGAAGCCGGGCGACGATTGCAGGCATTTGAGAGCATCATCAACATGGCCAATGCCAACCTGATGGAGAACGCCCACAATGGTGTCACCGTCAGCGCCCGCGTGACCGAAGGCATGGTTGGAAGCGCCTTGTTGCCGACGATCGCTCCCGGCACCAATGCAACGACGCTCGACAGCTACTTCACCAATGCTTTTGCCGATTCCGGGATCAGCGCCAACAATTCGTTTGCCAATCAGATGAAACTGGTGGCCCGCCTCATTGCTGGACAAAGTGCGTTGGGCAATGGTCGGCAGATATTTTTTGTGCAGCATGGTGGGTATGACACTCATGTGGCGCAGATTCCTGAAGGCAGCGCTACCGGAGGACACACTGGTCTGATGAGCACCTTGAACTGCGCGCTTAAAGGTTTTGCGGATGCCCTCAAAGGCCCGGAGGTCGGAAACAAGTGGAACGATGTGGTTGCTTTCACCGCGTCGGATTTCACCCGCACCTTCACGGCCAACAAGGCAGACAGCAGCGCGGGAAGCGATCATGCTTGGGGTGGTCACACGCTGGTGATGGGCGGTCCGGTCAAGGGCGGCAGGGTCTATGGCAAGTTCCCCGTATTGAAACTGGGCACGGTGACCAACTCCATTGATGCCACAGGAAGCCGCGGGTTGTGGATTCCGAGCACGTCGGTGGATCAGTATGCGGCCAATATCGCGAGATGGTTTGGAGTGGATTCGTCGGCGTTGTCCACCATCTTTCCGAACCTGGGCCGCTTCGTGACGCTGCCGAACATCACGTCAGGGAATCTTGATTTCCTTGATGCATAATCTGGCCGGATTGTGTAGGATTGAAGATACCTGCCATGTCGTATCTTCAACGTCACAAATTTTGGCTAATCATCGCTTTGGCGGTCGTTTTTCTGGTGCTGGCGACGAGGGTGCGACGCACGCCGTTGCCTCCGAAACCTGCGACTGATGATGCGTTCGCTGAGAACTCAGTGCCAAGTGCTACGGATGTTGCGCGGGATGGCGGCACTCTTGAGATGAAGTCAGAGCCCTTGGCCCCTGTGGTGATGCATGATGCGGCGGCGGAGATGTCCAACATGCTTGCCAATCCGGAGAGGAATCCAGAGGAACGGATTCAGGCGGTGCGGGAGGTGTTGTATCTGTTTCGGCAAGGATTTGGCGACAATCCGCCTGGACACAACGAGATGGTGGTGAGTGCATTGATTGGGGAGAATAACAAGCGGACCGCCTTGTTGCCCAAAGACAGTCCCGCCATCAAGGATGGGGCATTGGTGGATGCCTGGGGCACGCCTTACTGGTTCCACGCACTGTCCGCCAAGCAGATGGAGATTCGTTCGGCGGGTCCTGACAAGGAGTTGTTTACCCAAGATGACCTTGTCGTTGAATAGTTCGGCCTTGGTCTTGGTTTGCGCGCTGACCTTTGCGGGGTTTTCGGCAAGTGTTCGGGGGCAGGGCGAGCCGGCGCAGAAGGCTGCCTTTCAATGTCTTTCGGCATTGGCCTGGCAAAAAGAGCAACAGTTTCAACAACCGGTTAATGACAAGGAGGCTTTTCGCAGTGGACCGTTTCAGCGGCTGACGTTGAGCCAGCCCGGGGTTGTTTCAGACTTCAATCTTCCGTGGGTTTCTTCAGTCAGGGAAAAGGAGGAGATAGGTGCGCGGATGATTGCGGGCTTGCGGAGTCTGCATGCCTTGGATGATGAGGATGCGGAGAGCTGGTTCCGGGACGTTGTGGTGTTGGATCCGCAATGCGCCTCCGGCTGGTTGGGGCTTGCCATGGCAAATGAAAAGTCACCGATGCGGGCTCAATATTTTCTTGGCAAAGCCGCCGAGATCAAGAGTGCAGGAGCAGGGGAAAAACGATGGATCGCGGCCTACCAGGGCTTTTTTGATGCGGCGGCGGGTGGTGATATTGTGCAGCGGCTGAATGGTTTGAGCGCTACGCTTCAGAGGATGGCGACGCAGCATCCTGAGGATCGATGTGCAGAGGTGTTTGCGATGCGTTACCGGCTTCTGGCTTCGCACCTATCGGGTCTGCCGGTGGTGGATGGAGATGAATGGGAGTCGATGATGGAACAATGGTTGTCTGCAAAAGGCGGGGGCGATCTGGTGGGGTATGGCGTCTTGCTGTGGTTGAGCACTAATCCGGTCCGCGCGAGTGAATGGGTGAAGTCGCATGCAAATCGATTTGATTGCCCCACCCTTTGGCGGCTCGCGGCGCAGGCATTTCTTGGAGCGGGAGATTTGACGAAGGCGAAAGCGTATCTGACGAGCGTTTTGCGCGAGGGGAGCAATGACTTTTTGAAGGACCGGTTTGTGGAGGATGATCGCGAACAGCTGCGCTTCAGCACTGCGGCAACGCTTGCCTGGACCAGTTATCATCTGGGCGAGTTTGAGGAGGCGCTTGCGGTGGCTGAACGATTGGTGACGGTTCCCCGGAAACCTGCATTTACGAACTTGATGGCGATTGATGATGCGCCAGCAAGTCCGTATTTGGAGGCACATCGATTGAAGGTTCAGCTCCTGGCGGCTTTGGGGGAATGGGATAAGTTGGCCAAATTTGTCGAGGGCGGCGAGTCGGATGACGCGGGTCTTTTGGCACAGGTTTATCGTCGATATTGGGCGGTTATTGCCAATGCGGGGGGAGGCGAGAGGGAGCGCGCGACGGAACAGCGGAAGCAGTTGGCAGCAATGGTCGCGCAACTTGGCCAAACTTCCTATCTCAATCAATATGCCGAGTTGACGACCAAAATGGAGCGTGGCGCGGATGCCTTCATGCAGCTGGCGGGTGGGAGGCTGAGTCCATTTTTGAGTCAGATCTCCGATGTGCCTGTGGCAGCCATGGTGCCTTTGTTGGTGAAGGCGAAGGCCAAAGAAGTGGCGCTGGCCAAGCTGGACTCTGCCATGCAATCCCAGCCTGGCTCCGTGCCGCTCACGAGGCTGGCAAAGGAGCTGCGCGATGGGGTCAACGGCGAGAAGCATGTGGCGATTCCAAAGGGAGCTTCTGACGAGGTTGAAAGGGATTGGGCCAAAGCTCCCGATCTAGAGCTTCCCGACAAAAGCGGCACCTTGTATACATTGAGCCAGTTCAGGGGTAAACCGGTGCTGGTCATTTTTTTCCTTGGACAGGGTTGTGCGCATTGCGTGGAACAGTTGCAGAAGTTCAAGCCGCAGATTCCGGCGTTCGAAAAAGAGGGCATTCGGGTGGTTGGGATCGGAACCGATTCCGTTGAGAAGCTTGCCGAGGGATTGGGCAAAGGACCGGAGTTAAATCCCGATCTTCCCTATTTGTTGTTGGCCGATCCGAAGATGGATGCTTTCAAAAAATGGCGCTGTTATGATGAGTTCGCCGTAGAGCCACTTCACGGAACTTTCTTGATGGATGGAGACGGGCGGATCTTGTGGAGTGACATCAGCCACGATCCGTATGTGCACGCAGAGTTTCTGGTGGGGGAGTGTCGTCGTTTGCTGGCATTGCCGCGTTAGAAAGCGGCTGGTGTGATTGATATGGGAAAAGTGACTTTTGGTCTCGCCGTTGCGGTCGGGATTTTGCCCCGGATTTTCATCAGGCTAGGTGGCGGAGAGAGCGGGACAATTTACCACTATCAGCAACTCATTGATAACGAACTCTATTCGAGATTGTGAACTTCTGATTGTGTAACAGTTGTGCGGACCATCCATCTTCAAGCATTGAGCCTTCAGGCTTTACGGTGAACAACTGGTTGAGAGTAGCGATAAATAGTTTTAAGGATGGTGTGGCAAGCACGGTCCGATCTCGTGCTTTGCCACTCAGCCATGGTGGACCCATAAGGAATCAGCTTGCAACATTGCAGGTGTGTTCAGTGTTGCTGGATCGAACCCCGACCAGGAGAGGGAAATGAGAAAGCTGTCGAGGTTTGTGAAAAAGCAGGTGGCTAGGCATGGCGGGCCACATTTCAGAAACACTGGAACAACCTGCGAGAGGGGTGGTGTTTCAAAATCTTGAGCATGAACAAGCAGACTGTAATCCAAGTAGCATTGTGTGGACCAGGTGATCTCACCATGGCAAGCTCATTACAAAGCGAGAATCGAGTGGCTTTTTCTGGCATCGCCTCGGGACGCAAGAGGGATGCAGGAATCCGGCACTGAAGAAGAGGTATGGTCCCCTTTTCCAAAGTCGACAGCCCAATACTTTAGGCAGTGTGCTTTCAGGTGAAATGAAGGTATTCCCCATTCATTGGTAAGAAATATCTGTAAAGTTGTCATTGCCTAATGGAAGGAGGTTGCAGTAGCATCCGCCGATGAAATGGACGAACTGCGTCTTATTGTTAACGGTTGTGCTTTCCAGTGGGGTAGCTTTTGCTGCTAACCACACCTTGCCTGAAAAGGCTGAGAAGTATTATCAGATGCTTTTGAAACGGCCTCAATACGGGGTGATTTTTGACCGATTTGTCGATGCATGGCTGGAAGAGAAGTCACTTGATGACCTTGGCAATTATCTCACAGATCGTTCCAAAACGGCGGAAGCCAATGCAGGCGACTGGCTGATACTTGCTTTAGTGAAGGTGCGCCTGGGTCAGGAAAAGGAAGCTCTGGAAGCCTTTGATGAAGGACTGAAACGGGAACCTGACAATGTGGCACTATGGTTGGAACGGGCAAAATTAGAAGCCCGAACGCTGGCGTTCGACCCAGCACTGCAAAGCCTGGCAAAGGCTTCTGCAAATCCAGATATTTCAGACAAGACGAAGCTGGATGTGGAAAAACTAAAAGGCCGCCTGCTGCTGCGCACTGGAAAACAGCAGGAGGCGCTAAATGTCTGGAAGGGGTTAATAGAAACTCATTCCGATGATGAGGATCTGGCGGAAGAGCTGGTGGAGATGCAGTTGGATGAGGGGCTGCACGATGAAGCTTCCGCACAGATGCAAAGCCTGATTGGCAGGACGCGGGATGTGTATGCGAAGGTAAACAGGCAACTGCGCCTGGGTGAGATTTTTCTACTGGCTGGGAAGAAGGATGAAGCACTAAAGCAGTTTGGCGGGGCTTTGGAAGCTGCAGGGCAGAGCACGTGGATTGAGAGTGAATTGCTTGCCCGGATCGAGCAGGTGTTTCGTCGTGAAGACAATCTGACTGGTCTCGCCACCCATTTGGAGGACATGGCCAAGGCGCATCCCCAGCGCGCCGCCATCAGCCGTCAGTTGGCAAATGTCTACATCGAGACTGACAAGCAGAAAGAAGCGGAAGCTATCTATAAAGCTTTGCTGGAGAAATCGCCGGGCCAGCGGGAGCTGAGAGAGGGCTATCTGAGTTTTTTGGAACGAACCAAGGCCTATCCGGCGGCGATTGAGCAGACGAAGTTGCTGCTCGATCAGAACAAAGGGGATGGCGAATTGCTGATTCGGCTGGCGAACCTGCACTCCCTGGCGGGGGATGCTGCGGCTGCCAAAGTGGAGCTGGATCGGTATCTTGCTGCGAATGCAACGGAGTTCGACCACTTGCGCGTGGCAAGAATCTATGAGCAAGCAGAAAAGAAAGATGATGCGCTAGCCGCGTATCAAAAAATTGTGCAGATTTTTCCTGAGAGCGTCAGCGCGCAGGATGCCTATGCCCAATATCTGCATCGCATAGATAAGAAGGATGAGGCTTTGGCGATTTGGAACAAGCTGGCTGAAAGCGGAGATCGTGATCAATTACTGGCGGTCGCACAGACGCTGATTGCGCGGTCGGAAAACGAAGCGGCTTTTGGTCTGCTGGAGAAGAAGGTGGAGGAGTATCAGGACGACAGCCGAGTTCTCACGGCGCTTAACTCCGCAGCGGTGGCATTGAAGCAGTTCAAAAAGGCGCAGCCTTGGGCGATGAAGCGCATTGCCCTGGCATCTGATCCTGAAGCTTTGGATAATGCGCTGCGGCAGGGGATGCAGGTATTGTCTGGAGCTGAATCGACGGATGAGATCAGGACTGAGCTGAGCAAAAAGGAAGCTTTGACACTGCAGGAGCGGGCGTTGCTCGCGGTATTGCTTGAGGAGAAAAAAGATTCGCTGGGAGCGGAAGATATTCTGCGCAAGGCCCCTGAAGCGGATCAACTGGCGGCCCAGGCGAGATTGGTGCGCCTGGTAGAAGCGCGCAGGGATTGGATGCGTGCTGCGGAAGAGATGGAAAAACTGGTGGCGCTGGATGGCGGCAAAACGGCGGCGAACCTGCAGCGGCTGGTGCAGCTGCGCACCAGTGCCGGGAACCCTGAAGCTGCGCTGGAATTGATTGGAGAATGGAAGACGCTGTTGCCCAATGCGCCGCAGCCCTGGCTGGAAGAAGCAAACCTGCTGGCGCTGGTGAGCAAACCCAAGGAGCAGATCAAAGCTCTGGAGGCTGCGAGCCGCCGGTTTGATGATGATGTTTCGTTTATCGCCGCGCTGGGGGATGCGCATGCGGCCAATGGGAACTATGCAGAAACCGAAAGATTGTATCTTGGTTTGTTTGAAAAAGCAGAGGACATCACTGAGAAGCTGCGCTGGATAACCGCGCTGGCCAAGACGGCGTATTCCCGTGGAGAATTGGCCAAGCTTACCACGACCTTTCAAGAAAGGCAGAAGCTGAACCGGCAGGATGCGGCGCCGTGGCTGGCGCTGGCGACGATCTATGAAACCTCCCAAAACCAGGAGGAGCGTCTGAAGGCTTTGCAGACCGCGTTGGCATTTCGTGAGAACGACATTCCCTTGCTGCATCAGATCGCCACGGTGCAGGAGGATTTGGGGCGTTGGAAGGAATCCCTGGCGACACTGGACCGAGCAAGCCGCGTTGATCAGACGAAGCGCAGCCGCCAGATGATGGCCATGGTGCATTTCCGCTGGGGTGAGGAGGAGAAGGGACAGGCTATGATGCTGGATGCGCTAGGGGGAGATAAGATCCCGGTTCAGGATGCCATGCGAGTTGCGGACATGATGATGGCGAAGAGGGAGTGGGCCTCGGCTGCAGCGTTTCTGAGACCAGTGATTGCCAGATACCCTGAAGACTATCGCCTGCCTTATCTTGTAGCTGTGGCAGAGTCTGAAGAAGGCAGATCCAGCGAGGCGCTGAAGCTGTTCGTTCAGGTGTTGCACATGAAAAGTGAGATGCCTGAAGTGACAAAAGCGAAGGCTAAAAGCGCCAACGCCAATACCAATGTGGCATCGAGCTATCAGATTAGGATGAAAAAGATCATGCCTCCGGGTGTGATGGACACGCAGACATTGATCCAAAGCGCATACCAAGTCAGGCGTTATGACTATGACCGACGCAATGGAAGACCTTCATCTAACGCCAGTGGGGTAGGCGTGCCTGCGGACTTGGAAGCTGCCCACAAGTATGCGCAGTTGCAGTTGCTTTATCTAAGGGAGACGCTGTCAGCAGAAGAGCAGGAAGTGCTGCAACGTGAGCTGAAAGAGTCGGCAGCGGAGTATGGAGACCTGCTGCTTTCGGTGCAGCATGATATTTTTGGCAGCAATGGGATTCTATTGTCTGACGAGGTGCTTCAACAGAACATTAAAGACGTTGTATATTGCGCCATGTGGCTGACGAGCCGCATGAGCTACAGCAACGCAAACACCGCGAACATTGAACTTTGCAAACAAGTGTATGAGCAGTTGAAGGAAAAGCACATTCAGCTAGCGTTGAATGCGGCGGTGCTGGCGGTGAGAAGTGATGCTGCCAAAGGGGCGGAGTTGTTGAATGAGATTCTGGACACACTGCTGAAGGATGATGGGCAGAATGAGGACGGGCTGTTTTTTTCCATGTCGACAGTGGCATCGCTGTTGGGAGGAGGGCAAAAGGCGGACCCATCATTGATCGTGGAATTGCCTAAAGACACAGCGGCTAGAGTCAGGCAGTTTCTGCTGAAGCTCGCCATGTCGAACTACAAAGAAGAGCCGTATGTGGGAGCGATCGAATCCAACATCATCTACGGGATCAATGGTTTCAAGGCGACGAACTCGTGGGACGACTATGTTGCTTTATGGGATGAATGGCTTGAACGTCAGAAGGCTCGAGAGAAGAAGAACGTGAAACCTGCACGTATCTGGTCGCTGTATCTACAGGGAGCCAGGATGGACGCGCCATTCATCAAGCCTATTCCTTTTCCAAGCATGGGTGGGTCGTTGCCCGGCCTGTTTGTTGTGATGATGCATCGTGCAGATCCGTGGAATCCTCATATCGAGGGACCGCTGTCTGGCCCAGAGCCAACGCTGCAGCCATTGGGAGCTTATCTGGATAAGGTGAAGGATCCGGATCTGAAACTGATCTTGGCTCACAAAGCTGACAAGCAGGACTTGGTGACGCAAATGCTGGATGAGCGGATGAAGCAAATCGCGCCTACGATGGATGATTATCTGTTGGCGGTTGGATTTGCGGGTTATCAGAACGACTACGCGCGTGCGATCGAGTTGATTGCCAAAGCCTTGAATTTCCCGATGGAGGGAGACAGAAGGTCAGAGTTGGACGCTGCCTTGGTGCATGCAGTTACGAATCTGGATGCAGAAAAGCGCAAGGCTCTGGCAGCGGATCTCCATAAGGAAGCGCAGCAGGCGATCAGACGGCTGCGGTCTACCAAGCTGCCGATCGAGCATAGTTTGGAACTGACGACGGCGATGCGCACGCTGGGGATGGCAGAGGAAGCAGAGCAATGGGAGAAGCAAACTGCCCGTATGGCTTCCATAAGCCCGTCTTCATCGCGGAGAAGCAGTTCGTCTTACTCAAGAACACAATCGATCAGCAAGCTGGACAAGCTACTAGCGGCAGGCAATGAAGATGGCGCAATAAGGGCCGCGCTGCAGGATGTGAAGAGCCTGCATCAGCAGAACTGGAATGGCAACCGGGATTACAGCATAAGGCAAGCCAAGGAGCTGATGAAGAAACTGACCTTCAAGGATGCCAAGGAACGTCTAATGAGCCTGATACAACCGGCACCGGGAGCAGGTGAGCAGAAGCTTTTGGAAAGCGGCATCTTTCTTACCATGATTGGTGAGGAGAAGAGTGCCATTCAAGTTTTTGAAGAGGTCTTGAAGCGGAATCCCAAGAATGACGTCGCCATACTTGAGCTTTTGATGACGGAGGCAACCAGCGACACGGATAAGGCGCTGGAAAGGTTGAACAAACTGTCGTGGAAGGAACTGGCCAGCACACAGATCGGATCCAGCATTGTGATCAAGATTCGTCGTGGAGACGGGATGCCCTTCAAAGCCAGGATGGCGATTGCAGAGGCGATGGCTAACTTTATGGAGGCGTCGTGCCGGGTAGATACTCCGCCCCCTCCAGGGGCGTTTACCTGGCTTTACGATTTGCCGCAGGCGGTGGCAACCTATGACAACCAAGTCAGACTGCCAATGATGTATGCCGGCCCGCATAGTAACCAGGGTTCTTACAATAGCAGTCCGCCGAAGACTGATGTCGAACGCAGATTTTTTGTTCATGAGAAGGTGTGCCTTGCGATGTTGCTGGATTCAAAGGTTGCGTCCGAAGGATTTCGATCTTTGGCTGGGATCGCGATCAAGGATGGCCGTGAAGTCGACAGCCTTGTGCCTGTGGCCAGGAAAGTTCTGGAAAAGATGGCAAAGGACAAAGCCGGCGGCAACTGGTTCAAAGCCATGCCACAACAAACCTATTGGTTGGAGGATAGAAGCAGGGAGATCTGGCGACCCGAGCCAGCAGAATTTCTGATCTGGCAGGCATGGAAGAGCGGCAAGTCAGAGCAGATAGAAGCGGAGATACTGCCCCTGGCTGAGAAGGCGGTGCCGACTGCACAATTGAAGTGGCTGCAGCTATACGCCCAACTGTGGACTTGTTCTGAAAGTGACTTCGGAAGTGCCGCCACGGCAGTCCTGAAGCTTCCGACGAGAAACAACGCAGTGGGCAGGCCCCAGGCTGAGATGGCGTCGTTTATGGATGTGGTGGAGTGCTGGCAGAGACGCCAACTATCGGCCGAGCATCTGGATGGACATGTGGTTGCAGAGGTAAAGAAGAATCCCCGATCCTACAACCAGCCGACGTGGATGATTGCCTATCTGGAGGGACGCAAGGCTGATGTAAAAGAGACATACGAGTTCTCCCTTAAACTTATGGAGGCGATGCTGGGGCCTGAGCAAACCTGGAAACAAAGGATGACGGGCTATACCAATGCGCGATATGGCTCAGGAAGTTCTTTTAATGACGCTAGCGCGTATCGGGCGGGAGAGTTCGTCAATGGACTGTCGCAATCCAGCAACGTGGCCACAGGCGTTCTGTTGGCTGAGAAGTCGGGGCTGATGGAGCATGAAAATTGGCGTCAAAACTTCCTGAGAAGCGCAGCGGACAAAATTGGTTCAGATGCGAATGCGTGCATGGATTTGCTGAAAAGCCTGCCATTGTTTGGCGAGGTTGACCAGTTCACTACATGGGGCGCACAGAAGCGTTCGGGCAACAATAGTGGACTAATGACGATTGTGAATGCCATCGGGAACAAGGCTGCAGTGAGGGATGCCGTAGTCAAATCCATCCAGGAACTGCCGAATCCAACCTTCGGCTCGGACGTTGTTCTGGCCATGCTGCAAAAAGACACTTCGGCGGCGCTGACGCAGGCGCTGGTGAAGAGGTCGGCGGAGCTAGCCACACTGCCACCAGTCCGGCATGCAGAGATGGCTGAACTGATCAAAAAGACGATCAAAGGAGACATTGACCCCCAACTGCATGATGCATTGAAAGTCATCATGGCGGGGGGTCTGAAGATGATGACCAACAGGGCGGATGTCCTGCTTAAAGCAAGCAAGGTTGACGATCTTGGATGGACTGATGATGAGTTTGAGCAGTCTGTGCCGAAGTTGGTGGGCGAGGTGCTTAAAATGAATCCAGAGAAGGCAAGGAACGTGTTTATCAAGGCTTCGGAGTTAATGGAGCGCAAGGCTGCACAATCGGGATGGGAGGGCGACACGTGGACGATGGGTTGGACATTGCGCAGTGAGTTGCTGGATGATTTTAACGATCAAACACCAGGGTTGGGTGCCATGGCGTTGGCGATGAAGTTGTGTGAGGAAGACCAGAGTGGTAATTTGATTCTGGACGGCAATTCTGAGCAGGGTTTATGGGGCAACAGCCTGTTTGACTACTGGCGCTATCGGGGAGGCATGGGGAATCCCGGTGATGCGATGGAGAAGCTATGCAAAGAGATTGCAACGCAGCTTGGGGTAACGCGCCCGACATTACTGGCTTTAGGTGCGTATCAGTTCTTCAACAAGCTGGCTCCTGTGAGTCGCGTGGATGTGTTGCAATGGGCAAATGAAAAGGCTGCAGAAGACCCCATTGCCAAAGAGTTTGCTATGGCTGGGCGTGTGTTCTTTGAGAGTCATCTTCAGACTCACGAAAATGTGAAACTGCACGCTCATCTTGAAATGATTGGGGGCGTAGATGCGGCATGGAAACACTACCGAGAGGCTGTGGCCAATGAAGCGATCAATCCGAGAGTAAGGATCGCGCTGGCCTCGCACCTGTGCCGCAGGGTGCGGTATGATGTGGATGGTGACATGGTGCGCAAAGCGGCCAGCCTGTGCCGGGAGGCTCATCAGGCTTTGCATGCGACGAGCGGGCAATTCCACTATGCCCCGATCATTCAATGCTACGGCCGACTGCCGGTGGATGATGCGTGGAAGGCAGAAGCGAAACTGCATTGGGATGCATGGCTGGCTCGCAATGCTAGAAATGGTGAAGACAGGAAGCATAACCGCGCTTACCAACCGGAAGATGAAGCAGCCTGCGCCATCCTCACCATTGTTGCGGGGCTTGGGAACAAGGAGTGGATCGACAAGGTGCTGCGCGACAGCCACTCTGCCCTGAGCAATGATCCGAGTGCGTTTATCACTCTTGTATCCATGGGGCAGTATGCGGAAGCAGAAGTCTGGCTCAACAGAAGTTGGGAATCGCAAGTGTATCATGCCTACACGACGATGCAGTTTCATCCGAGCCTGGAATCAAAGATGCAGGAGTATGTGAAGCACTGCACGAACAAGGATCTTGCGGTGCTAGGGCAGGCGTTGCTGGCTTCGCTGAATGATCCGCCATCCTGGGTGAAGAAGGAGGGTTTTAAAGGGCGCAATCAACGCGCACTTGAGACTGCGGAGCGGCTTAAGCAGACAACGTTCGCCAATGAGGCGATTCGCACACGCTGCCTGGAGCGGTTGGCGAATATTGAAGCCACGACCGACGCGCTGCACAAGGAGTATACCGAGGTGCTGAACGGCCTGGACTATGAAAAAGTCTGCGCGCAGGAAAATACGTGGCTGATTTGGTGGCGTTTGAGACCTGCCTCGGCTGCGTTGGCGTGGCATTCGGTCCGCGGGGATAATGACGCCATCAAGCAGCTGTGGCAGCGCTTTGAGAAGGTGATTGGCGAAAGCCCGGAATATTATCAACGCTATGCGGCTGGCTACGTTACCAGCGAGTCCTTCTGGACACCTGTCAATGCGTGGGAGCGGGGTGTGAAAGGCGACCTCAAGAAATTTGCAGAGTTGATGAAGTTCCTCCAACAAGAGATGCCGCGCTCTGATTCTGAAAGCAGCAATAGTGAGTCCGACTGGCGTCTGCATTTTGCGCTCACCGCGCAGTTGATCATCCATGCTGCGGAAGGCGATACCAAGGCGATGGAAGAAGCGGTGAAGCGCCATTCTGAGCATGACAAGTCGATGTTCAAAAACATGATGCGCCGGAACAACGCATTCACCGAGACCCTTGCGCGGTTTGTGGGCAAGTCCAAGCCACACATCAGTTTGGAGGACAGGCTGAAGCTGATAAAAACACTGTTCAGCAATGAGTTTGTGGCATCGCTGTATTCGGGCACGGATGGCAACACCACCAAGCTGATGGGTCTGCTCTCCGGACCAGGCAAAGCGTTCAGCGAAGAGGAAGCTGGGGACTTGATCAAGGTGCTGGACGAGGTGCATCCGCGCGATGGACGTTCTGCCCAGGAGGCAGTGGAGGTTTTGATGGGCATTGGAGAATGGGACAACGCCGCAGCGATCTGCGACAGCCAGATCAAGCTAATCAAGGAGCTCAACAGCAAGAAGGCAGAGTGGATTCTCAACCAAGCCCAATGTCTGGAACGGATGGATAAAAAAGCTGATGCGCGCAAGCTAGTCGAGCCACTGCCAGTTGCCACACTAAGTGATAACCTGAAAAAGCTACAGGCGGCGATGCTGGATCGTTTGTAACTATCACAGCCTTAATGGGATAAGCTAGTGTAATCAATTATCGGATTGAACCAATTCAACGTAAAACAACATGAGCATGCTATTTGTTATGGACGCGATTGTTGGTGAAATGATCTGGCAGATGACGGGGAAAGTTTCAAATCCTGCGGCTTCTGCCTTGTCACTCAAGGGCTTTCACCGTATAAGCATCTGTCGCTAGATAAATTCCGCTGCGAAAAGCCACCGTTGATATGCCCGCTCACGACTACATTCACACCTTTTTACGGCTCGTTCGCGGTCGCTTGGAAGAATCGAGGATGCTGCGGATTTTGGCTCTTTCACTTCTGCTGGCGACATCGGCAGCATTTTTTTGGAGTTTGTATTGGATACTGAGAGGTTATGCGGTGCCCAAGATGGGTTATGGTGTGGCTGGAGCAGGTTTGCTGTTGTTGCTGGTGGCAGGTTATTTCTGGCGGCGAACTTCGCACGAGAAGGCGGCCCATGCGGCAGATTCCCACTTTGGACTTAAGGATGCGCTTACTTCATTTCTTGGATTTAAACGGGATAGTGAGGATGACTTTCGTCGACTGCATGCTGAGCAAACCGCTGAAAAGGTAAAGGCGCTGAGTGTTGGAACCATTCCGCTGGTGTGGCCGAGCAGGATGCTTGCAGTGTCAGCGACGTTGATGATTGCCTCGGCGGTGCTGGGCTCCCGTGATGCTTCCTCTGTGGTTAAGGAGCGACTGATACTGGAGGAGCAGACCACTGCAAAAACTGAGGAGATCAACAAGGAGCTGGAAGAGCAGGTGGAAGAACTGCTGAAGAATGCGAGCAAAGAAGAGAAAGAACTGCTGCGCCCGGATGAATGGCGGAAGTGGGTGAAGGAACTGGAGCAGACGAAGGATCAAAAAGATGCCATGCGGCAGTATGCGGAGCTGGAAAGAAAAGTTCAACAGGCTGCGGAAAAGCTGAGCCTGCGCGAGCAGGAGCAATTGCTGAACAAGGCTGCGGAGGAGTTGCAGCAAGAAGCTGAGTCTCGTGAGCTTGGCAAAAAGCTGGAGGAAAAGAACTATCGTGAAGCGACGAAAGATCTGCAGATGCTGCAGGCGAAGGCGGATGTGAGCAAACCTGATGAGGCTCGCAAGGAGCTGGCGAGGTTGAAATCTACCGCGCAGCGAATGGCAGCGGCAGCACGCCAGCACCAGCAGCGCAGCGGCAAACAGGGGAATTCATCCAAGAACGGTGCTTCGGAATCCACCCAGGCAGCCAACGGTAAAACTGCCAAGTCGGGCAGCCAGGGGCAGTCAGGCGCTCAATCGGGAGGAGCAGGTTCTTCTTCTCTGGATGATCAGATGATGGCTTTGGAGCAGGCGGTCCAGGAGTATGACAAGGCGCTTGCTCAGAACCAAGATGCCAGCCAGTGCAATGCAGCACAGAGTAAACTGAACCAACAACTGGCAGGTCTTTGCAAAAGCGTGGGTAAATGCGCGACCCAGCGAGACCTTATGAAGAAGCTGGCTGCACTTGGTCAGTGTGCCAGTCAGTGTCAGGGGTATCTGAAAGATCAACAGAACATGTCCCTGGCCCAATGCCTCAAACCGGGTGGCGGTAAAGGGATTGGCTCGGCATCCTCGGACTCCCGTCGCGATGCTAGCGAACAGACGCAGGACAACGGCAACCGCGATCAATTACAAGGCATCAAAGGATCTGGGCCGTCCAACACTACTGTGGAGGCGGCTGATAGCGGTAATGGCACGGCAACACGTCAGGCAAAAGTGGCAGAGCGTGAATGGCAACGTCAGGTGGAGTCCTTCATTCAAAGGGAAGATGTGCCTGCTGAGGTCAAAGATGGGGTGAAAGAATACTTCAAAGGCATTCAACAGGTGGGCGAATAACCACTGGTTTCTCGCTGCTGCCGTTCACTCCTGCCTGCTGGTTTGTCCGTCTTCATGTCCAAGTCCATGCCACTATCATTTGATCTGCCATTACTTTTCCTAACACTATGCCCACCGCAGAAACCGAAGCCGCTGTTGTTCAATTTCGCGAAACATTCGAGAAGCTCCGTGCTGAAATCGCCAAGTTCATTGTGGGTCAGAAAGACATCATTGAGGATGTGCTCACCTCAGTGATCTGTGGCGGTCATGTGCTGCTGGAGGGCGTCCCGGGTCTGGGGAAAACGGCATTGGTGAATACCCTGGCGAAGGCGCTGCATTTGAAGTTTCAGCGCATTCAGTTTACGCCAGACCTGCTTCCGGCAGATATTGTGGGCACCCAGATTCTGGTGGAACGGGATGGTCACAAGGTGTTTGAGTTCCAGCCTGGCCCGGTGTTTTGCAACGTGCTTCTGGCGGACGAGATCAACCGTGCCACGCCGAAGACGCAATCGGCGTTGCTGGAAACCATGCAGGAAAAAACCGTCACCGTGGCGGGCAAAACGCATCAGTTGGAGATGCCATTTTTCGTGCTTGCCACGCAGAATCCTATTGAGCAGGATGGCACTTATCCGCTGCCAGAAGCGCAGTTGGACCGCTTCTTCTTCAAGCTCTTTGTGCAGGTGCCCAACCATGATGACTTTGTGGAGATTCTGAACCGCACCGGTGGCGTATCTCAGCCGAATATCGCGGCTGTTGCCACGGGGGATGAAATTCTGAATATGGGCAAGCTCTCGCGTGAGGTGCCAGTGGAGAAGTCGGTGCAGGATTATTTGGTGCGTGTGGTTCGTGCCACGCATCCCACCGATGGGCAAGCGACGGAGCAGGTGAAGAAGTATGTGCGGCATGGCTCATCCCCGCGTGGTGCGCAGACGATCCTCGCGGCGGCACGTGTGCGTGCGCTGCTGGATGGACGATATGCCGTTGCGCGTGATGACATTAGCAAGTCCGCCATTCCGGCGTTGCGTCATCGTATTCTCCTGTCGTTTGAAGGCGAGGCAGAAGGCGTGAAGACGGATGCGGTGATTGGCGATGTGCTGGAGAAAGTGAAGGCCTAATTCTTCACCCTGAAACGGCCGTCTATCATGCTCACGGATCCCGCATTCATCCGCCGACTGGAGTCCTTGTATCTGCTTGCCCGCAAGATACTGGGAGGCAGTCTACAGGCGGACAGGCGATCCACCAAGAAGGGCGCAGGCATCACCTTTGCGGACTATGCGCAATACTCATTGGGGGATGATTATCGCTCCATTGACTGGCGTGTTTATGCGAAGTTTGAGTCGCTTTTGATCAAGCTCTTCGAGCTCGAGGAAGATGCAACCATCTATCTGCTGATGGACAGCAGTCCTTCCATGGGTTCCAAGCAGACTTTTGCCAAGGAGCTCACTGCGGCACTGGGATACATTGCTCTGAACACGTTGGACAGGCTGGCGGTGTATGGTCTGGCGGATCGGTTG
Organism: Phragmitibacter flavus; assembly: GCF_005780165.1. NCBI lineage: Bacteria > Pseudomonadati > Verrucomicrobiota > Verrucomicrobiia > Verrucomicrobiales > Verrucomicrobiaceae > Phragmitibacter > Phragmitibacter flavus. The sequence continues at coordinate 29,553 of NZ_VAUV01000009.1, read as the reverse complement.
CAGCCATTGTTTGATCCGGTGCGCGGGCGAAATCAAACGCTGCCATTGTTGCGAGCTTTGGAGGCTGCAGGTTCGTTTGGTGGTGATACCGATTTCACCGCGTGCGTTCGCCAGTTCGAAGCAAGGCATCGCCGCAAAGGATTGGTGTGTGTGGTCTCGGACTTCCTGTTTCCGGGAGGCTTTGAAGAAGGGCTGAGCCGTTTGCACTGGCACAAGCATGAGGTCTTTTGTCTTCAGGTGCTGGATGAGCAGGACCTGCACTGTGCCTGGAAGGGTGATGTAACGCTGCAATGTGTGGAAACTGGCATGACACAACGAGTCACGGTTTCACCACGTGAGGCTAAGATGTATGAGGATGCGGTTGCGGAGTGGAACCAGTCATTGCAGAAGGCCTGTGCGCAGCGTGGGATTGGTTTTGCCTCCACCACGCCGGAGGTGAGCTTTGATGAAGTGATCCGCGATCTGTTGAGACGGGGAGGTTTGGTAGGATGACCTTTCTGGCACCGGCATTCTTGTGGACCTTTGCAGCGCTGGCAGCGCTGGCGATGATCTATTTTCTTAAGGTGAGGCCACGGAAGAAAACGGTTACGGCTTACTTCCTCTGGCAGCGCATCTTCACGGAAAAAAAAGCATCGGCTCTGTTTAAGCGGCTGCGAGATCTGTGGTCGCTGTTGCTGATGGCTCTGGCTTTCGCTGCGGTAGCATTGGCGCTGGCTGAGCCAGATCTCCATGGAGATAAGAGGGAGGATCTTTTGATTGTCATCGATCACTCGGTCTCCATGTCGGCCAAGCAGGGTGGCACTACGCGCTTGGATCTGGCCAAGGAGAAAGCGCGTTCCATCATTAAGGGACTGCATGGTGCTCAGCGGGCCGCGGTTGCCTCATTTGCGGACACCACCCACATCCTTGCGCATCCCACGAGGCATCGGAAGGCATTGCTGGATGCAGTGAATCAAATTAGTCCGACACAACTCGCCTCGCGGGTGGATGCACTTCACGCGCTCCAGCCCGGCAGTGAGCGTGCTACCAAACTACGCATGTTGTTGATTACCGATGCGGCGCTGGATGCTGGTGAGCGACTGCCACAGGTTGAAGTGCTGCGCATTGCGAGTGATGAGCCGAACGTCGGCATTGCTCATGCGGACCTGCGTCCTTTGCCTGGAGGTTCGGATCGCCTCGGATTGTTTATCATACCGGTGTCGTCATTCCATGAGGAAGTGTCCTGTGATTTGCTGCTGACGCATGAAGACAGCGGGCAGCTGATGAAGGTGGTGCCGGTCACCTTGAAGCCTGATGAGAACCCAGCCATCACGATGACGCTGGACGATGCACCTCGCGGGAAATGGACGGCTTCTTTGTCCATAGAAGATGCTTTGGCTGTGGATGACACGGCGCACTTTTTTGTTGCTCCCACAGAGCCTCTGCCGGTGGCGCTAGCGGGCGATGATCCCTTCTTCTGGCAGCAGGTGGTGGCTGCATTTGAGCGAAGTGATCAATTGTTAACCCTGGCAGAGAAGGCTGAGAAGGCAAAGTTCACGCTGGCCAAGGGGTCGCCACCGAAACAGGGGAGTGCCATTGTCATTCATCCCCAAGCAGAGTCTGAGCTGTGGCTGGAACTGGGCGAGGAATTGCCCGAACCGGTGGTGCCGCAGGTAATTGCGAAGGAGCATCCGCTGCTGCGTTATCTGGATGCGGAGACATTGTCCTACAGCGGGGCGAAACGCTTGAAGGCTCCTGCCGGTGCGGTGGTGCTGGTGGCAGATGAAGGAGGCACGCCTTTGATCTACCTGCTGCGTCGTGGCGAGCACACGCAGGCGGTGCTCAACCTTGATCCAACGACATCACGTTTCTATCTGTCCGCATGGTTTCCAGTGCTGATTCACAATGCGGCGTTGCATCTGGCGAATCGTGAAGTCATGCCGGCAGCAACGCTGGCCACAGGCAGTGCATTGCGCGTGCCGGGACTTGCAGAGGGGCAATCTGCGGTGTTGAAATCTTCTGCATCTTCCACCACTGAAATAGCGTTCACTGGGCCGGAAACTGGTGCTCTGAATGAGGCGGGATTCCATGAGGTGACAATCGACTCAGGTGCGGGCCAATGGACGGCAGGTGTGTCGGTGATTGCTTCGGCTGAATCACTAGCGGGCAGTGCTGAAATCAAAGAGTCCACCGCGCCGCTGGCCAGTGGCTATGCGCCGAGTTACTGGCTGCTGGTGGGGGCAGTGGTGCTGCTGACTGGCGAATCCATTCTTTATCATCGGAGGAAGGTTGGCTAAATGATGGACTTCACTTCCTGGACACCCTTGCTCTGGCTGTTGCTGCTCATTGGAGTGGCAGTCGGATTTCATTATACCTTGGTTGATCGCCCGCGTGGTTTGATGCTGGGGGCTTTTCTGTTGAGAGTCCTTGGCATTGTTTTGCTGGTGCTGGCATTGTGTCAGCCGTTTGTCAGGGAGAAGAGCGATGAAGCTCATATCGTCTTTATGGTCGATGTCTCGCAGTCGGTTGATCTGGCATCGGCGAAGGGCGCGTTGGATCAGGTGGATGCTGGGGTGAAAAAACTGCGACAGGGAGATAGCAGCACGTTGTTCGCCATGGCTGATGGATTACGGGAAAAGCCGCTGGCCGATTTCCGCACCATGCTTGAATCATGGGACAAGGGCCTGGCTGATGATGCCTTTCGTGCGCACTCCAAGATAGGGGAGAGTTTACTTGCAGCGCGCCTCGCCTTTCCATCTGGCAAAGCCAGACGACTGATTGTTTTTACCGATGGGGTGGATACTGAAGAAAAGACCGAGGCCTCCCTGGAGCAACTGCGGGATGAAGACGTGGATGTCTTGTTTGTTCCACTGAAAGGGCTGACCGCACCGGAAGCCGCACTGGTGGGTTTGGACAGTGCCTCTTCCCTGGCATTTCATGGAGAGGTATTGCGGCTGACTGCCCGTGTGGTGACCAATCAACCCATGAATGCCAAAGTCCGATTGTTAAACAAAGGCGTGGCGGTGCAGGAGAAGGAAGTTGAATTGAAGCCCGGGCAGGAAGCACGGGTGTGGTTTGACACCGAAATGAACACGCCGGGCCCGACGGTGTGGAGCGCTGAACTGGTCCCTGCCAAAGACCATTTCGCAGTCAACAATCACGCCACCACCACCATCACGGTAAAAGGCAAGCCAAGGCTGCTGGTGATCCATGAGGATGAACGCAAGATGCGTTTGTTTACTAGAGCCTTGAAAGAGCAGGACTTTGATGTGGATCTGCGTGGCAAGCGCGGCCTGCCGGATACGATGGAGGAGTTGCTATCCTTTGACGCGGTGATGATTGCCAACCTCTCCGCAACCGACATGACCCCACGCCAGATGAATCTGCTGCGCCGTTATGTGGCAGACTTTGGGGGTGGTCTCATCATGACGGGTTCGGAGAACAGCTTTGGCCTTGGCGGTTATTATAAAACCCCGGTGGAAGAGGTGTTGCCGTTGATTTCCCGATTTGAGAAAGAGAAGGAAAAGCCATCGCTGGCCATGGTGTTGGTAATTGATAAATCCGGTTCCATGCAAGGCCTGCCAATGGAGCTGGCACGTCAGGCTGCCAAGAGCGCTGCGGAGCTGCTTGGTCAGCAAGATCAAATTGCGGTGATTGGTTTTGATGGGGATGCGCAGGTGTTTTGTGAGCTGACATCCGCTTCGCAGCAGGGCACCATCCAGGCGGCTATTGACTCCATGGAGGCCAGTGGAGGCACGAACATGTATCCTGGCATGGTGCTTGGTAAGGAAATGCTGGAGCGCACCTCCGCCAAGGTGAAGCACATGATTTGCCTGACCGATGGTCAGACGCAGGATGCAGACCATCTTGGCTTGACACAAGAAATGGTGAACTCTGGAGTGACGGTGTCCTCTGTGGGGTTGGGAGAAGGTGCCGCACGTGAACTGCTGCAGCAGATCGCGGATGTCGGCAGAGGGCGATATTACGAGAGTAATGATCCGCAAAGTCTGCCGCAGATTTTCACCAAAGAAACAGCGCAGGCGTCCAAGTCGGCAGTGCAGGAAGGATTGTTCCAACCTGTTGGAATTACTGAACATCCGATGCTGGCGGGTTATGATGCTGATGGCTTACCGGTGATTTTGGGCTATGTGATGACCGAAGCGAAGCCATCTGCGCAGGTCCTGCTGGCGGCTGAGCAGGGTGATCCAATGCTGGCGGTGGGCCGTTTTGGTTTGGGCATAGGGCTGGCCTACACCTCTGATCTTACGGAAAACTGGGGTGGTGAGTGGCTGGTGTGGGATGGATGTGGCGCCTTCTGGGCCCAGGTGTTGCGAGGTGCATTGAGGAAGGCGGATACGGAAGGGGTCACGGTGCGTGATGAAGTGAACCATGGCGAATGGGTCATTGACGTGGATCGCCGTGGGGAAGATGCGTCGCCTCTAAATCATCTGCAGTGGAAGGTGCAGACACTTGACCAAAATGGCAATACTCAAGACATCAAAATGCTGGAGACGGGTCTGGGAAGATATCAGGCGCGACTGCCACTCGGATCGAGCAAACATCTTAGCCTGCGGCTGCATGACACCACTGAAGACAAGCTGGAGGTAAGGCACTATCACGCGCCCTACCCTGCTGAATATCGTTTGGATGGTGAGGTCCCTGACGCACTCACCACGTTGCCCACCTACTATGTGGATCGGCTGCTTGCCAACCTGCCTGTTGCCTCACAACCCAAGCCTGCAGGGCATTGGTTTAGCTGGCTTGGACTGCTCTGCTTGTTGGGCGGTTTGATCTTGAGAAGGGTATAGAAAGCGCAAAGGCTACCGCACCAATGGAGTTCTTGTTGAGACCATCGAAGACCAGACCGTTTTGGCCTGAGTGAAAGATTGGGCAGCTTCAAAAAGGGTTAAACCCTCTGTTTTGCCTATCGAATTGTTACTTTATCAATCGTTGTAATTCGTTGATAATGTGGCGGAGAGAGTGGGATTTGAACCCACGGTAGGTTTGACCCTACGTCTGATTTCGAATCAGGTGCCTTCAACCACTCAGCCATCTCTCCTGGTTCGCCAAAACAAATTGGCGAGCACGGAGATTAAAGCAGGTTTTTGGGATTGCAAGTGGCGCGAGCGACGAATGATGGGGAGGTGGCTGATGGATGGTTGGAGGTAGTCGGTAGTGGGAGGAGAGATGGAGAGACTGCCGTCTGGTTGCCCATGAAGTGCAGAGCAGGATTTGAATCTTCCCCCAGTTTGATTTTAGAAAGCTCAAACAGGCGCTCGGCAACTTGTAAATGCATTGGGTCAAAGCTGTATGTGCTGAGTGCAGTTGTGCGCGTGTGGCGCTGTGGACTGCGGCGGCTTGCCGCCGCTTTTCCGGAACCGGCCTGCCGGTTCGTGTCAGCCATAGGCACAAAGCCGCAATACCTTCTTCTGCCCCAAGGGGCATCTTATCTGTCCCACCGGAGCGCAGCTAGCTTCGCCTCCCAAAGCGGCGGCAGGCCACCCCAGTCCACAACGAACCCGTCGCGGGGGAAGATGTGCCTTCTGCAACACTGCGGTTTCGCCGCTTGATGAAAAGTTGAGGTCGACGCGGTCTGCAGTCCTGAACTCACCCCGGCATCTTGGGCCGGCCTCGTGCGATCGCGGCGATGGGTGAGGCAATGAACAGTGGGCAAAAAATATTTGCAGTGACGTTTAGTGTCGATTCTTGGATTGGAGAACCGCATGGAATTCCAGTTGCCGGTGATGTTCAATTGTCACCTGATTGCGCCTTCCCATTACTGCGAAGAGCCAAATCGGGCCGATGGGGCTCAACTTGAGGGAGTTGGGAAACATGCGCATATTTTGCGCTTTTACTCGACGGAAATGATTCGCAAGGATGCACTTTTTACGTGAGAAAAAAGATTATCGGCGTGCTCGCCTACGCACTGCGTCAAATGCGACTTGCCGGATGGGCACCAACCCCAACAAATTGTAGTTTCTACTTGGCGCACCCCTATATATTGTGTAGTCTCTTCCTCGCGCCGCCTAGATATAGTGTTCATAACGATTGCACTCATTTCTGCCGCAGCGTGTGATTCAACTTTTTCCGGGTGGATTCGTCCTCGTCTTCACCTCAACCGCAACCCAATAATCTTCGTCCGTTCATGGAAAAAACATTCACTTTAGGAAGCCGCACTTTTGTGCTCGATCAGGACAAGGCCGAAGAGGCTTATGCCGCCAAAAAGGTCATCAATGGCCGCAAATCGGAAGCGTTCAACCTGCTGCCGCTGAAATACAAGTGGGCTTATGATTTGTATCGGACGATGAAGGCCAACCATTGGGAGCCTGAGGACATTCAGATGCAGAAGGACATCGAGCAATGGCGCGATCCGGACACTTCGGATGTGCATCGCTGGATCATTCGCATGGGGATTGGCTACTTTTCGGCGGCCGAGGGGATTGTTGGGGACAACATTTTGCACGTGGTGCGCGAACTGGTGACGGCACCAGAGTTGAAACTGGTGTTGGGTCGGCATGCGCATGAGGAGAACATCCATGCGGATTCGCTGCTTTATATGATCTCTTCACTGGGCATCAACCCGCATGAGTGCGAGGCGATGTTTGAGCAGATTGAGACGATCAAGCGGAAGAACGAGTTTGTGACGAAGGTGTCGCGCGAACTGCGTCGTGACATCGATCTGACCGATCCGGTGAACAAGAAGCTGTTCGCGAAGAATATTTTTGTGTTTGGCCAGTGCATGGAAGGCACGCAGTTTTACGGGTTGTTCGGGATGATTTTGGGTCTGTCGCGTCAGGGCAAATTCCCGGGCATTGGCAACATGTTCCAATACACGTTGCGCGATGAATCGAACCACATCGAGCTGTGCCGTTCGTTGTTCATGGATCTGGTGGATGAGAATCCGGAAATCTGGACGGCGGACTTCCGTGCTGATCTGGTCGCTACGATGCAGGAGGCGGTGATGCTGGAGAAGGCGTTCATTCGCGATTGCCTGCCGATGAGTTCCGTCGGGCTGAGCGCTGGCGAGTTTGAACTTTACATCGACTACATTGCCGACCGTCGTTTGCAGGGTTGTGGATTGCCCGCATTGAACCCTGGCATCACCAATCCATTTCCTTGGCTGTCTGAAATTCAGGACATGCGTAAAGAGACGAATTTCTTCGAAAGCAAGGTCACCGACTACTCCAAAAAGAGCGCGTTGGCGATGGCCAGTGATGATGAGCTTTAAGGCTCACCATTGAACCGACTTCCGTCCTTTTTGTTCGTCAATCGGGAGGCTGCCATACTGAATGATATTCCGATGGTGATCCTTCTTTCCTCTTAAAAACTCCCATCCGCCAGCAACCGTCAACCTGCACCAGCAACCACCACCATGATCTCCCGTAACCTTTACAACGAAGACCTCGCGCTTAAGCGTCTTGCCACCACGCCGAAAGATCAAAAGGCGCGGTTTCAATGGAGTGATGATACGCTGGCCGAAGGCGTGGCACCACAGCGTCCGTTGAAGGTAAAGGTGGGCGGGGAACAGCGTGATTTCAATTTGCAGGAGATTGCGGACACCATCGGCAATGCGCTGGCGGATTTGATGGTGGCGCGTAAACAGGACGACATTTTTAATGAAGAGAATCGTCGTCAGGTGAAGTTGTTTAGTTTGTTGGTGGCGCAGGAATTGAATCAGCGGGCACGCAAGACGGCGGAGCAGTTTGGTGACAGCATGGTGTTGCTGGATCCACATGAAATTTATACCGCGATTGAGAGTGTGCTCATTCGCAACAACGCGCATGATGTGGCGCGCAGTGTGATGGCACGACGTCAGTATTTCGACAAAATGAATCAAGATTACGACAACAATCCTGCCGCTTTGCAGGTGCCCACGAAGGTCATTCGTCGCAATGGCCAGGTGGTGGCATGGAACCCGAACAAGATCGAAGTGGCGGTGCGCAAGGCGTTCCTTTCACTGGAGCTGGATTCCGCCCCGGCGGTGGGAATTGCAGAGGCATTGAGCAGTCAACTGGCATCGGATCACAAGCAGTTCATTCACATTGAGCAGTTGCAGGATTTGGTCGAAGAAGAGATTATGCGTCAGGGCCATTTCAAAGTGGCGAAAGCGTATATTCAGTATCGCGAACTGCGTCAGCGTCAGCGCGAGATCGATGAACCGGCGGCGGTTGAGGCCGAAAAGGCGAAGGCGTTGAGTGAAGATGCGCAGCAGTTGTTCATCGTGGTGCGGCTCAATGACAAGGAGACGATTCTCTGGGATGGTCTCGATCTGAAGAAGCGCATCGAGTTTGCGATGCTGGGATTGGATCTGAATCTGACGCGCGATGAAATTGAGACGGAACTGCGTCGTTCGATTCAGAGTGACATCACCATTGAGCAGTTGAATCTGACGGTGACATTGAATGCGAAGTCGTTGATGCAGCGTGATGCGGATTTTACCAAGTTTGCGGCGCGGATTCACCTCAGCTACATTTATGAAGAGGTGTTGGGCTGGGACATCGTGCGGGATGGCGTTGGGCAGTTGCAGGCGTTTCATCGTCGCGCGTTCCGTCGCAATTTGATCCGTGGGGTGGAGATCGAGCGTTTGAATCCGAAGTTGTTGGATTATGAGATCGACAAGCTGGCCGATGCGCTGGATCCGGCGGCGGATCTTGACTTTGATTACATGGGCATCAGCACCTTGTATGACCGTTATTTGATCGTCGACAAAAAGGTCAAACCGCATCGTCGTCTGGAGACACCTCAGTTGTTCTGGATGCGGGTGGCGATGGGCTTGTTCATTGCGGAGGAGAACGCATCGGAGCGGATTTTGGCGTTGTATCGTTTGTATAAGAGCCGTCGTTTCTGCAGCAGCACGCCGACCTTGTTCAACAGCGGCACGATGCACAGTCAGTTGAGCTCCTGTTATCTTTACAAGGTGGATGACTCCATTGAATCGATCATGATTCGTGGGATCGCGGAGAACGCTTTCCTCAGCAAGTGGGCGGGTGGTCTTGGTGGGTCATGGACTTCGGTGCGTGGCACGGGGGGTTACATCAAAGGCACGAATGGTGAGAGCCAGGGTGTGATTCCTTTCTTGAAGCTGCACAATGATCAGTTGGTGGCGGTGAACCAGGGCGGCAAACGTCGTGGATCGGGCTGCGCGTATCTTGAGACCTGGCACAACGACATCGAAGACTTTCTTGAGTTGCGCATCAACACCGGTGACGAGCGTCGCCGCACGCATGACATGAACACCGCGAACTGGATTCCCGATTTGTTCATGAAACGCATGGAAGCACGTGAGCAGTGGACCTTGTTCCGTTCCAATGACGTGCCGGATCTGCACGATCTTTACGGTCGTAAATTTGAGGAGGCTTATGTCGCTTATGAGAAGCGCGTGGAGAAGGGTGAGTTGTATGGCAAACGCGTGCAGGCCCTCGATTTGTGGAAGAAGATGTTGGGGGCGTTGTTTGAAACGAGTCATCCTTGGATCACCTTCAAAGATCCCTGCAACGTGCGCAGTCCACAGGATCATGCGGGTGTCATTCACAGCAGCAACCTCTGCACGGAAATCACGCTGAACACCAGCGCGGATGAGACGGCGGTTTGCAATTTGGGATCGGTGATTTTGGAGAACCATCTGGATGATGCGGGCGACATTGATCATGTGAAATTGCGTGAGACGATCCGCATGGCGGTGCGTGCTTTGGACAATGTCATCGACATCAATTTTTATCCGACCGAAGCCGCGCGGAATTCCAATACGAAACACCGTCCGATTGGACTTGGGGTGATGGGCTTGCAATATGCGTTGTATGCGAAAGGGCTGCCGTTTGCTTCGAAAGAGGCGGTGGAGTTCAATGACGAGGCGATGGAGGCGATTGCTTATTATGCTTATGAAGCGAGCAGCGATCTTGCTGCGGAGTTGGGCACCTACAGCAGTTATAAAGGCAGCAAATGGTCACGTGGATTGTTGCCACAGGACACATTGGATCTGTTGGAAGAGGAGCGTGGGGTGAAGGTGGATGTGCCACGCGGTGGCAAGATGGACTGGACACCGGTGCGCGAGAAGATCGCCAAGCAGGGGATGCGCAACAGCAACGTGCTGGCGATTGCTCCGACGGCGACGATTTCCAACATCATGGGCAGCAGTCCGTGCATCGAGCCGTTGTTCAGCAACGCGTTTGCGAAGTCGAACCTGGGCGGGCAGTTCTTTGTGTTGAATCCGTATTTGATCAAGGATTTGAAGAAGCGCGGATTGTGGACCGAAGAGATTCGCGGTCAGTTGAAATATCATCATGGCGAGTTGAATCCGATTGATGAGATTCCTGCGGATCTGAAGCGCAAGTATGCGACGGCGTTTGCGGTGGATTGGGCCTTTGTGATTGAGTCGGCGGCGCGTCGTCAGAAGTGGATTGACCAGAGTCAGTCGGTGAACCTTTGGCTGGCCGAGCGCGACATGCGTCCGATGAGCCACATGTATCGCGCGGCGTGGCGTCAGGGATTGAAGACGACGTATTATTTGCGCACCATTGCATCGAGCAACATTGAGCAGGCGGATTCGACCACGGCCAAGAAGTTGAGCGGGGTGATTGCTCAGACCGTGGCGGCTTCGACGGCGGGAGCGGCCAGTGCGGCGGCCGATCCGAAGGAGTATGCGGAGTTCATCGCGGCGGCAAGGGCGAAGGCCCAGGCGGGCGAGGATTGCGAGATGTGCCAGTGAAGGGTCGGTGATCGAGCTGCTCGCTTGAGTTGAAGTTCCAAAAAAAGAGCCGTCAATGTTGACGGCTCTTTGGAGTGTTCTCTTTGCGCCAGCTAAATTGGTTGGAGTTCAGAAGCGAATGCTGAAGTCAACGGTGATCCGGTCGTCAAAAAGGCCTTTGGGGGTGGCGGCCGCTTTTTCATAGGCGATGCCGAAGTCAATGTGCGAGGTGAGGCGGGAGCGGAATCCGGCACCGATGGTGATTTGGGTGGTGCCATCGGCTTGTGAACTGCCGAAGTTAATCACGTCGTATCCTTCGGAGTCGATGGGCAGTTTGTTCCCTTCAGAGACGACCGTGTAGCCATTGGCGGCTACGAAGGGGATGAAACAGCGATGCAGGTAGTAGTCGGCTTGCAGGCTGTAGTGCAGAATCGTGCTCTTGGCGTCGGAGTCGTTGGGGATGCGGACGCCGATGTTGGTTTGCAGGTGGAAGTTGCCGAAACCTTTTTGTGCGGAGATGAAGGGATTCCATTCACCGGAGCCCTCGCCCTGGAAGACTTCACTGTTGCCGAGCGGAATTTCGAAGGTGAAGCCGGGAGTGAGGATGAAGGCGTTGGCTTCGTCATCGATAAGCGCATATTTTAAACCTGCGGCGATATCCAACCAGCCTTCGCTGTCGCCAATGCCGGGGGTGTTGAGGTCCATGTAACCGTCCTTCGTGGCGATGAAGGCGAGGCGATCCGTGATGGCGTAGCGGAGTTGCACGGCATAAACTTCAGCATGGCCGCCGCCGGTGACGAACGAGTCGTCGATGCGATGGTAGGCGAAGAACGGGCGAATTTCGGAGCGAATGATGGCGTCTTCGAAGAAGACGGGATTGGCGACTGGGGTGATGGTGTTTTCTTTCCAGCTGGCGGCTTCGGTGGCGACGGAAGCCGGTGTTTTATCGGAGTAGGTAACGGGGTTTCCTGCCTGAATTTGGGGGCATAAAAAAAGGCTGCCGAAGAGCAGCCCTGCATACAGGTTGTCGAATTTAGTTTTCATTGCACCTTCAAAATAGGACGGGTTTCGCAGGGTGCTGGGCGGATTTTGTGGTTGTTAGAGCAACGGATGGCGGAGGGGGCAGATGGGGCTTTTTTGTTGGAATTTGAGCGTTGCGGTCACTCATGGCGGCAAGAACAGCCGGGTGGCGACGGTCGATGAAATATCGTTTTATGGAAGGGAAATAACGACAGCGTAAGTCAAAAATAGGGAAGATACTCCCGCGAGAGGTGGGGGATTTGCGGCGATGCGAGGCTTGGATGTGAATCATCAATCGGGTTAAGGGCAGTCGAAAGGAAAAAGTGCTCCTCTCCCTTTGCGCTGGGGAAATGAGCGTGCTATCTTGAAGGCTCCTCACTCGTAAATCATCATCATGGGCAAAACACTCTTCGCTAAAGTCTGGGAATCGCACTCTGTCGCCACGCTTGCCAACGGTCAGACACAACTGCTCATTGATACGCACTTGATTCATGAAGTGACGAGCCCCCAGGCGTTTGGCATGTTGCGTGACCTGGATCTGAAAGTGCTTCATCCTGAGCGGACATTTGCCACGGTTGACCATATTGTGCCGACCGATCAGCGCGAGCAGCCTTTTGCGGATCCTTTGGCGGATGCGATGATCACGGAGTTGCAGCGCAATGCGGATGATTTTGGGATCACCTATTTCAACCTGGCAAGTGGCAAGCAGGGGATTGTGCATGTGGTGGGTCCTGAGCAGGGCATCACCCAGCCGGGAACGACGATTGCCTGTGGCGATTCGCACACGGCGACCCATGGGGCTTTTGGCGCAATCGCTTTTGGGATTGGCACGACTCAGGTGCGCGATATCTTGGCGACCCAGTCGATGGCGTTGAGCCCGATGAAGGTGCGCCGCATCAATGTGGATGGTGAACTGAGCCCTGGCGTTTATTCGAAAGATGTGATTCTTCACATCATCCGATTGCTGGGTGCGGGTGGTGGCAAGGGCTACGCGTATGAATACGGCGGCAGCATTTTTGACGGGTTCACGATGGAAGAACGCATGACGGTTTGCAACATGTCCATCGAAGGTGGTGCGCGTTGTGGTTATGTGAATCCGGATGAGAAGACGGTTGAGTATTTGAAGGGGCGTCCGTATTCGCCGAAAGGCGAGAACTGGGACAAGGCGGTGGAGGCCTGGCTGGCGGTGGCTTCAGATGAAGATGCGGTCTATGACGATGTGGTCAACATCCGCGCCGAAGACATTCCTCCAACCGTGACCTGGGGTGTGAGCCCGGATCAGGCGATTGCGGTGACCGAAACGGTGCCAACGCCAGAAGGCGCGGCGAATGCGGTGGTGCGTGAATCCATCATTGAAGCTTTGGAATACATGAAGCTGCCGGCGGGTGAGCCGATCAAGGGCATCAAGATTGATGTGGCGTTTGTCGGCAGTTGCACCAACGGACGGCTTTCCGATTTCCGTGAGGTGGCGAAGTTTTTGAAGGGTCGTAAGGTGGCCAGCCATGTGAAGGCGATTGCGGTTCCTGGATCGCAGGTGGTGGATGTGCTGGCGCGTAATGAGGGTCTTGATAAGGTGTTTACCGATGCAGGATTTGAATGGCGTGCGGCAGGATGCTCGATGTGTCTGGCGATGAATCCGGACAAGCTGATCGGTGATCAACTTTGTGCGAGTTCCAGCAACCGGAATTTCAAGGGCCGTCAGGGCAGCATTACGGGGCGCACGATTTTGATGAGTCCGGTGATGGTGGCAGCGGCGGCGATTACCGGTGAGATTGCCGATGCCCGCGAGGTGTTTGGTTTTGCGGAAGCCGTGGCGTGAACGGGGTGCGGAGGGATGGACGGTAGCGCGAGACGGGGAGGTGAGAGCCTCCTTATGTCGGCTGCTACTGGGGGATGAAAGTAGAGGGCTCGTCCCGAGCCTTGATCACAGTCGGCGGTTATTCCAGGGTCATGAGGTCGACTTGCAGGAAGGCGGCGTGGGCTTGGGCGGGATCCTCGGCTGAGTTTGCGCCCTTGGGCAGCCACAGCCCGAGGAGCCGGGTGGAACCTTTGATCAGGGTCACTGACGTGTTGTTTTGATAGGTGTGGAAATGAGTTTGTGGTGCGTCAAGGTGAAGGGCATCGGCTTCAGACAGCAGCAGCGTGGGAGCACGGAAATGGTTTTCGAGGCTGAGGTTGATGTCGATGGTTTCGCCGTCGGGGCCAAGAACCGGATCAATTTCAAATTCAAGTCCGGCTTCGCGTTGATCCGTGACGGCGTAGAAATCGCGGAGAGCATCAGCTACGGCAGCTTGGGCGGGAGGGACAGCTTTATCGCCTTCTTTGGAGTTGGCGGTTGGGGCTGGTTTGGTTTCGCTGACCTGGTCGACGAATTGGTGGATGGGACCCGTTTTTAACACGGCCCGTTGTCCGGAGCGGCATTGAAGCCGGGTGCTATGAAGCCATTTTAACTGATGAGGGGCGGGGTTGGTGTTGGCGGCGGCTTGGATGGTTTCAAAGATTTTTTGATGATTGGCCAACGCAATGCCGGATGTGGTGATGTCCCGGAGATAGGTCGCGTCGCCGGAGATGAGGTGAAGGGTGAAGACGAGTTGCTGGGGACGACGAATTCTGATGCTGCCGATGTGGGCCTCAAGCTCTTCGAGGTTTTCCTGGGTGTTGCGCACGATGAGTTCGCCGGTGGCGGGATTGAAATTGGCAGAAGAGCCTTTGGGGAATTCGAACCCTTGGGCACGCAGGATTTCAAGGGCGGTGGCGCGAATGGTCATTTGGGGTTCACTGGATGCTGCGGCTGGGGCGAAGGGATCGGCTGGGGCGTGGTCGTTGCTGTTTTGGCCTCTCAGGACGCTGAAAAAATCGGGTGGCACACGGAAGGTGCGCATCATCATGCCGGGAGGAAGGAGGGGGTCTTCGCCTGGTTTGGGGAGCGCTTTGGGTTTGAGGTCTTTGCCTTCTTTGCCGAACCAGGTTTCGATTTGGGGATCGGTGTCGGGGAGAATTTTAACGACGTCGGCGCGGAGGAACGCGGTTTGCAGGCGGCCCTCGAGAAAATTGATGTCTTGAGGTTTCCACGCGCTGAGCAGGCGGGTGGTGCCGCTGAACATCATGATGGAGGTGCTGTTGTTGGCTTTGAAGAAGTTGGTGAGGCGAACTTCCTGCCGCTTTTCGCCATTGATGGCGATGGGTTCCCAGCGTTGTTGCGGAGGGGCGTAATGGTGGTTGAGTTGGTAGTTGATGTCGAGGGTGCGGCCATCGGGGCCGAGGACGGGATCGATTTCGAGAGTGGTGCCGACTTGCTCGACATGGTTTCCTGTGGTGAGTGGCAGGCCGGATTGGGTGGCGGTGAACTCGGCGTTGTAGATGAAATCAGTGATTTGATTGGAGATGCTGCGCTGGCCGCTGCGGGAGTCGATGGTGAGGAGGTCGATTTCTTTGGTGTTGGGGGTCGCGAGAAATTCCTGATAGGCCTGGGTGTGGTCGTGAGGAAGTCGGGTTTTGCTGAGAAGGGTGCGGACGGAGGTTTCGTCGGCTTCGAGGAGGTGGAGTCGGAATCGAAGGATGTTTGGAACTGTCGTGAGGCTTTGCTCGGAAAGCGTCGAGAGCTGAGCATGGACTTCGGCCGTGGTGCGGGCGGTGAGGGTGGAGTTGGCGGGATTGTAGGCGATGAGGGAGCCTTCGGGAAGGTGGACACCTTGGGGGAGCAGGTATTCGGCGAGGACGGCATGACTGAGGCCGAGAAATTTGGTGATGTCGGCTGGTTTGGCGTTGGGGGTGTCGGGAAGACCTGGGGCGCGGAGCTGGCCTTTGTTAGGAAGGATGAAGCCGTTGGTCAATTCATCGGATTTGAATGGGTAGGATTTGGTGGTGAAGCTGGATTTGGAAGGGTCTTGGGCGGGGAGATTCGCAGCGGCGCTGAGGAGGAGGGCGGCGAGGAAAAGGAGTGGGCGCGGCATATTTTTGGTGCTCCTGAGTTAGGGTGGATGGGCATTCTGCGCGGGTCGGTGGGAAGTCGGCAAGACAAAACTTCTGGGCGCTTCGCGTCCGTGTTTTCGGCGGGACGCCAAAAACGACACGCAAGATGCGTGTGCTCCCCAGGAGACGGGAGAAGCGTCTGACTAGTGCCGCAGGACGAACTCTTTGGCGTTGATGAGGCTCCAGGCAATGTCTTCGAGAGCGATCCGTTGGTCGGGCGCGGTGTCGAGATATTGAGAGAGTTTGTCTTTTTCGGTTTTGGAGGGCGGGCGGGTTAAGGCGCTCCAAAAGAGGGTGTCAATGATCTGGGCGCTGGGGAGTTTTTGATTTAGCAGGTGGCGTAGGGTGTTGTCTTTGCGGCTGATGAGGGTGGTGATTTGAGGGCTGCCGATGAGGGAGAAGGCCTGGCCCATGGTGGTGTCGTCGGTGCGTTCGCATTCGCAGGCGAGCATGCGGGGAGGCTGGCCGAACTGCTGGAGGAAACTCATGCTGTCGTTGCGTGATCCGCGTCTGCGGTTGTGAATGGGGCCGGGAAGCTGGCTGGCGCGGGTGTATTGGGGGAAGTCGTCGAACTTGGCGGGGACACCGGCGAATTGATTGAGGGTGTCGAGAAGTTGTTCGGCGCTGAGCCGACGGATGATGGCGTGGGAGTAGTTGACCTGATCGGTGACGTTGGAGTCGTTGGGTTCGCTGCTGAGCTGGTAGCTGCGCGAGGTCATGATGAGGCGGATCATGTGGCGCATGTCGTAGCCGCTTTTGACGAAGGTGTCGGCGAGTTCGCGGAGCAGGGCGGGATGGGAGGCGGGGTTGGTGGCGCGGAAATCATCGACGGGATCGACGAGTCCGCGGCCCATGAGGTGGAACCAAATGCGGTTGACCTGGGCCTGGGCGAAGAGGGGGTTGGCTGGGCTGGTGACCCAGTCGGCCGCGGTTTGCAGGTCCCGTTTCTCTTCGAGGGATTTAGGATCGAGAAGTGCAGCACCGAGGAGTTTGGCCTGGGCGGGGTTGCCGGTGCGAGGGTTCTCGAGTTTGGCCTTGAGATTGATCTGGACGATCTGGTCGCCGTTGAAGAAGTGTTTGTCGTTTTTGTCGACGCTTTTTTGGTCGAGGAGCTGGTAATCGATGCGGGAGAAGACGGCGGACCAGTTGAAGTAATCGTCCTGGGTCCAGCGGTCGAAGGGATGGTTGTGGCATTGGGCGCACTGGAGGCGGGTGCCGAGGAAGATGCGCGCGATGCCTTCGGCGCGGGCATTGGGGTCGCGCATGGCGCGGTAGAAGTTGGCTTGGGGGACGTTGTAGGTGCTGCCTTGGGCGGCGAGGATGTCGCGGGCGAACTGGTTGACCGGGCGGTTGGTGGCGATGGCGTCGCGAATCCAGGCATGGAATTTGGTCATGCCGGTTTTGTCCATGGTGCGGGATTCGACGCGCAAGGCATCAGCCCATTTGAGGGTCCAGAAGTCGGTGAACTCGGATCGGGCAAGGAGTTTCTCGATGAGTCGTTCGCGTTTGTCGGGGGATTTATCGGAAGCAAAACTGCGGGCTTCGGCGGCGGTGGGGGGGATGCCGAGGAGGTCGAGATGGGCGCGGCGTTGGTAGGTTTGGTCGTCGGCAAGCGGCGACGGGTTCATGCGCAGGGATTTGAGTTTGGCGAAGATGTGGCGGTCGATGAAATTCTTTTGCTGGGTGGGTTGCCACGCGAAGGTGGGGTTTTCGGGAACGAAGGTGAGGGTGACGGCCTGCTGTTGTTTGAGGAAGCGGACGATGATGGTGGCTTCGCCGGGCTGGAGGGAGGTGACATGACCGCTCGGGGAGATCTTGACGAGTCCGATTTGGGCGGGTTCGTAGACGGCCTGGGAGGCGACGTCTTGTTGGGTGCCATCGGAGAATTTGGCGATGACGCTGAGCTGGACCGATTTCGCTGAGGCGATGAGGATTTGCTGGATGGGGGAGACGTCGAGGCTGGTGAGAGTGGGGGTGTCTTTCTGGTGGCGGGTGGCACCTTGGGCGATCCAGTCGTGCAGGGTGCGGTATTCCCAGGAGTTCGTATCGAAACGTTTGCCGCCTTCGTGGGCAATGCCCTGGGTGGCTTTGAGCAGCAGCAGGCTGTTTTCGGGCTGCATGAGGTTGACGCGTCGGCCGCTGGCGTCCTGCACGAGGGCGGCGAAGTCGTAGTCGAGGTCGTCCCCGCGCAGCGACATTTTGAAGCCGCCCTTCCCAGTCGCGTTGCCGTGACAGGTGCCGAGGTTGCAGCCGGCTTTGGCAATGACGGCCTGGACCTGGTTGTCGAAAGAAACGACCGGGGCGCTGAGGGCTGCCATCATCGTGCCCAGCAGGGTGCTGAGGGCAATGAGAGGTTGGCAGATCGGGGCAGGGCGGATGGGCACAAGGGAAATACGCTCGGAATGGCGGGATTCTTCCACGGGGATGGTGATCCATGCAACGGACTGCCCTGTGAGAGGCAGGCTGCAGTGACTAGCGAATGGCAACAAAGGTGCCGATGAAGGTAAGGGCGCGTTCGCCGTTTTCTTCGATGTGGACTTCGCAATCGATGCGGGCCCTGCCTTTGGCGGCAAGGGTGGACTGGAATTCGGCGAGGGGGGCTTCGTCGGGTCGGCGGCAGATGGCGCGGATTGGACCGCGCACCGGGCGATGGTAGGTGAGGCTGCTGTTGCGAATGACGAGATGGAAGCTCGGATCTTGCAGGATGGTCCACAGCATGCCGTATCCGGCAGAAGTTGCGAGAGCGGCGAGGCTGCCACCGAAGGCGGTGCCCAGGTGGTTGTGATTCAGCTCAAGCGGGGCGCTGAGTTCAATGTGATCGGCATCACAGGATTCCACACGCAGCCCCATGGCCTTGGTGAGGGGCATTTGCTGATGAAAATAGGCTTCGGCGGCGCTGGCATCCATGCGTATCACGCGCTGACAGCTTCCACGGTGGCGTTTTGTCTCTCGGCCTCCATCATGGCATTGAAGCGGGTGAGCACAGAATGCGAGATGGTGTTGAGGGTTGAGAGGACGTTGTGACCGTGCGCGGCGGCGCCTTCGTAGCTGTAGAATCGACGCTCGCCGGAGTTGAGCAGGTATTCCATGTATTCGATTGGGGCGACGTTGGGGAGATCGCGCTTGTTGTATTGGAGGACCAGGGGGATGCGGTCGAGGGACTGGCCGTTGCGTTTGAGGTTGGTTTGCAGGATCTCCCATGCCTGGATGTTGTCGACCATGCGATCCATCTGTGAGTCGGCGACAAACACGATGCCATCGGCCTGACGAAGGACGAGCTGGTAGGTGGCGTTGTAGAGGACCTGGCCGGGAACGGTGTAGAGATGAAACTTTGCCTGGTAGCCGTTGGGCATGGGCGCGTCGATGGCGAGGAAGTCGAAGAACAGGGTTCGGTCGGCTGCCGAAGCGAGGCTGACGAGGTCGCTGCGGGTGTCGGGGTCCAGGCAGGAGTGGATGTGCTGGACGTTGGTGGTCTTGCCGCCAAGCGGGGGACCGCCGTAGACGATCTTGAAACTGACGGTGCGCTGTTCTTCGTGAATGACCGCCATACGTTATCGATGCGTTGAATTTCTCCAGCCGTTGTTTGGTGCAGAGGATTTACCTCTAAGCGTCGTCGGATGCAAGCATGGCGGCGAGTTCCGTGGTCAAAAGGGTGACGCGTTCCAGCAGTTCGGTCTCGTGCGGGCTTGGAGTGTGCAGGATGCCGAGGGTGAGGCTGGTGTTGAGGGCAAAGGAGACAAGGCGTTGTTCGCTGCGCAGGGTGATGATTTCGGTGTTCTCAAGTCCGGAGACCTGGCTCAGCGGCAACAGGTGCTGCCGGAGAGGAAGGGCTTGCTGGATGAAGGAGAGCGCTTCGCTGGATCCATCGCTTGCATAGGAGAACAAGGCATTGTCACGAATGCAGGCCACGGCACAGACGCCAGGGAGTTTGCAGATTTTTTGGATGGCACCTTCGGCGTCGAGGTCCTCGTGGGTGCCGAGCAGCACACGCAACAAGAGGCGGCGGTGTTTGCTGCCGGGGCGGGTGGAGGTCACTCTTGAACGCTGGGGTTTGGCAGCAGGAACGGAAGATGACGTGTGTTCCTTTTCTTGTGAGGTGAAGCTGTTGAATCGGGGTGTCGCCACCGGTGGTGCGGTTGGTGCCAGCGGAAAGTTTGATGCAGGCTCTGCTTTGGGGACGGGTTTGGCTGTCGAGACTGGCTCGGCAAGGTCGGGGAGGGGGGGAAAGTCGAAGGGATTGTTGTCCAATCGGGCCACGCCATCGGGATCGGCATTGGTCCAGTCGGGCAACATGGGCATTTCGGCGAATGGATCGGACTCGTCGCCTGATCCGTCCATGAGGAACGAGCTTCGGATGGCTGGCGGAGCCGGAGCCGGAGCCGGAGCCTGTTTCGGAGGGGAGGCTGAAGTCGGCGCTGGGTGGGGAATGCCGGAGTTGGACTCGAACAGGTCAACGGGCAGGCGGATTTTTAGCTCTGGGCGCGCTGCGGCGAGGAGAACCTTGTGTTCCGGAATGAGACCGAGCCGGATTTCGGCGAGGCGCACGCAGGGTTTTTCGCCGTGGGCGAGTTGACGATGGAAGACCTCTTCAGGCAGGCTGACTTCGACGGATTCGGGAAGCAGGGAGGGATCGATGCCCAGATCTTCTTCCGTGCAGAATTGAAGGGCCACCGGCAGTGGAAGACGTAATTTCTCGTTGGAAGATGTTGAGGGGGCGGTAACGACGGGCGGCGCTGGCGGGGCGGGAACGGCAGGCGCCTGGCTGCCTGGTGTCGGGTCTGGAACTTTGGCCAATGCCGTGATGCGTTCGAAAGGATTGGTCAATGAGGGGGGAGTGGTTGGCGGTGAATTTGCGGGGGCCGGATTCGGCACCTGATCTGCTTTCTGGGCAAATGAGAAGGGGCTTGATTTGACGGAATCAGTGTAGCCGTTTGAACCATCGGGCAGCTGGCCGGATGCCTTGGGTGGAGGGGGGGGCCAGTTGGCGTCCTGTGAGAAGAGGCCGGACACCGGATCTTTGGCGGCAGAGATCTTGACGTTGGCAGGGGTCGGGGTTGGGGGCGATTCAGCGGGAGTTGCGACGGAAAACACTGAAGAGGCGGCGGCGGGATTGCCTTCGGGACCCGGATGGTTGGCCGGAGATGGAGATCCGAACGAAGCGAGGAGTTTGACGATCTTGGCTGCGGGCAGCGAAACGCGTCGAGGGTCGTCTTGGGCGATCTGCTGGGCAAACAGGGAAGGGCAGGCGCGGAAGACTTCGTGAAGTGGCAGGGACGCCTGACCGCTGCGCAGCGCGCGTTCAATGGACTCCTTCTGCACTGGGAGCGGTGTGGAGGGATCGATGCGGGCCTGGGAGAGCGATTCGGCGGGCAGTGCTGAGAGAACGTCGCCAATGGTCAAAGGGGCCGATTCGGGTGCCCCCGAAACAGGAGAGAAAGGTGAGTGGATTGGTCCTGAGCTGGACTCTTTGCCTCGAATGACCTTGAACAGCAAATTGGTAGATTCAGCTTCAGACATATTTTGGGACTTGGAAGCTGAACTTGAAGTGGGTGATGGAACGGAGATTGGCATCCCCTCGGAAAGAGGACGATCAATGGGTTGCCCGTCGTTATCCGGGCTGAAGAGTGAACGGATGGAAAAGGCCATAGAGAGTTGGGGGGACTAAGCACTTTGCCTCGATTGCAGATTATCACCGAAAAAAAGGACGTTTCAATGGTCCAAAGGTGCGGTATAAACTTCACAAACATGAATTTTCTCGATCAGTAAATCAAGCGAATTCAGACGATACGGGCATTCGTGCCATGTGTCATCGAAGCTGATAGACGTTCAGGATGCGGGAATTTTGGCAATCTCTGCGGAAAATCGGGGCGAGCACTCAATAACTCAAGTGGCCGAGAGCGAGGAGCCCGTAGCAGGTGTATTCGGCGTCCAGGTCATCGTCGGCCCAATGGCCATGAAAACCTCCTTCGGCTGACCACAGCGAATCCACAAAATCCAGACAAGGTTCTTTCACACTGCTGAAATCGACTTCAAGGCTGGAGAGAGCGTGAAGTGCAGTGGCGGTGCTGAGCAGATCCGGCAGGGGGGCACCCGGGGTGGCGAGGAATCCGCCCTGTGGCAAAGCCTGGCGGAGCAGCCATTCTCCGGTGCGGGGATCGGTGGGCGCTCCTGCGAGGCGCAACAGGGTGACGGCGGCGGCGGTGGCGGTGACGGTGCCCTGGCGAAGACCGGGTTCATTGGCGTAGGAGCCGTCGTCGAGTTGCAATCCGAGCAGCGAGAGCCCGAGCCGTTCGGGATCGGGCGGAATCAGGCCGAGGTCGGCGTAGAGTCCACAGGCCAGCAGCGCTCCGTAGGCGGAACCCCGGGCTTTGTTGGGGGAGCCGTGATAACCTCCGTCGGGGGTGCGAAAGGCTTCCACGCGTTCGGCGAGGCGGGTTTGTTGTTCCGTCGTGAAAATGGGAATGCCCAGATTGGCGGCACAGCGCACCAAGGAACAGAGATGGACAAAATCGAGGCCTGCGCCATCTTCAAAGGTGCGCAAATAAGAAGCAGCGCTGTCCAGTGGCAGATCGAGTTGCAGAATGAGATACCCTTCGAGTCCGAACACCGTGTAGTAGAGATCGGGTCGGCCATCACGATCACCAAATCCGCCATGGGGCGTCAGCTGGGATTGCATGAAAGATGAAACCAGACCGGCGGCGTCGCCCAAAACTTTGGGGGCGAGCCTGGCCACCTGCAACATTTCCAGTCGGAAGCTGCGCTGACCATTGAGCAGGGAGGCCTCAGAGGCACCTTCCTGTTTCTCCGGTAATTCACTGCGTGCAGGCTGGGTCAAGCGCTTGCGGTCAGTTTTTTGCGGGATGGTTTTGCCTTGCCCTTGGGTTTGGCGACCGTTGGTATTGCACGCGTAGCAACGGAAGAGTTGGCCATCTGTTCTTTCAGCGCGCGCAGTTCGAGTTCGACCTCAGTGAGGCGGCGGGAGGTGCTCTGGAGCCGCGCGGCGGTGACGCGGGCGATGAATTCGTAGAGGGCGGCGTAAAAGGCGGGATCTTCGTCGCGCGGTTTGAAGTCCTGCAGGAATTTTTGGTCAACCGCGAGGCAGACGGACCGCTTGGCCGCAACGACTGAGGCGCTGCGGCGATCTTCGTTGACCACGGCGATCTCTCCGAAAACTTCACCGGAACGTTCGATGGTGACGAGCACCTTGTTGTCCTTGCAGACATTGACCGCACCGCTGAGCAGAATGTAGATGCGCGAGTCGAAGGTGCCTTCCTCGATAATGACATCGCCCTCTTCGCAGTTGATGTAGCTGCTGGAGTTGAGGACATCGTCAAGCTGATCGTCGTTGAATGATCCCAGAAACGGAAGCGAGCGCAGCGACGGCGGGACCTGACCGTGTTCGTGGATGAAGGCGAATTCTTTCATGCAATCCCGACCATACTACAAAAAAGGCGTCGCATGGAAAGCATTCTGTTCCTTTCGCTTGAAATTTCACCACAAGCAGTCACAACATGATCGGATTGGAAAAAAACCAGAAGCCAAAAGGCATTCTCCATTCAGCTTCATTTCTTATTATGAGACGTCGACATCCTTTTTTCCGTGCGCCTGTTCTGGCTGCCGCCATGCTCCCAATGCTTGCCCTTACCCATTGTGGTAAAAAAGAAGAGGCGGCACCCGAGGCGCAGGCCAAAGCAACTACTGCTGGCGAAGCCTCCACTGCTTTTGGGGACAAAGCGGGTCTGCTCGGAGGAGCGGCCATTCTTCCTTCTGACACCGAGTTCTACCTGGGCAGCGTGCAGTTGAAAAAGCACAACGAAGCCATCAAAGCTTCAAACTGGTGGAAGAATGTCAGCGCGTTGATCGAAGACAAAACGCCCGCTGCCGACACCTCGAACAGCTCACCTGAAGCCGTGGAGTCGCTGAATACCCTCAAACAGCTTTGGGGCGATGATTTTTTCATCGCCGGGGCTGCCGGCTTCTCTGAAAGCGTTGGTATCCTGCGCGATTTCAACCGCTTCTACAACGAGATGAACTTCCGTGCGTTGATGGCGGGTGGGACGGCTGGGTTGCAACCCGGCATGGGCGGCGGCATGGCGGCTGGCCCGTTGATGTATCTCCAGGCGATTCTCAACGACCCTGCGACGCTGGAGCGCGCTGGATTGCTGGTAAAAAACATCGAAATCTTCCCTTTGATGATCGGCATCAAGGCGGACGATGCCGAACAAAAGCTCGCCAAACTCATTCCTGCCAAAGCCATCGCAGAGCTTGAAGCGAAGAAGATCAAGGTGACCGATCATAAAACCGCCGATGGACATTCGTTCAAAGCGGCGCTGATCGATGTGAGCCTGCTGATTGACGAGGAGATGCAGAAGAGCAGTCTTGACCAGCTTCCTCCCGACATTTCGGAAGAGTCGAGGAAAATGATGGAGAAACTTTTCGCCGATCTGCGTTCCAAGAAAATGCATGTCGCCTGGGGCGTGGTTCAGGGGCAGATCATCTTTGCCAGCGGCAAAAATCTTGATCACCTCAAGTTTGCTGCGGATCCGGCTTCTTCGTTGCTGGCCAGTCCTGCGATGGAAAAGATTGTTCCGCACAAGGACAAGGATCTTTTTGCGATCAGCTTTCTGAATGAAAAATCGATGCTGGCCCTGCATGACGACCAGCCGATTGTGCCAATGCTGCGCGGCGTGGTTTCCGCGATGAAAGGCAACGCCATGTTCGGTGAGGCGGGCAATGTGCTTTCTGCCCAGCTCGACGAGTTGGCAACGGTGGAGAAAACGGCTTTTGGTCACCAAGCGACGGATGCCGTTGGTGCTTTCTGGTGGGAGAAAGGCATGCAGGGCGTGTCGTATGGCGGCTTGACTCCCAAGTTCCTGGTGTCGGGCAAACCGCTCAATTATGCCGGCCTGCTTGACCAGGACAAAACGCTGTTTGGCATCACCTATCATGGCAATCCACAGTTCAACATGGAGTTGCGCGCGTGGTTGGAAAAACTTTTTGGCGTGGTTTATGTGGGTGCCAAGGAACTGATCAAGGCCGGAGTGGCCGGAGCTCAGGGCCAGCAGCAGGCGGCGATGTTTGACATGCTGATCCTGCCTACTTTCCAGAAAGTTTATGCGGCTGACAAGGACATTGTCGACAAGGGGCTCGGTGCCGAAACCGCCATTCTTATTGACCTTGCCGGAGTGACCCCGCCGCTTCCTGGTGTTGCCGCCGGTGAAGACCAGCCATTCCCACGGATCACCACGGTTTCTGAAGTCAAAAGCCGTGCCGAAGTGGCCAAGGGTTGGACGACCATCAATGACACGCTGACGGGGATCGCGGCGATGCTCGGAGCCAATGCAGGTGGTGGAGCAGCCCCGGGCGGTGGTGCCCCTCCGTCGCTGATTCCTCCGTTGGAAAGCACGGAGAAGGACGGATTCACCACCTGGTCATATCAATTCGAACTGTTGAGCGGTGATCTCACTCCCAACAGCACCCTGAATGACAAACATCTGATCCTCAGCACATCAAAAGGTGCGGCTGAAGGCATTGCTGCCTCCCTGGCCAAACCAGTGGCTGATTCGGTGGATGGTTGTGTGTGGAAGCTCGACCTGGGTCTGGTTTCCGAACTGGTCGAAGGAGTGAGCGCGAACACACCCAATCAAACGCCGGAGAAGGCGGCTCAATTGAAGCAGGCTCTGCAATGGATCAAACCCTTCAAGAGCATGCAGGGTCGTGTGTTTGAAAAAGACGGCGTCTGGCAAAACACCTTCGAGTGGGACATCAGCGACTCGGTGTCGATTGATTGATTGATTCTTTGATGGATGAATTGAAGTGATCCCCGACCATCGTCGCGACCCGCCTGGAAACTGGCGGGTCGTTTTTTGAGAGTTTCTTAGTGCGGAAGTGTTCACGACTGGTGGCTCGTCGTGTCAGTCAATCGATTTTGTGGTTGTGAGTATATACGGTGCGTATATACTCACTGAATGGAAACGATGGTCTTTAAATCAGGCAATTCGCTGGCGGTTCGTCTTCCCAAAGGATTTGAACTGCCTCCTGGAAAAGTCTCACTAAGCAAAGTGGGAGACAAGATTGTAATTGAAAAACTCACCAGCGATTGGCCTGAAGGTTTTTTTGAAGACATTCAGATCAAGCGCAAAAGTTTTGGTCGTGAACTTGTGACTTATAGCGAGAAAAGCCTGTGAAACGGCTATTGTTGGATACGAATGTGTGTATCGATCTTTTGCGGGGGCATAAGCTCGTCACAACCCATTTTCGAGCACACAAACCTGCGGAGCTGGTGCTCTCGACCATCACTGAGTTCGAACTGTATCAGGGAGCGGAGCGAGCCGGTCCGGATTATCAAGTTGAGGAAGGTCGCAAGGTCGCGTTGTTGTTGTCGCATTTGGAGATTTTGCCTTTCGACAGCCGATGCGCCAAAGAGGCGGCTACCATCAACGCGAAATTGCTCAATGCAGGCATGCCGATCAGCCTGCCAGACGTGTTTATTGCCTCCCTGGCGCTGGTGCTGAAGCTGTCCCTGGTGACCAACAATGTTCGCGACTTCAGTCGAATACAAGGTTTGCAGATCATCGACTGGCGCAAAGCATAGAGGAAACACAAAAACCGCGCCGTAGAGCGCGATCTTTCTGAGTCGTTCGGGAATGCGATGTGAAAGGGATCACCCGCTAAGCAACCAGGCTGGCGACAGCGAGGGCGGATTCGGGATTCCTGTTTCGCGCCGCTGGGGGGGTGATCTTTGCGGCGAGCAGCCGTCATCAATACGAATCGATGGAGAAACCTCCCGCCAGATTGGAGGGGTTGGATGATGACATTGTCACGTTGGATGTCACCAAGACCGTTGCGCAACCGAAGTCATGGATGCAGCTGGTGACGGCGACGACAGGTCCGTTAAATGTGCTTGAGTATCGGGTGGAGGACGAGCTTTTGCCCGGGGATGAACTCGCGTTGGTGATTGGCAAAGGAAAGTGGATTGTCGGCAAACTGATGGCGAAGGAAGACATCAAGTTGTGGGATCGCCCCACGATGCAACGATTTGCGGTTCAGACCACCGAGAATGTGGCGGGAACCAGTGGATCGCCGGTGGTCAATGTTCGAACGGGTCGTGTGGTGGGGGTGATGCAGGCGGCGGACCGTGCGGTTGGTCCGACATATCTAGTGTTTGAGACGATGGCCATGAGGTTGGCTCCGGGTAGTCAGACTCGATCTGCGTCGGCTCCATGAGCGATGGGTTGGCAGGTGAGACGTGTTTTTGCGAGTTTTCCGTCACGACGAAGTCTATGCGGTGAAGTTGTCGCTATGGCGTGCAGAAGAAGTTGGCCCGGTTGGAGTGATTGGTTTTTTAGGGCCAATACGGGCAGGTTTTGTTGGATTTACAGGCTGGTGCTGGCTAATATCGTTTTATGAAGTGGGTTACGCAAACAGCCGTGGTCGGGTGGATGGGGATGGTGTGTTTTTGCTCATCAATAGCTTCGGCGGCGACAGTGATCAGTTTTAGTCCGCATTCCGCCGGTCCAAACGGGGATATGCTGGTGGGGGATCTGGCGGGTGCGCCCGGGGTGAGGGTTGGGAACTGGAACAATTTCAATCAAAACAACGCGTTGCTTGATGCCAGCGATTCGGTGATTTATGAGGATGGAACCCTGGTTGGTGGGAGCTTTTCGATGAGTTTCACCTTCACAGGAGGTATTGGGACGGGGGGGAACTTCGGCAACCGAACCGGGGAGTCAACCAATGACGCTCAGTTGTTCAATGGGGTGGCCGATGTGTTCACCAGTGCGACAGCAGCTTTCAGCAATATTCCGTTCGCGGCTTATGACCTGTATGTTTACATGTTTGACGATGGAGCATCGCGGATCGGTGGATTCACGGTTGGATCAACGACTTATTATGCGAGGGGTGGAGCCGGAATGCCCAATACCTCGGGGACTGGTTATGTGCTTTCAACCGATACGACGATTGTGAATGGGGTCGATGCCTCGGTCACTCAAGGCAACTATGTGAAATTTAGCGGACTGACCGGGTCGGATCTTTTGCTCACTCTGTTTGCGGCAGATGGATCAACAACCACGGAGCGCAGCAAGGTGGCGGGATTTCAGATTGTGCAGGTGCCTGAGCCTTCGCGGGCGGTGTTGTTGATGATCGCCTTCTCAGCCATCACGGCGAGGCGTGGAAGGGTTTCGGTTTAGTAGGGGGTTGTTTAGCCTGAACGCACGGGACGCGAGCAGGACTTTGAGCGCGGGCGACGCTGTCCTCAAGCAACCAGACTGGCAGCGGCGAGGGCGGACTCGGGATTTTTGATGAGGCCTTCGAGATCGGGTTTGGTGTCGCCGGTGAGTTCTTCGCGGAATTTTTTAACGAAGGACTGGGTGGGCCAGGAGCAGGCTTCACCGAAAGCACAGATGGTCTTGCCTTCGATCTGGTTGGCGACGCGTTCGAGTTCGTCGACATCGCTGGGACTGGCATTGCCGGCGACGATGCGGTCGCTGATTTTCTTCATCCACAGGCTGCCTTCGCGGCAGGGGGTGCACTGGCCGCAGCTTTCGTGGGCGTAGAAGTTGTTGAGGTTGTTGATGACCCAGCTCATGGAGCGGGAGTCGTCCATGATGATGACACCGCCGGAGCCGGCCATGGATCCGCAGGCGGCCATGGTGTCGAAGTCCATGGGGATGTCCCAGATGGTGAGTTCGCGGCCGTCTTTGAGTTTATAGGTTTCGTCGGCACGAAGGACTTTTGAGGAGGAACCGCCGGGGATGATGGCTTTGAGTTTGCGGCCGGGTTTGAGGCCACCACAAAGGTCTTCGATAACCTCGCGCATGGTGAGCTTGCCGACCTGGATCTCGTAATAACCGGGTTTTTGGACATCGCCGGAGACGCAGAGGATGCGGGTGCCGGTGTTGTTGGGGGTGCCAAGTTTGGCGTATTCTTCGCCGCCGATTTCGAGGATGTGTTTGACGTGGCAGAGCGATTCCACGTTGTTGACGATGGTGGGGCTCATGTAGAGGCCCAGCGCGGCAGGGAAGTAGGGAGGCTTGATGCGTGGATAGGGGCGTTTGCCTTCGAGCGATTCGATGAGGCCGGTTTCTTCGCCGCAGATGTAGGCTCCGGCACCGCGATGGACGTGGATTTCGAGGTCGAATCCGCTGCCGAGGATGTTTTTGCCAAGGAAATTTTGCGCGCGCGCTTCGGCCAGGGCTTTTTCGAGGATGATGGCGGCTTGGGGAAATTCTTCGCGGATGTAGATGTAGGCGAGCTGGGCTTTGACGGCGAAGCAGGAAATGATCATGCCTTCGACCAGTTGATGCGGGTCCTGGTGCATGATATACCGGTCTTTGAAGGTGCCGGGCTCGGATTCATCGGCGTTGCAGATGAGGTAGACAGGCTTGGTATTGGTGGGCGGTATGAAGCCCCATTTGACGCCGGTGGGGAATCCGGCACCGCCACGACCGCGGAGGCCGGATTTTTTGACCTCGTCAATGATGGTCTGACGTTCCATGCCGATGGCTTTGCGGAGCTGGTCGTAGCCGCCGTGCTTCTGGTAGCATTCGATGGAAGGGTCGTAACCCTCGCGATCGATGTTGCGGAAGATCAGGCGGTGTTCGCGTGGGTGAGGCTGTTTGCCTGTTTTGTAGGAGAGCTCGGCCTTTGCCATGGGACAAGATGCGGCTGAGTGAAAATGGGGGCAAGGGCAATTTGTGAAATTTTTCACAAGCGGGAGAAGTGGGCAGTGGGCAGTGGGCAGTGGGCAGTGGGCGGTGGGCGGTGGGCAGTGGGCAGTGGGCAGTGGGCAGTGGGGAGCGGGCAGTGGGCGGTGGGAAGTGGGAGGTGGGCAGTGGGCAGTGGGAAGTGGGGGGTGGGGGGAGGGGAGGGGGTGAGTGGACGGGGGCGCAGGGAGG